>NZ_AP024650.1:2185351-2497544 GCF_019977275.1 Arthrobacter sp. StoSoilB19 | reverse complement strand
CCGGATACAACTAAACCTAATCCATCGCCTACGTGTCAAATGTGCAATCGCGACGCGTATCACCGTAGACTTGCCTGTGCACTTACGGGGTGTAGCTCAGCTTGGCTAGAGCGCCTGCTTTGGGAGCAGGAAGTCGCAGGTTCAAATCCTGTCACCCCGACTCTGCGGCCAGGACCGTCAGGCCTGGACATCCATTGCGTTTGCAGAAACCCATCCCACAACCCAGGAGTACTTAGACCGTGAAGAGCGCTGTCGAGAACCTCACCCCCACGCGGGTCAAGCTCAATGTTGAGGTCCCCTTTGAGGAACTGAAGCCCAGCATCGACTCGGCCTACAAGACCGTTGCGTCCCAGATCCAGGTTCCCGGGTTCCGCAAGGGCAAGGTTCCTGCCAAGCTCATCGACCAGCGCGTCGGCCGCGGCTACGTCCTGGAGACGGCCATCAACGACGGCCTCAACGGCTGGTACCAGGCTGCCGTGCAGGAGTCCGGCATCCGCCCCCTGAGCCGTCCCGAGGTGGAAATCACCGAGGTGCCCGATCCCTCATCGACCGACGGCGGCCTGAAGTTCGCCGCTGAGGTTGACGTCCGCCCCGAGATCGACCTCCCGGACTACTCCGGCATCGAGGTCCAGGTTGCGGCTGCGGAATCCTCCGAAGCTGATGTGGACAAGGCGCTGGACGAACTGCGCGGCCGCTTCGGCACCCTGAAGTCCGTGGACCGCCCGGCTGCCGACGGTGACTTCCTCACCATCGACATCACCGCCACGATCGACGGCGAGGAAGTCGACTCCGCCGCCGGCCTGTCCTACCAGGTGGGCGCCGGCACCATGCTTGAGGGCATGGACGAGGCCGTGACCGGCCTCAGCGCTGACGAGGACGCCATCTTCGACACCACCCTGGTGGGCGGCGACCACGCCGGCGAAGCCGCCCAGGTCAAGGTTGTGGTGAAGGCCGTCAAGGAACGCGAACTGCCGGAAGCGAACGACGACTTCGCCCAGCTCGCCTCCGAATTCGACACCCTTGCCGAACTCCGCGAAGACCTGGCCAAGCAGGCTGCCGACTCCAAGATCGTTGAGCAGGGCGTCGAAGCCCGCGACAAGGTCCTGGACAAGCTCGTCGAAATGGTCGAGGTTCCTGTTCCTGACTCGGTGGTCGAGGAGCAGCTCGAAGCCCACTTCCAGGAGGGCAACGGCCACGGCGAAGGCGAGCACGACACCGAGGAGCACCGCGAAGAGGTCCGCGCCAACACGGCCCGCGCCTTCCAGAACGAGATCATCCTTGACGCCATCGCGGAAAAGGAAGAAGTCAACGTCAGCCAGAACGAGCTGATCGACTACATCGTCACCACCGCCAGCCAGTACGGCATGGATCCCAACCAGTTCGCCCAGATCATCGACCAGAGCGGCCAGGTCCCCATGATGGTCTCCGAGGTCCGCCGCCGCAAAGCACTGGCTGTCGTCCTTGGCCAGGCCACCGTGACCGACACCGAGGGCAACACCGTTGACCTCAGCGACTTCGTCCGCCCCGGCGGCGAGGAAGCCCCCGCTGCAGAGGCAGCCGGCGCTGACGCAACCGAAGCCGCCGAGGCGGAGGTTGTCGACGCCGAGGACGCCACGGCAGACGCCAAGGCCTAGTCCTTAACAACCCGCAGCAACGGCCCCTGGATCCTTCCGATCCGGGGGCCGTTCGCGTTGGACCCGAAACCCCGCAGCGCCGGTTCGGCGATCGTGCGCCGTCAGCGAACAGCCGTCAGTGCGCGAACAAAACGCCGGGGAAACCGGTTAGTGTCCAAGTAGTGATTTTCAGTGATGTCACCGTCACCAGTGAGAGGTAAGTAAACATGTCACAGCACTCAGAGGCCCCCCGGATGGCGACCGTCGATCCTGCAGCCCAGGACAACTACATTTACAACCGCCTTCTCAAGGAGCGGATCATCTGGCTGGGCTCGGAGGTGCGTGATGACAACGCCAACGCGATCTGCTCGCAGCTGCTCCTGCTCTCGGCCGAGAACCCGGAAAAGGACATCTACCTCTACATCAACTCGCCCGGCGGCTCCGTCACCGCAGGCATGGCCATCTACGACACCATGCAGTTCATCCCCAATGACGTCGTGACCGTCGCCACCGGCCTGGCCGCGTCCATGGGACAGTTCCTGCTCTCCTCGGGCACCAAGGGCAAGCGGTACGCCACGCCCAACGCCCGCGTCCTGATGCACCAGCCCTCCGGCGGCATCGGCGGCACGGCCTCGGACATCAAGATCCAGGCCGAGCTCATCCTGCACATGAAGAAGGTCATGGCGGAACTGACGGCCGAGCAGACCGGCCAGACCGTTGAGACCATCCTCAAGGACAACGACCGTGACAAGTGGTTCACGGCTAAAGAGGCCCTCGAGTACGGTTTCTTCGACAAGATCGCCGCGCACGCCGGTTCGGTATCCGGCGGCGGCGGAACGTCCAACGGGGCCTCCGGCGAATCAGCCTCCCAGAACTAACCGGCAACCAGAACACTTCGATCAGGAGCAAAAACAATGAACTACAACTTCGGGTGGTCCGCCGGCAATCTTCCGTCCAGCCGCTACGTCCTGCCGCAGTTCGAGGAGCGCACGCCCTACGGCTTCAAGCGCCAGGACCCCTACACCAAGCTGTTCGAGGACCGCATCATCTTCCTCGGCGTGCAGGTTGACGACGCCTCCGCCGACGACATCATGGCCCAGCTGCTGGTCCTTGAGTCCACCGACCCGGACCGCGACATCACCCTCTACATCAACTCCCCGGGCGGTTCGTTCACGGCCATGACGGCCATCTACGACACCATGCAGTACATCCGTCCCGAGATCCAGACGGTCTGCCTGGGCCAGGCCGCCAGCGCGGCTGCTGTCCTGTTGGCTGCCGGTACCCCCGGCAAGCGGCTGGCACTGCCCAACGCCCGCGTCCTGATCCACCAGCCGGCCCTGTCCGGCGGCCAGGGCGGCCAGGCTTCCGACCTGGAGATCCAGGCGGCCGAGGTCATGCGCATGCGCTCCTGGCTCGAAGACACGCTGGCCCACCACTCCGGCCGCACGTCGGAGCAGGTCAACAACGACATCGAGCGCGACAAGATCCTCACCGCCGAAGAGGCGCAGGCATACGGCCTGATCGACCAGGTGCTTGACTCACGCAAGATCAAGCCCCAGGCAATCACGAGGTAGCAGTACGGAAAGCCGGTGCGGCCCAGCTTCATTTGGCCGCACCGGCCTTTTCTTTCCACCCTTGGGGGCGAATGTGACCTAGAGTGGATGTTGTCACAAACCGGCCCCCGCGGGCCGGCCGAAGATTTCAGCAACGGTGCAGGGCTGCCTGGCAGCAGGATACTAAGGGGTTCACATATGGCTCGGATTGGCGAGAGCACGGATCTGCTGAAGTGCTCTTTCTGCGGAAAGAGCCAGAAGCAGGTGCGCAAGCTCATTGCCGGGCCCGGTGTCTACATCTGTGATGAGTGCATCGAGTTGTGCAACGAAATCATCGAAGAGGAGCTCGCGGAGGTGGCAGACCTCGGCAGCTTTGAACTGCCCAAGCCGCGCGAAATCTTCGACTTCCTGCAGGAATACGTCATCGGCCAGGAACCCGCAAAGCGTTCCCTCGCCGTCGCGGTCTACAACCACTACAAACGCATCCAGGCGGGCCACGCGCCCAAGTCCGGAAGCCTGGGGGACGGCGGGCATCACGACGACGTCGAAATCGCCAAGTCGAACATCCTCCTCATCGGCCCCACCGGCTGCGGCAAGACCTACCTGGCCCAGACCCTCGCCCGGCGCCTGAACGTCCCGTTCGCCGTCGCGGACGCCACCGCCCTGACCGAGGCCGGCTATGTGGGTGAAGACGTGGAGAACATCCTCCTCAAACTCATCCAGGCCGCAGACTATGACGTCAAGAAGGCCGAACAGGGCATCATCTACATCGACGAGATCGACAAAATCTCCCGCAAGAGCGAAAACCCCTCCATCACCCGTGACGTATCCGGTGAGGGCGTGCAGCAGGCCCTGCTGAAGATCCTGGAAGGCACCGTTGCCTCTGTCCCGCCCCAGGGCGGACGGAAGCACCCGCACCAGGAGTTCATCCAGATCGACACCACCAATGTCCTGTTCATCGTGGCCGGCGCCTTCGCCGGCCTGGAGGAGATCATCGGTTCCCGCTCCGGCCGCAAGGGCATCGGCTTCGGCGCCCCACTGAACGACGCCAGCAAGAAGGTGGACTCCTACGGCGAAGTCATGCCGGAGGACCTGCTGAAGTTCGGCCTGATCCCGGAGTTCATTGGCCGCCTTCCGGTGATCACCACGGTGTCCAACCTTGACCGTGACGCCCTGATCCAGATCCTGTCCACCCCCAAGAACGCCCTGGTGAAGCAGTACCAGAAGATGTTCCAGATCGACGGCGTGGAGCTGGTGTTTGACGAGCCCGCCCTGGAAGCCATCGCCGACCAGGCACTGGAGCGTGGCACCGGTGCACGCGGTCTTCGCGCCATCCTGGAGGAAGTCCTGCTTCCCGTGATGTTCGATCTCCCGAGCCGCGAGGACGTCGCCAGCGTGGTGATCACCGAGGACGTGGTCCTGCGCGGGGCCGAACCCACCATGATTCCGCACGTGGCCAAGCGCCGTAAGTCTGCCTGACCGAGAGGACCCTGTGACTGTACCTGCCAAGAACAAAGCCGACTTCTGGTTCGACCCCCTCTGCCCGTTCGCATGGGTCACCAGCCGCTGGCTCGGCGAGGTGGAGGCCGTCCGGGACATCGAGACCGAATGGCACGTCATGAGCCTCGCCGTCCTGAATGAGGGACGCGACCTGGAGCCCGCTTACCGGGAGTCCATGGACAACGCCTGGGGCATGGTGCGCGTGATCATTGCGGCCCGCGAAGGGCACGGCCCGCAGGTCATCAAGCCGCTTTACGACGCCATGGGCACGCTGATCCACAACCAGGGGGAAAAGGACCGCGCACAGGTCATCACCAAAGCCCTCGCCGAGTGTGGCCTGCCCGCCTCCCTGGCCGATGCCGCCATCACCGACGCCTATGACCGGCAGCTCCGGGCCAGCCACGAAGAAGGCATCTCACTCGTGGGCCAGGACGTGGGAACGCCCGTGGTCGCTTTCAACGGAACGGCGTTCTTCGGACCGGTCCTGACCCGCATCCCCCGCGGCGAAGAAGCTGGCAGGATCTGGGACGCCACCACCACCATCGCCGCCTATCCGCATTTCTTCGAGCTCAAGCGCAGCCGCACGGAGAGCCCGGAATTCAACTAAGCGCCGGGCCGCCTGCCATTGGCTGGCCGCGCCAAGGGCCCCGCAGAAACTACCAGCGTGTAGTTCCTGCGGGGCCCTTGTGCATGCCTTGGGGCAGGAGAACAATGGTTTTTACCCACTTCGAAAGAGGCGGGACGCAGGAACCAAAGATCCAGTGATATGTAATTTGACGCAGCCATCGGCAAAGTTGAGTGCAAGCTACCAGTGACGGTGTAGTAAGACCTGGAGTTTCGGAGGATCCTGCCAGACCATCGAAATAACGTCACAAGATGGCCGAAAAGTCGAAGCCCCACCAACGGCAAAACGCTGATGGGGCTTCCCCTTTGCCCGGAAACGGGCCCGTTCGGATGAGACCGGCTGTCAGGCCTTGGCGGGTTCGTCGCTGGCGGCGAGGGCAACGTCCGTGACGGCAAGGTCTCCGTCGCCCGCCACCAACGTGATCTGCCGGGCGTTGGACGCCGCCTTCAGGTCGGCCAGGCCAGCCTGCAGTTGCGCCGTCAGTGCCTCCGGAGCGGTGATCGTCGCGGAGAGGACCTCGGTGCGCTGCTTGACCTTTGCCTCGGACTTGGCCTTGCGGACACCGCTGAGGGCCACGCCCACAGTTGCCAGCATGGTGGTGTCTCCGCCGGGGATCTCCAGCGCGGCCGGCCACGCCGCCCGGTGCACCGATCCGTTGCGCCACCAGCTCCAGACTTCCTCGGTGGCGAAGGGCAGGAACGGGGCGAAGAGGCGCAACAGGGTGTCCAGGGTGGTGGCCAGGGCTGCCAGCACTGATGCCTGCTCGGCTTCGCCTGCCGCTCCATAGGCGCGGTCCTTGATCAGCTCCACGTAGTCATCCGTGAACTGCCAGAAGAATGTCTCCGTGAGCTGCAGGGCGCGGGCGTAGTCGTAGTTGTCGAACGCCTTGGTGGACTGGGTGACGACGTCGGCCAGTTGGGCCAGCAGGGCACGGTCCAGGGGGTTCGAAAGGCCGGAGAGATCGCCGGCCAGCACCGAGTTCTCGGTGGCACCGAGGTTCAGCACGAACTTGGAGGCATTGAGGAGCTTGATGGCCAGGCGGCGGCCGATCTTCATCTGGGCAATCTCATAGGCGGTGTCGGCGCCAAGGCGTGCGGAGGCAGCCCAGTAGCGGACCGCGTCCGAGCCGTACTCGTTCAGCACGTCGGTGGGGACCACCACGTTGCCTTTGGACTTGGACATCTTCTTGCGGTCCGGGTCCAGGATCCAGCCGGAGATGGCAGCGTGCTTCCACGGCGCGCAGTTCTGGAGGGCATCGGCGCGGACCACCGACGAGAAGAGCCAGGTCCGGATGATGTCGTGGCCCTGGGGGCGGAGGTCGAACGGGTAGACCTTGGCAAACAGGTCCTCGTCGCGGCTCCAGCCGCCAACGATCTGCGGGGTCAGCGAGGAGGTGGCCCACGTGTCCAGGACGTCGGCATCGCCCGTGAAGCCGTTGGGCTGGTCGCGCTGCGCCTCGTCGAAGCCGGGGGCGGCGTCAGCCGCGGGGTCAACGGGCAGCAGTTCGTCGGAGGGCAGGATGGGGTTGTCGTACTCCGGGTTGCCCTGGGCGTCGAGCGGGTACCAGACGGGGATGGGCACGCCGAAGAACCGCTGGCGGGAGACCAGCCAGTCACCGTTCAGGCCGGCGATCCAGTTCTCGTAGCGGGAGCGCATGAAGGACGGGTGGAAGTCGATCTCCTTGCCGCGGCCGATCAGGCGTTCGCGGCGGTCCTCGTCGCGGCCGCCATTGCGGATGTACCACTGGCGGGACGTGACCACTTCCAGGGGTTTGTCGCCCTTCTCGAAGAAGTTGACCGGGTGGGTGATCTTCTTGGGCTCCCCGTCCAGCAGGTCCGCTTCCTTGAGCAGTTCCACCACGGCTTCCTTGGCGGAGAAGGCCGTCTTGCCGGCGATCGCGGCGTACGCTTCCCTGCCGGCCTCACTGGTGATCCAGTCGGGGGTCTCGGCAATGATGCGGCCGTCTCGGCCCATGATGGCGCGAGTGGGCAGCTGCAGTTCCCGCCACCAGGTGACGTCGGTCAGGTCACCGAAGGTGCAGACCATGGCGATGCCGGAGCCCTTGTCCGCTTTGGCCAGCGGGTGGGCCTTGACCTCGAGTTCAACGTCGAACAGCGGGGACTTCACGGTCTTGCCGAACAGCGGCTGGTACCGCTCGTCGTCGGGGTTTGCCACCAGCGCGGCACAGGCAGCCAGGAGTTCCGGACGCGTGGTCTCGATGAAGACCTTGTCCCCGTCTTCGGTGAAGAAGGGGTACCGGTAGTAGGCGCCCGGAACCTCACGGTCCTCCAGTTCGGCCTGCGCAACCGCCGTGCGGAAGGTGACGTCCCACAGTGTGGGTGCTTCGGCCATGTACGCGTCGCCGGCGGCCAGGTTGGCAAGGAAGGCGCGCTGGGATACGGCGCGGGAGGTGTCGTCGATGGTGCGGTACGTCAGGTCCCAGTCGACGGACAGGCCCAGGGTCTGGAACAGGTTTTCGAAGACCTTCTCGTCCTCGACAGCCAGTTCCTCGCAGAGCTCGATGAAGTTCTGGCGTGAGACGACGTCGAAATCGCGCTGGTTCTTGGCAGGCTGGGCGGGCGGCCGGTAGTCGGCGTTGTAGGGGATGGCGGGATCGCAGCGGACACCGTAGTAGTTCTGGACACGGCGCTCCGTGGGGAGGCCGTTGTCATCCCAGCCCATGGGGTAGAAGACGTTCCTGCCGGTCATGCGCATGTAGCGCGCCTGCACGTCGGTCTGGGTGAAGGAGAACATGTGGCCCACATGCAGGGATCCCGACGCCGTGGGCGGGGGAGTGTCGATCGAGTAGACCTGCTCCCGGGTGGTGTCGCGGTTGAACTTGTAGGTTCCCTCGGCCAGCCAGCGCTGGGTGAGCGCTGCTTCGAGGCCTTCGAGGGCCGGCTTGTCCGGAACGTTGATGGGGGCGGTGGTGGGCGTGTCTGTACCCTGCGTGTCTTCAGCCATTGGGCAATTCTTTCATGCCCGCTTCCATCCCACCCAACCGGTCCCGCCCGGCCGCATGCGAAGGAGGGTAGCATGCGGCGTATGGTCCAACAGCGGGGCACCTTTGGCATCAAGCGCATCTACGATCCACCGGCGCACGACGACGGCTGCCGGGTGCTGGTGGACCGTCTCTGGCCGCGCGGGATGTCAAGGGACAACGCGGCCATCGATGTGTGGCTCAAGGACGTGGCCCCGTCCACCGGGCTGCGCAAGGACTTCAACCACCGCCCCGGACGGTTCGCGGAGTTCAGCGAACGCTACCGGGTGGAACTGGATTCCAATCCGGCGGTGGAGACGCTGCTGGAACTGGCCGCCGGCCACCCAAGGATCACCCTGCTCTACGCTGCCCGCAACACGGAGGCAAACCACGCCCTTGTCCTGCTTGATTACCTCCGGGGACGTCCTGCCGGCTGATCCCGTTAGGGTGGTGCCATGACGAAGGACATGCAGAAAAAAGCGGCACTGGTGACCGGAGCAAGCAGCGGAATCGGGGAGGCCACTGTGCGCGCGCTGCGCGCCGACGGGTGGACGGTCTTCGCCGTGGCACGCCGCGCCGAACGCCTGGCCGCCCTGGAAAGCGGGACAGGCGCCGTGGCGATTCCTGCTGACATTGCAGAGGACGACGACGTGTCCCGGCTCCTCGCGCAGGTCACCGACTCGGGCGGCATCGATACGCTCATCAACATTGCCGGCGGCGCCCGCGGCGCCGACAGGGTAGGAGATGCCAGCACGGAGGACTGGGAGTGGATGTACCGGGTCAACGTCCTGGGCACCATGAAGCTCACCCGCGCCTTCCTGCCCATGCTGCGCGCCAACGGCGAAGGTACCGTGCTGAACCTCACCTCCACTGCGGGACTGGACGCGTACGAGGGCGGCGGCGGCTACAACGCCGCGAAGTTCGCCCAGCACGCCATGACCAACGCGCTCCGGCTTGAAGAGGTGGAGAACAACGTCCGCGTCATCGAGGTGGCGCCGGGCCTGGTGCAGACCGAGGAATTCGCGCTCAACCGCCTGGGGGACGCGCAGGCGGCGGACAAGGTCTACCGGGGGGTTGAGAAGCCGCTGACCGCAGAGGACGTGGCCGACGTGGTCCGCTATGCCGTCACGGTTCCGCACCACGTCAACCTGGACCAGATCGTCATCCGGCCGGTAGCGCAGGCAGCCACCCACAAGCTGGTCAGGAAGGGCTGAGCCGGGCGGGGTCTGCCCATCCCGTGGCTGGACCGGTCAGGAACACTGGGAGACCCCGACGGTCAGGGTGGCTGCCACGGCGGCATGGTCCGTCCCGCCAACCCGGTGGACCGAGTAATCCGATGCTCTGATGTCCGGGCTGGTCACCAGATGGTCCAGGGCAATCCCCGGCAGCCGGAAGCCGCGCATGGGCCACGTGGGCACCAGCCTGCTGCCCACGGCGGCAGCCACGTCCACCAGGGGCAGGTTGCCGCCCGTTCCGGCCAACAGGTCCCGGAATTCCCGGTGGTCGTAGGTCGCGTTGAAGTCTCCCGCCAGCAGCAGGGGACCGGATCCGTCGGCAGCCCTGGCCACGGCAGCCAGGTCGCTGCGCCAATGACTGAGGCCTTTTCCCACTGGCGCCAGGGCGTGGACTGCCACCACACGCAGGCCGGCACCGCTGCCGAGGTCAAGGCGTGCCACGGGCATGGCGAACCGCGTGTCCGGGAGGACGCCGGTGGCTGTCAGGTTGTAGGAGGAGTAGATGGCGGAGCCTGCGGCGCGGTCACGGGCCTGGGCAACCCGGTGGGGGAGCAGGTCGTCGAGTCCGGCCGCCATCAGCTTTCGCGCCATTTCGGGTGTGTACTCCTCAACCGCCAACAGGTCTACATGCAAATCACGGACCAGGGCCACGATGCTGCCGGCATCAGCCCCGCCCAGTTCCGTGTTGATGCTCATGGCAACCAGGGAGACCGGCGTGCCGGAAGCCCCGGCCGCTGCCCCGGCGGTTGCCCCGGCGGCCGGTGCGCGGATATCGAGCGGGAAAAGCCAGAACACCTGGCAGGCCGCCAGTGCCGTGGCCAGGACCTGCTGCCACCGGCTCCGTCCAGCGAAGGCCATGAGCAGCGCCGCGGCGGCGGGAACGGCGAGCCAGGGCGTGAATGCCACCAGCTGGACACCGAGTACCGGCCAGTCGGCAGGCACCGCGCGGACGGCGGAGACCGCCGCCACCGGCAGGGCAGCAGGGATGAACAGCCACCTGCACGCCGTGGCCGTACGCCTCCATCCCGCGGGGCGCCCGGAAGCCGTCATGACGCGAGTCTAGGCAATGCACGGTGACGGCGGCAGCCCCCGGACGGAGAAGACCGCCCGGAAATGGCCCGGCCCGCCCCGAACGGCAGACCCCGGCGGAACGGCACTGCCCGCCGGAACCGCGTTGCGCCCGGAATGGCACTGGATGCCGCGGCGATAGTAGACTCTGCAGTGGCTATGACCCGGCTATCACCGGTGAGCTTCCGGAAGAACACGCAGGCCGCGCCCCGCAAGGCGGGCCCGCGTCAGTAGAACCGGACGGGTAAGCCCGTCACAGCAGTAATGAAGTGGCCGGGGCGGCGGGTGTTCCTTTGGGAACCACGCGGCGCCGGTAAGTGAGGTGGTACCGCGGTGGGCGTGCAGTCTTCGGGACGGCACGGCAGCCGTCCTCGCATCCTGAACGGAACCTCCGGCCGTGCCGGGGGCTCACCACGCTCAACCCAGGATGTCGAACATGACGTTTTACCCCAAGGCCTCAGCCTCCAGCACCTCCTCCAAAGGCAGCGCCGGCGTTTCCGCCTCCGTGAAGTTCCCGGAGATCGAAGAGCGCATCCTGAAGTACTGGGACCAGGACGGCACCTTCCAGGCCAGCATTGACCAGCGCAGCGCCGACGTCCCCGGCGGGGAGCCGGGCAGCAACGAATTCGTGTTCTACGACGGCCCGCCGTTCGCCAACGGCCTGCCCCACTACGGCCACCTCCTCACCGGCTACGCCAAGGACTTGGTTGGCCGCTACCAGACCCAGCGCGGCAAGCGCGTGGAACGCCGTTTCGGTTGGGACACCCACGGCCTGCCCGCCGAGCTGGAGGCCATGAAACAGCTGGGGATGACGGACAAGACCCAGATCGAGGCCATGGGCATCGACAAGTTCAACGACGCCTGCCGCGCGTCCGTCATGAAGTACGCCGATGAGTGGCGCAGCTACGTCACCCGGCAGGCCCGGTGGGTGGACTTCGACAACGACTACAAGACACTCAATGTCGAGTACATGGAGTCGGTCCTCTGGGCGTTCAAGCAGCTGCATGACAAGGGCCTGACGTACAACGGCTACCGGGTGCTGCCGTACTGCTGGAAAGACGAAACCCCGCTGTCCAACCATGAGCTGCGAATGGACGACGACGTCTACAAGAACCGCCAGGACCAGACCGTCACCGTCACCTTCCCCATCCTTGCGGGGGATTCGGAACTGTCCAAGAAACTTGCCGGCGTGCAGGCGCTCGCCTGGACCACCACCCCCTGGACGCTGCCCACCAACGCCGCGCTCGCCGTCGGGCCTTCCATCACGTACGCCGTGCTGCCCGCCGGTCCCAACGGCATCAAGGCCGCCTCGGCCGACGCCCCGGTCACGGGCAGCTTCCTGCTCGCGGCGGACCTCCTGGGCGCCTACGCCAAGGACCTCGGCTACGACAGCTTCGAGGACGCGGAAGCCGCCGTGGTGTCCACCCACTCCGGCGCCGAACTGGAAGGCCTGGCATACCAGCGGCTCTGGGACGACTTTGCCGACAACGAAAAGTACGGCATGGAGAACGCCTGGCGGTTCGTAGTGGCTGACTACGTCACCACCACCGACGGAACCGGCGTGGTGCACCAGGCGCCCGCCTACGGTGAAGACGACCAGAAAGTCTGCGAGGAGGCCGGCATTCCCGTGGTGCTCTCCGTGGACGAGGGTGCCAAATTCCTGCCGTTGTTCAAGCACGGCGACCTCCACGACATCGCGGGCCTGCAGGTCTTCGAGGCCAACAAGCCCATCACCCAAGTGCTCCGCGCCCAGGGCAGGCTGGTCCGGCAGGCCAGCTACGAGCACAGCTACCCGCACTGCTGGCGCTGCCGCAACCCGCTGATCTACCGTGCGGTGTCCTCCTGGTATGTGGAGGTCACCAAGTTCAAGGACCGGATGTCCGAACTGAACCAGGAGATCAACTGGATCCCGGGGAACGTCAAGGATGGCCAGTTCGGCAAATGGCTGGAGAACGCCCGCGACTGGTCCATCAGCCGGAACCGCTTCTGGGGCAGCCCCATCCCCGTGTGGCAGTCAACGGATCCCGAATACCCGCGCACCGACGTCTACGGTTCCCTGGCCGAGATCGAGGCGGACTTCGGCCGGCTGCCCCTGAACAAGGACGGCGAGGTGGACCTCCACCGGCCGTTCATCGACGAGCTCACCAGGCCCAACCCGGACGATCCCCGCACCCCCGAAGAGGGCCAGTCCGTGATGCGCCGCGTCGAGGACGTCCTGGACGTCTGGTTCGACTCCGGCTCCATGCCCTACGGACAGGTGCACTACCCGTTCGAAAACGAAGCCTGGTTCAACACGCACAACCCCGCGGATTTCATCGTGGAGTACATCGGCCAGACCCGCGGCTGGTTCTATATGCTGCACATCCTGTCCACCGCACTGTTTGACCGGCCGGCGTTCCGCAACGTCATCAGCCATGGCATTGTGCTTGGATCCGACGGCCAGAAAATGTCCAAGAGCCTGCGCAACTACCCGGACGTCTCCGAGGTCCTGGACCGCGACGGCTCCGACGCCATGCGCTGGTTCCTCATGTCCAGTCCCATCCTCCGGGGCGGCAACCTGATCGTCACCGAGCAGGGCATCCGGGACGGCGTCCGCCAGGTGATCCTGCCGCTCTGGAACGTGTACAGCTTCTTCACCCTGTACACGAACGCCGCGAACGGTGGCGCCGGTTACGATGCCAAACTGCGCTACGAGGGCTACCGGGACACCCTGGACCAGTACCTGCTGGCCAACACGGGCGACCTCGTCCGCAGCATGACGGCACAGCTGGACACCTACGACATCTCCGGCGCCTGCGACTCGCTGCGCAGCTACCTGGACATGCTCACCAACTGGTACGTCCGCCGCAGCCGCCAGCGGTTCTTCGACGAGGACCAGGACGCCTTCGATGCGCTGTTCACTGCCCTGGAGACCGTCACCCGTGCCGCCGCGTCGCTGCTGCCGCTGGTTTCCGAGGAAATCTGGCGCGGCCTGACCGGCGGCCGGTCCGTGCACCTGGCCGACTGGCCGGACGCGGACCTCTTCCCCGCCAATCCCTCCCTGGTGGAAACCATGGACCGGATCCAGCAGATCTGCTCCACCGGTTCCTCGCTCCGCAAGGCAGCCAACCTGCGTGTCCGCCTGCCGCTGCAGGAGCTGACGGTTGTGGCACCCGGAGCGGACGCCCTGCAGGGTTTCGCCGCCGTCGTCGCCGATGAACTGAACCTCCGTTCCGTTCGCCTGCTGGACGCCGCCACCGCCTCCCCGGAGGAGTTCGGGATCCAGCAGAAGCTGGTGGTCAACGCCCGCGCTGCCGGGCCGCGCCTGGGCAAGAACGTCCAGGTTGCCATCAAGGGGTCCAAGTCAGGGGACTGGTCGGTGGACGACGCCGGTGTGGTCACCGCCGGCGGGCTGCAGCTGGAACCCCAGGAGTACACGCTTGAGACAGTGGTTGCCGGGTCCGGCGGTGCTTCCGCGGCTGTGGCCGTGCTGCCCGGCGGCGGCTTCGTCGTGCTGAACACGGAAGTCACGCCGGAGCTTGAAGCCGAAGGGCTGGCACGCGACATGGTGCGGGCAATCCAGCAGGCCCGCAAGGACGCCGGGCTCAACGTGAGCGACCGCATCCGTACCACCGTCACCGCTCCCGGGAACGTCGTTGATGCCCTGCTGGCCAACGCCGAACTGGTCAAGGGCGAGACACTGACGGTGGACCTGGTGGCAGAGCCGGGCACCGTGTCCGAACCCGCCGTTGCGGTTGAAAAAGTGGAGGCCTAGGACATGAGCGACGAATTTTCCGTGGAAAGCGTGTACGCCGAACTGCTGGGACGGGCGCCGGAAAACAAGATGGAGCCGCGGCTGGCTCCGCTGTTCCGTGCGATGGACGTGCTGGGCGAGCCCAACAAGGCGTTCCCGATCATCCATGTGACCGGAACCAACGGCAAGACGTCCACATCCAGGATGATCGAGTCCGTGCTCCGCGCCCACGGCCTGAGCACCGGACGCTACACCAGCCCGCACCTGTCCAAGGTCACCGAGCGGATCAGCATCGACGGCCATCCGGTATCCGACGAGACGTTTGTCAGGATCTGGGACGAAATCAGGCCCTACCTGCAGATTGTGGACTCGGAACTCGAAGCCGAGGGGGAGCCGAGACTGACGTACTTCGAGTGCCTCACCATCCTGGGCTTCGCCATCTTCGCTGACCAGCCGGTCAACGTGGCCATCATCGAGGTGGGTTTGGGCGGCATTACCGATGCCACCAACGTCGGCGACGGCCAGGTCTCGGTGGTGACGCCGATTTCGCTGGACCATACCGACCTCCTGGGCGACACCACGGAGGACATCGCCCGCGAAAAGGCCGGCATCATCAAGCCCGGCGGCTACCTCATCAGCGCGGCCCAGCCCCTCGATGCGGCCCAGGTGCTGCTGGAGAAGGCCAAGGAGGTGGGCGTACCGTTCCGCTTCGAGGGCGTTGAGTTCGGTGTCGAGTCACGGACGGTGGCTGTTGGCGGGCAGGTGTTGACTATCCAGGGCATCGCCGGCCGCTACCCGGACCTCATGCTGCCACTGCACGGCGCCCACCAAGCACAGAACGCTGCCGTCGCGGTGGCCGCCTTGGAGGCGTTCTTCGGCGGTGAAAAGGAACTCGACCTCGACGTGCTGCAGGAAGGCTTCGCGGCCGTCACGTCCCCCGGCCGCCTTGAGGTGGTGCGGACCGCACCCACCATCATCGTGGACGCCGCCCACAACCCCGACGGCATCAAGGCCTCCGCCGCCGCCCTGCGGGAAGCATTCACCTTCACCAGGCTGGTTCCGGTGGTGGGCGTGCTCAAGGAGAAGGACGCGGAGGAGATCCTGCGCGAAATCAGGGAGTCGCTGGGCGACATGGCAGTGGATTACTGCTTCACCCAGTCCAACTCTCCCCGGGCGGTTCCGGCCGCCGAGCTGGCGGAGCTGGCGATCGACCTGGGATTTGGCGAGGACAACGTCCACATCGCCGAAAAGCTGGACGACGCACTCGAATGGGCCGTGGAACGGGCCGAAGCCAATGACGACCTTTCCGGCGGCGTGCTGGTCACCGGCTCCATCACCCTGGTGGCAGAGGCGCGGATCCTGCTCGGAAAAACGGAGGCGTAGGCGTGGCCAGATTGACCAAGGCCCAGCGCGAGTGGCGTCCCGGCATGCCCAAGAAGCGCCGCTCCACCAAGGTGATGTTCGCTTCCACGGTGCTGCTCCTGGAAGCGTTCGTCATGTTCTTCGCCACCCTGGTGGTGTTTGGCCTGCGCCGCGGGGAGTTTCCGCCGGCACTGATCCTCGGCGTGGGGATCGCACTCAGCGTGGTCATGATCTTCGCCTGCGCGGTCCTCAACAGGCCCTGGGGCATCGGCCTGGGCTGGATCCTGCAGCTGGTCCTGATCCTCACAGGCATCTTCGAGCCGGCCATGTTCCTGGTGGGTGGGCTTTTCGCCGCGGCCTGGTGGTACGGAATCCGCACCGGCATCCGGCTGGACCGCGAGGCTGCGCAGCGGGCACGCGAACAGGCCGAATGGGAAGCCGCCCACCCGGACGGGGCCGGTCCCGCCCAGCCCCAGTCCCCGTAAACCAGTCCCCGTAAGCCAGTCCCCGTAGACTTATCCCGAAACCCCACGAACGCATTGGAGCAGTTGTGACTACAGAGCGCACCCTCGTCCTGATCAAGCCCGACGGCGTCGCCCGTAACCTGACCGGCGCCATCCTGGCCCGCATTGAAGCCAAGGGCTACAGCCTTGTTGAGCTGAAAAAGGTCGACGCCACCCGTGAGCTGCTGGAGCAGCATTACGAGGAGCACGTAGGCAAGCCGTTCTACGAGCCGCTGGTGGAGTTCATGCTCAGCGGACCCGTGGTGGCGGCCATCTTCGAAGGCCACCGCGTCATTGAAGGGTTCCGGTCACTGGCCGGCACCACGGACCCCACGACCGCGGCCCCGGGCACCATTCGCGGCGACTTCGGCCGGGACTGGGGCCTGAAGGTCCAGCAGAACCTGGTGCACGGCTCCGACTCAACCGACTCCGCCGAGCGCGAGATCAAGATCTGGTTCCAGGGCTGACAGTCCAAGGACAGCAAAAGGCCCCTGGTTCTTCGGAACCAGGGGCCTTTTGCCGTCCGCAGCTCAGAAGCCTGACGTGCCCGCAAAGACCTGGATGAACGCGAAGAAGATGGTGGCGACGACGGCCACGTACAGCAGTGCCGTGATGATCCAGCCGGAATCACCCAGCACGCGGGCCGCCCCCGCGGGCATTGGGATCACTCCGGCCGTGATGTTCCTGATGGTGGTCCACACAAAGAGCGGAATCATGGCCGCCCAGACGATCATGCAGAACGGGCACAGGATGTGGATCGAATACAGGGCCTGGGACCACAGCCACACCACGAAGGCGAAGCCGAGCGTGACGCCCACCTGAAGCCCCATCCAGTACCACCGCGCGAACGTGGCACCGGACAGCAACGCCATGCCCACGGTTATGGTGATGGCGAACGCGACGATACCGATGAACATGTTGGGGAAACCGAACAGCGAACTCTGCCACGTCTGCATGACCTGGCCGCAGGAGATCCAGGGGTTCACGTCGCAGACGGTGGTGTGGTTGGGGTCCTTGAGGACTTCGAGCTTTTCCAGGACCAGGGTTCCGGAGGCAAGCCAGCCCACGATTCCGGTGATGACCAGCAGCCAGCCGAAGGGCCGGTTCCGGGCCATCCGCGGAACGCCTGCGGCCGCAGTGGCCTGCGGATCCGTGGCCCTTTCCGTTTCATGGGCGCTGACGGGGGAGATGCTGGGCATGGGTGTGGCGTCCTTTTCGTCCGGTGCTCCTGAGCCTGATTGTAACGCCGGCGGCTGGTGCCGCCACACAGGAATGGGAACGGAAGTGCCTGCCTCCGCGGCGATCCGGCGCGGGTATGAGAGAATGAACGTGGCTGGAAGCCGATCCACATTCGGACTCCGGTCCGGTGGTATGTTCCCAAGACCGCCAATGATGGGCAGGGCAGGCTTCGGATTCTTCCGGCACTCCCGCCACTCCATTGGGCGGCACCTGGTTGTGGCACGCAGAACAACGGGTTTTCAGAACATCCACCGGCTCCCACGGGCTGCCGCACCCCAATGACGGTGCGAACCTGGGAGTATCCACGTGACTTCTGTCAACGCCTGCGGGTTTTGACAATATGTGCCCCAATGGGTGCCGGATGTGGCGGTACGTCAGGGGCAGGAGTGTTGCCACATATGGACAATGATCAGGAACTGGCCGTTAACGATGATGCACCGGCTGCCGAGGCTGCTGCTGCACCCAAGAGGGCTGTACGTACCCGCCGGAAAACGGCTCCCAAGACCGAAGAAGCCGTGACGGATGCAGCGGCCACGGCGCCGGAGGCAGCCGCCCCTGAAGCAAGCGGCGACTCGCCGTCGGCGGAAGCCGCCGCGGCGCCCAAGGCCCCGGCCCGCCGCACCCGCGCCCGCAGGAAAGCGGACGCCCCCGAACCCCTGCCCGCCTTCGCTGATGACGCAGAGGCAACCGCTGCCGCCGGCACTGCGCCTGTTGATGCTGTGTCCGTCGATGCTGCGTCCGTTGATGCCCCGGCACCGGCCGTGGCCGGTGAAGACGCTGCCGCAGCACCTGCTGCCACGGCGGACGCCGAAACCAAACCTGTTCGCCGCCGTCGGGTAGCCACCCGCAAGGCCGCGTCCCCGGCTGCCCCGCCCGCGGCGGAAGCCGCGGCAGCGGACGCCGTCGCTGCAGAACCAGCAATCCCGGAAGCTCCGGCACAGGAACCGGCCCGGGAGGAAGCTGCCGCCCAGGAAGCAGCTCCTGCGCAGGAGCAGCCCCAGGAGCCCGCCGCGGCCGCCGAGGCCGCCGGTGCCCCCGGGCCTGCCCGGGAAACCCCCGCTGTGGCCAAGGAAGAGCACGCTGCGGTCAAGGAACAGTCCGCCCCCGCCGCGGCCGCCAGCCCCTTTGGCTCCCTCTTCCTGGAGCCTGCATCGCCCACATCCGTGCTCTTCCAGGCCCCGGACCTCAGTACCGTGGTCCGTCCCGCAGCACCCGCCGTCGAGGAACCTGAAGAGGAAGAAACCGACGACGGCGACGATTCCTCCAGCCGCCGCCGTCGCCGCAGCCGCGGCCGCAGGGGCCGCAGCCGCGTCGGCGACAAGGCGGACGAGGACATCGAGGGTGGCAGCGCCGAGGCTGACGCCGAGGACGAGGCCGACGAGGACAGCGCCACACAAGCCGAGGACGGCGTGACGTCCCGCCGCCGCCGTCGCCGCCGGCGCGGTGACCAGGACCTGGAGCTGACCGGCGGGGAAGGCGACGACCCGCCCAACACGGTGACGAGGGTCCGTGCCCCGCGCGCGGTCAGTGAAGCGCCGGTCAACAACCGGGTCACCAGCGTCAAGGGCTCCACCCGCCTTGAGGCCAAGAAGCAGCGCCGCCGCGAATCCCGCGACACCGGCCGCCGCCGCACCGTCATCACCGAGGCCGAGTTCCTGGCCCGCCGCGAATCCGTGGACCGGCAGATGATCGTCCGCCAGCGCGACGACAGAATCCAGATCGCCGTCCTTGAAGACGGTGTCCTGGCCGAGCATTTCGTGTCCAAGACCCAGCAGGACTCGCTCATTGGCAACGTCTACCTGGGCAAGGTCCAGAACGTGCTGCCGTCAATGGAAGCTGCGTTCGTGGACATCGGGCGTGGCCGCAACGCCGTGCTGTACGCCGGTGAGGTCAACTGGGAAGCCGTCAACCTCGAAGGCAAGCAGCGCCGCATCGAGAACGCGCTCAAATCCGGCGACACCGTCCTGGTCCAGGTGACCAAGGATCCCGTCGGCCACAAGGGTGCCCGGCTGACCAGCCAGATCTCCCTTCCCGGCCGCTACCTGGTCTACGTGCCCGGCGGCTCCATGACCGGCATCTCCCGCAAGCTGCCCGACGTCGAACGCAACCGCCTCAAGCGCATCCTCAAGGACCGCCTGCCCGAGCACGCCGGCGTCATCGTCCGGACCGCCGCGGAAGGTGCCTCGGAAGAGGAACTGACGCACGACATCAACCGCCTGCGCGCCCAGTGGGAAGGCATCGAAAGCCAGTCCCAGTCCACCAAGATCCTGGCCCCGGAGCTGCTGTACGGCGAACCGGACCTGACCATCAAGGTGGTCCGGGACGTCTTCAACGAGGACTTCTCCAAACTGATCGTCTCCGGTGAGGAGGCCTGGGACACCATCGAGGCCTACGTCACGTACGTGGCGCCGGACCTGGTGGGCCGCCTCGAGAAGTGGACCAAGGACCAGGACATCTTCTCCGCCTGGCGCATCGACGAGCAGATCCACAAGGCCCTTGAGCGGAAGGTGTTCCTGCCCTCCGGCGGCTCCCTGGTCATCGACCGCACCGAGGCCATGACCGTGGTGGACGTCAACACCGGCAAGTTCACCGGCAGCGGCGGCAACCTCGAGGAGACCGTCACCAAGAACAACCTGGAAGCTGCCGAGGAAGTGGTGCGCCAGCTGCGGCTGCGCGACATCGGCGGCATCATCGTGATCGACTTCATCGACATGGTGCTCGAATCCAACCGCGACCTGGTCCTGCGCCGCCTGGTGGAATGCCTGGGCCGCGACCGGACCAAGCACCAGGTTGCCGAGGTCACGTCGCTGGGCCTGGTCCAGATGACCCGCAAGCGCATGGGGACGGGCCTGCTGGAAGTCTTCGGCGAGCAGTGTGAGGCCTGCGCCGGCCGGGGCGTAGTGACGCACGACGATCCCGTGGAGCACCGCCGCGCCAACATTGTGGCGGCCGAGCACCACGTCCAGCGCGCCGACAGCCGCCCCGAAGCCCGCGGGGAAGCCCACCGCCCCGAAGGGCAGCGGGCCGATGGCGGCCAGCCCGGAGTCCGTCCCGAGCGCAAACGGCGGCGGGGACGCGGCGGCCAGCAGCCCGAGGCTGCCCCGGCGCCTGCTGTCCACGTCCACACCGTCCTGCCGGACCCCACAGACGCAGAGCGGCACGCCAAGGCAGAGGCCACCCGGCTTGCCCTGGCGAACATCGCGGCTGCCGCCCATGCGGCCCACCTGCATGACGATGAGGTGGCAGCCACCCGGCAGGCACCGTCCGCCGAGCCGGCGCAGGTCCCTGTTGAAGAGAAGCACGACGCCGATGGCCCGGCACGCCCCGCAGCTGTCCTGACCTTCGGCGGCGAGGAAGTCCCGCTTCCCTTCGTGGAGCACGCTGAGGACCAGCATCCCAGGCCCGCCCTCACGCTGGACCGGCTCGCGGAAGCCTTCGCCCACCTCGGCCAGCCGGCTTCCCCCGTGGAGAACGCGCCCGCCAAGGCCGCAGGCACGGTGAAGCCGGCCGAACAGTCAGCGCCCAAACAGTCGGTGCCCGAACAGCAGCCCGGCGGGGGAGCGGAGGCGCGTGCCGCCGTGGAAGCTCCGGCGGAAAAGGACTACTCCGACCACACGCTGGAGCAGTCCCGGCAACGCAGGCCGCGGCGCCACCGCGCTGCCAGCCGGGCCCAAGGTGCCGCAAATGAAACCGCTGTCCAGCACCACGAGAACGTCCAGGCGACAGGCGCGGGGCACTCGCACGCAGCCAAGGTTCCGGACACCGCCAACGCACAGCCCGCTGCGGCGGAGCCCGGCAAGCCGGCAGGGGAACCGATCATCCTCGGCGTCGGCGTCCCCGCCTCGGAGCTCTAAGCCAAGGCGCAGTTAACGCGCCACCCAGGAAGTCCCCGTCGTGCGGACTGTCCCCCATGAATCCAGGGGGAACAGTCCACGGGCGGGGACTTCCTGCATGCGCGGGTGCTGTCACCTTTCCGCCGGGTACGCTCCAGCGGCTACTCTGGAACCCGACACGGGGTGCCGCGCAGAAGGCCGGCTGAGATCCACACCCGTTGAACCTGTCCGGCTAGTACCGGCGAAGGGATGTCTGTTGTCTTCGACCCTCTCCATGCCCCTGCCCACAGCGTCCGGCGTGGCCCCCGCGCTGCCTGGGGGCCGCGATGTCCCGCGCGTCCTCTCCATTGCAGGCTCCGACCCGTCCGGCGGGGCCGGGATCCAGGCGGACCTCAAAAGCATTGCCGCCCATGGCGGATACGGCATGGCCGCGATCACGGCACTCACGGCGCAAAACACCCGGGGCGTGCAGTCCGTCCACGTCCCGCCGGCCGGCTTCCTGGCCCAGCAGCTGGACGCGGTCAGTGACGACATCAGCATCGACGCCGTCAAGATCGGCATGCTGGGCGACGAGTCGGTGATCCGCACTGTCCGCCAGTGGCTCGAAAAGGCCCGTCCCGCCGTCGTGGTCCTGGACCCCGTCATGGTGGCCACCAGCGGCGACAGGCTGCTGAAGGAATCCGCCGAAGCCGCGCTCCGGGAACTGCTGCCCCTTGCCCACCTCATCACCCCCAACCTTCCCGAGCTCGCGCTGCTGCTGGGCATGGAGCCGGCGAAGGACTGGGACACCGCGCTGGACCAGGGCAGGCGCCTGGCGGAAGCCACCGGAGCCACCGTGCTGGTCAAGGGTGGCCACCTTTCAGGCCTCGACTGCCCGGATGCGCTGGTGAACACTTCGGGCCTCCTGGGGCCGGACGTGGTGGAAGTGCAGGGGAAGCGGGTTTCCACGCGGAACAGCCACGGGACGGGCTGTTCCCTGTCCTCTGCCATGGCAACAGTCCAGGCCCGTTTGGGCAATTGGGAGGCATCACTGCGAACGGTCAAGCCCTGGCTGGCCGGCGCACTTGAGAACTCCGGCCAATTGGAGGTGGGCCAGGGGAACGGCCCCGTACACCACTTCCACCACGTGCGGCCGGTCCTGGAGGAGGGCGGCTTCGCGGCCCGGTTGTGGTCGGAAGCCCAACAGGACCTGGCGGACATCTACGCACTGGACTTCATCCACGGCCTGGCGTCAGGAGACCTTCCGGAGAAGGATTTTGCCTACTACCTGGCGCAGGATGCCCTCTACCTGAACGGCTACTCCAGGGTGCTGGCACGGGCCAGCGCGCTGGCCCCCTCGGAGGCCGAGCAGCTTTTCTGGGCCGGATCCGCGCAGCAGTGCCTTGAGGTGGAATCGGAACTCCACCGCTCGTGGCTCAGCACCCGCCCGGCCCCGAAGGGCCTGGGCCCGGTCACCAAGTCATACGTGGACCACCTCACGGCAGCGTCGGCGTCGGGCAGCTATGCCGTCCTCGCCGCCGCCGTGCTTCCCTGCTTCTGGCTCTACGCCGAAGTCGGCGGGAAGCTCCACGCCCGGTTCCTGGCCTCGGGCGAACCGGACGGCCATGCCTACGCGGCCTGGCTCCGGACGTACGCCGACGAGGGCTTCGCCGAAGCCACCCGCAAAGCCATCGCCATCGTGGATGCAGCCGGACGGACCGCGCCGGACCATGAGAGGGCGGCGATGGTGACGGCGTTCAAGCAGTCCTGCCGCCTGGAAGTGGAGTTCTTCGACGCGCCGAGGCTGCATTCCTGACCCCCGCGGGCCGGGCCCGGCTATGATGGTGGAGCACGGTTGCGGCGGTTCCTGCCGGGCTGTGGTTACTACCACAGCCGGCCCGCCTGAACCAGCCTCATTTGCGGCCGAAGATGGATTTAGCGTATTCTTGATCTTCGGTGCTTACGCCAACACTTGGGTTACGACCCCACGGCGTTGAGGCACAGCGAGAAACCAAGCTTTTAGCAAGTCGGTTCCGCACGCAAATTTTGTAATAAACGTCGAGAGAAGTGAGTTCCCAAGTGGTGTACGCGATTGTCCGCGCAGGCGGCCGCCAAGAGAAGGTTTCCGTTGGAGACTTCGTTACCCTGAACCGCGTCGCCGGTGGAGCCGGCAGCACCATTGAGCTGCCCGCACTGCTCCTGGTTGATGGTGACAAGGTCACCTCCGCCGCCGCTGACCTGGCCAAGGTAACTGTTACGGCTGAAATCCTCCAGGACCTGCGTGGTCCTAAGATTGTCATCCAGAAGTTCAAGAACAAGACCGGCTACAAGAAGCGCCAGGGTCACCGCCAGGAACTGACCAAGGTCAAGATCACCGGCATCAAGTAACCACCGGTTACTGTTCAGGCATTTCAACAGATTCCCCAGAATTTAGAGGCAGGCATTTCAGATGGCACATAAAAAGGGCGCGAGCTCCACTCGCAACGGTCGCGATTCCAACGCTCAGTACCTCGGCGTCAAGCGCTTCGGCGGCCAGGTTGTTTCGGCCGGCGAGATCATCGTCCGCCAGCGTGGCACCCACTTCCACCCGGGCGCCGGCGTTGGCCGTGGCGGCGACGACACCCTGTTCGCCCTGACCCCGGGCGCCGTTGAATTCGGCACCCGCCGCGGTCGTCGCGTAGTCAACATCGTTGCTGCTGCAGCTGCAGAGTAACAACAAGTTCTGAAACGGTGGAGCGGGCCTGAGGGTCCGCTCCACTGTTCTTTTAACCGCATTACAATCGATGTGGCGTCCCCTGGGCCGCCAGGTAAACAGTTTCTGAGGAGATCCACGTGGCCAGCTTTGTAGACCGGGTAGTACTGCACGTATCCGGCGGTACCGGCGGCCATGGGTGCGTCTCCGTCCACCGCGAGAAGTTCAAGCCGCTGGGCGGACCCGACGGCGGCAACGGGGGCAACGGCGGCGACGTGATCCTCCGCGTCGACCACCAGACCACCACGCTTCTTGACTACCACCACGCACCGCACCGGCACGCCAGCAACGGCGGCCCCGGCATGGGTGACTGGCGCGGCGGCAAAAACGGTGAAACCCTCATCCTGCCCGTCCCGGACGGCACCGTGGTGAAGTCCAAGGACGGCACCGTCCTGGCTGACCTCGTCGGCGAGGGCACCGAGTACGTGGCCGCCGCAGGCGGCATTGGCGGACTCGGCAACGCCGCCCTGTCCTCGCAAAAGCGCCGCGCCCCCGGCTTTGCGCTGCTGGGCATCGAAGGCGAGTCCCGCGACATCGTCCTGGAACTGAAGTCCATCGCCGACATCGCGCTGGTGGGTTTCCCGTCGGCCGGCAAGTCCAGCCTCATCGCGGCGATGTCCGCGGCCCGGCCCAAGATCGCTGACTACCCGTTCACCACGCTGGTTCCCAACCTCGGCGTCGTGCAGGCCGGAGACGTGCGGTTCACCATCGCCGACGTACCCGGGCTCATCGAAGGTGCCAGCGAGGGACGCGGCCTGGGCCACCACTTCCTGCGGCACGTGGAGCGCTGCGCAGCCCTGGTGCACGTGCTGGACTGCGGCACGCTGGAATCGGAGCGCGACCCGTTGTCGGACCTCGCCATCATCGAGGGCGAGCTGGAGAAGTACGCCGTCGACATGAGCTACGCAGGCCAGGACGGCGAAGTGGTACCCCTGAACCACCGCCCCCGGCTGGTGGCCCTGAACAAGGTAGACCTGCCCGACGGCAAGGACATGGCCGAATTCGTGCGTCCGGAACTCGAATCCCGCGGCTACCGCGTGTTCGAGGTGTCCGCCACCAGCCATGAGGGCCTGCGCCAGCTGGGCTTCGCCATGGCGGAGATCGTCAAGGCGGCCCGCGACGCCGTCGCTGCCGCACCGCCCAAGGTCCAGCCCGCCGTACTGCGTCCCCGCGCCGTCAACGAGGCCGGCTTCAAGATCCGGCGCGAGGAAAAGAACCTGGAGCCGCTGTTCCGCGTCCTCGGCGAAAAGCCCGAACGCTGGGTCAAGCAGACCGACTTCACCAACGAGGAAGCCATCGGCTACCTTGCGGACCGGCTCGCCAAGCTCGGCGTGGAGACTGAACTGTTCAAGCAGGGCGCCAAGCCGGGCGACACCGTGGTCATCGGCGGGGACGACGGTGTCGTCTTCGACTGGGAGCCCACCATGATGGCAGGGGCCGAGCTCCTGGCGTCACCGCGCGGCACCGATGTGCGGTTCGCAGACATTGGGGATCGGCCCACCCGCAGCCAGAAGCGCGATGAGCAGCAGGAGCGCCGTGACGCCAAGGCCGCCGCCCGGGCCGAGCTCGAGGCGGAACGGAAAGCCGGTATCTGGACCGAATCCGTCAGTGGCCGCCGCGCTGCCCACCCTGTGAAGGAGAGCGGACTGGAAGCGGACGATGACCTCTAGGGGCATGACCGCGGAACCCGCCGGGCGGACGGCGGACAGGAGCGCACTGGCAGGCGCCCGCCGGATCGTCGTGAAGGTGGGCTCCTCGTCTCTGACCAGCATCAAGGGCGGCATCTCGGAGGAATCCCTGACCGCCCTGGCGGACGCACTCGCGGCCAAGCGCAACGCGGGCGCCGAGATCATCCTGGTCTCCTCCGGCGCCATCGCGGCCGGACTGGCCCCGCTGGGACTGGCCAAGCGCCCCCGCGACCTCGCCACCCAGCAGGCCGCCGCCAGCGTGGGCCAGGGGCTGCTGATGGCCCGGTACACCCAGGCCTTCGGCGCGCACGGCGTCACCGTCAGCCAGGTCCTGCTCACGGCCGAGGACCTGATGCGCCGCAGCCAGCACACCAACGCCCTCCGCGCCATGGACCGGCTGCTGAACCTCGGTGTGGTCCCCGTGGTCAACGAGAACGACACCGTGGCCACCCACGAAATTCGCTTCGGCGACAACGACCGGCTCGCCGCCCTCGTGGCGCACCTGGTGCGCGCCGACGCACTGGTGCTGCTGTCCGACGTCGACTCCCTCTATGACGGGCCGCCCGCCCAGGGTGCCAAGCGCATCCCCCTGGTCACCGGCGCGCACGACCTCGAGGGCGTTTCCATCGGCAAAGCGGGCAAGGCCGGTGTGGGAACCGGCGGGATGATGACAAAGGTGGAAGCTGCCAGCATGGCAGCAGGTTCGGGCATTCACGCCCTGGTGACCTCCACGTCCAACGCCGCCGCAGCCCTGAATGGCGAGGACGTGGGCACGTGGTTTTCCGTCAACGGTTCCCGCAAGCCCGTCCGGCTCCTGTGGCTGGCGCACGTTGCCTCGGTGCAGGGCCGCCTGGTCCTGGACGAGGGGGCGGTGCGTGCCGTGCGGCACCACCGCACCTCCCTGCTGCCGGCGGGGATTTCCGCGGTGCAGGGCGACTTTGAAGCGGGCGACGCCGTGGAACTGGCAGGAACCGACGGCATCGTTGTGGCCCGCGGCCTGGTGAACTACTCGTCGGAGGAGCTGCCCCGCATGCTGGGGCGTTCCACCCGGGAGCTGGGCGAGGCACTGGGCAGCGGCTATGACCGCGAAGTTGTTCATGTTGATGACCTGGTGCTGGTCTGAGCCCAGGGCTCGCCTAAACTTGGAGCATGACTGAAGCCCTGATCCACACTGCTGAAAATTCCGGAACCACTGCTGCGCAGGCGCAGCCGGGTGCCGTGGCAGAACAGGGATCAGCTGCTGCGCCTCTTTCCGGTGCGGAGGTTGAAGCGGCTGTCCACGCCCTCGCGGACCGGTCCCGCCACGCTGCCCGCCGGATGGCCACTGCCAACCGTGCCTGGAAGGACCGCGCCCTCCGGGCTGTCGGAGCCGCCCTGCAGGAGAACGTGCCGGCCATCCTCACCGCCAACGCCATGGATGTGGAAAAAGGCAAGGCCAACGGCACCTCCGCCGCGCTCCTGGACCGGCTCACCCTCACCGAGGCCCGCGTGGCAGGGCTGGTGGCCGCCCTCGAGAACCTGGCCAACCTCCCGGATCCCGTGGGCAATGTGGTGCGCGGCCAGACCCTTCCCAACGGGCTCCGCCTCCGCCAGGTCAACGTGCCCATGGGCGTCGTGGCGGCCATCTACGAGGCACGGCCCAACGTCACCGTGGACATCGCGGGGCTGGCCCTCAAGAGCGGCAACGCCGTCATCCTGCGCGGCGGCAGCGCTGCCGAGGCCACCAACCAGGTCCTGGTCCGGGTGCTGCGCGAAGCCCTCGAATCTGTGGGCCTTCCGGCCGACGCCGTGCAGACCGTGGACCAGTACGGCCGCGCCGGTGCCAGCGTCCTGATGAAGGCCCGCGGCAGGGTGGACGTGCTGATTCCCCGCGGCGGCCGCGACCTGATCCAGACCGTGGTGACCAACTCCGCCGTGCCCGTCATCGAAACGGGGGAGGGGAACGTCCACATCTTCCTCGACGAGTCCGCCGACGAAAACATGGCCGTGGAGATCCTGCTCAACGCCAAGACCCAGCGGCCCAGTGTCTGCAATACGGTCGAGACCCTGCTGGTGCATTCGCGCTCAACCGTCCTGCCCGCCGTGGCCGCCGCCCTGCGTGGCGCCGGTGTCCGCCTGCACGTGGACGGGCGCATCAGCGCCGCGCTGCCCGGGATCGAGACCCAGCCGGCCACGGATGTGGACTGGGGAACCGAGTACATGGACCTTGACCTGGCCGTGGCCATGGTGGACAGCCTCGATGAGGCCGTGCAACATATCCGCACCTGGTCCACCGGGCACACCGAAGCGATCCTCACCAACAGCCTTGCCAACGCTGAACGGTTCATCGCCGAGGTGGATTCGGCGGCGGTGATCGTGAACGCTTCCACGCGGTTTACCGACGGCGGGGAACTTGGCCTCGGTGCCGAGGTGGGCATTTCCACCCAGAAGCTGCACGCCCGCGGGCCCATGGGCCTGACCGAGCTCACCACCACCAAGTGGATCGTCCAGGGCGAAGGCCAGGTCCGCGCATAGCAACGCGGTAACATAGACCAGAACCCGGAAAGCAGCGGAAGGTTCCGCTGCCCGTAAATCCTTGAACATAGGGGAGAAAATGCTGCTCCAGCAGATTGCCACGTCCGTCGCCGCCGCAGGTGAATCAGGCCATGAGGAGCTTGCGCCGCTGTGGGCCGAACCGTGGGTCTTTGGCGTTTCCATGTTCGGCATCCTGGTGGTCCTGATGTTCATTGCCTGGTCCTACACCAACCTGGGCAACCGCCACGCCGCCACGGACGAGCACGCCGATCCGCACCGCCAGCACCCCAATAAGCACGATCGCGGGCAGGGCCACTAAGATTTCCCACAACCTGCACCGCAATGGTGCCCGGGGGCGGCTGCGGCTTGGCGTGATGGGCGGGACATTCGATCCCATCCACCACGGCCACCTTGTCGCGGCCAGCGAAGTCGCGGCGGAGTTCGACCTCGACGAGGTGGTCTTCGTCCCCACCGGGCAGCCATGGCAAAAGTCCCATAAACAGGTCAGCGAGCCCGAACACCGCTACCTGATGACCGTCATCGCCACGGCATCCAATCCGCGCTTCACCGTCAGCCGTGTCGACGTTGACCGTCCGGGTCCCACCTACACCATCGACACCCTCCGCGACCTCCGGGCCCAGCGCCCCGATGCCGACCTTTTCTTCATCACCGGCGCGGACGCCCTGGCGCAGATTTTGTCCTGGAAGGACATTGACGAGCTGTGGTCGCTGGCCCACTTCGTGGGCGTGACACGTCCCGGGCACGTCCTGGACGGGATGGGCCGCGACGACGTCAGCCTCCTGGAAGTTCCGGCCATGGCCATTTCGTCAACGGACTGCCGGGCCCGTGTGGCAGGGAACAACCCGGTCTGGTACCTGGTCCCCGACGGGGTGGTCCAATACATCGCCAAGTACGGCCTGTATTCGGACCCGCCGCCTGCAAGCGCGGATGAAATAACTTCCGAAGCACGCGAACCAGCCAGTACTGAATGAGTTCTCAATGAGTCAGGAACAGCCCCCAATCCGCAGCCGCCGGGAACTCCGGAAGGCCAGGGACGCCCAACCGCCCGCCACCGGGCAGCGCCCGCCTGCCGCGAACCGGCCGGCCGACGGCGCACCCGCACCGGCGGGACAGGATGCGACGGCCCGCTCCCGCTCCGCAGTAACAACTCCGCCGGCCCCCGCCGACACGCCTGCCGACCGGACGCCTGAAGACCAGACGCCCACCCAGCGTTCGTCCCAGATCCGCGCCCGCGACCGGGCCGCGCTTCGCACCATCAAGGAACTTGAGGAAAAGGAAGGCCAGCTTGCTGCCGGGGGACCGCCCACCCGGCGCCAGCTGCGGTTGCAGCAACTCAAAGAGCAGGCACTGACGGCCGCCAATCCGATTGTGCCACCAGCCGCTGCGCCCGCCCCCACCGCGTCGTCAGGAGCGGACACTGCTGCCCCGGCCCCTGCAGCGAACACCGGCGCGCCGGTAAAAACTGGTGCCCCGGCGAAACCAGGGCCCGCAGCCGCCGCTGAACGTCCTGCACCGGCTCCAGGAGGCGCCCCGGAGGGGATGACGGTGGAACAGGCACTGGAAGCGCGGGCGCTGATCGCCGCGCAGGCCAGGAACCAGATCGCCAAAATGGAGCACATCGCGTCTGTGGATCCGGAGGCCGTCGATCCGGAGATCCTGGCCGAACAGATCGCCCTGGCGGAGCGGGCCGCGGTCCTGAACCGCAGGGCAATGGCCCGGCAGAAGCTCGCCGAACAGGCGGGGAATCCTCCCGCCCCGGCCAGGGAAGCCGCCGCCAAAGACAAGCCCGGCCCGTCCACCGCCAACAACCTGGCGATGGTGACGCCGCTCGAGTTCGTCCAGGTGCCCGGCGTCGAACGTCCGGTGATGAAGCCGCCGGCAACCTCGCATGTCCCGGTCACCACCAGGCCCGGCACCAAAGTTCCGGGAAAACGCAAACCTGCCAACCGCCCCAAGGCGCCAGCGCCCGAATCCGCCAGCGGCAGGTCCCAGGTCATAGCCCGTGCCGAGGCAGCGGCCAAAGCCGCCAGCCGTCCCAAACGGGTATCGCTCCCGGACAACCAGACGGAGAACCCCTCAGAGGATCTCTTCGAGGATCTTCCCCGCGTCCCTGCCCGCGCCGCCCATGGCCTTGACCCCCTGGACGCCGCAACGGCCGGCCTGACAAGGGCGCGGCGGAACCGCATCCTTCAGTTCTGCATCCTCGCGTTCGGGATCCTGGCCCTCATTGCCGGCATCATCCTGATCGTCAGCGGCATGTCCCGCTGACCGCACCGGCATCAACTTTTCACCAAACAAGGAGTCCCGTGACTGCAACAGAATCGTCCATTGCAATAGCCCGTACGGCCGCCAAGGCCGCCGCCGACAAGATTGCGCAGGACATCGTCGCCATGGACGTGAGTGAACGCCTGGCCCTGGCCGACGTCTTCCTCATCGCCTCGGCACCCAGCGAACGCCAGGTCAACGCCATCGTTGACGGCATCGAGGAAGAACTTGCCAAACAGGACCTGCGGCCGGTGCGCCGCGAGGGCCGTTCCGGCGGCCGGTGGGTCCTGCTGGACTACGCCGACGTCGTCATCCACGTCCAGCATGAGGAGGACCGGGTGTTCTACGCACTGGAGCGGCTCTGGAAGGATTGCCCCGTGGTGGACCTGCAGCTCGGGGACGACGCATCCGCCAAAGCCGGCGCAATAGCCGACAGCGAGTAGGCCGCGCCCGCGCCGTGAACGTGTGCGGAGAGTGAATATTCCCGATTTGGAATTTTCGGAATTGCTGTTCTAAGATATTTGAGTTGCTTCGGGGGAGACCCCGGAGAGAGCTCCTTGGAGCAGCAACAATCCGGGGCTGTGGCGCAGCTGGTAGCGCACCTGCATGGCATGCAGGGGGTCAGGGGTTCGAGTCCCCTCAGCTCCACCGGCGGGTCCGCCGGAACCATCCTGGTTCCGGCGGACTTTTTCGTTTCCAGCCGTTCCCGCGCAGCTGACGACGGCTGAATGCCTGCAGGACTGCGCGGCGGAGGAGCGCGGTTCCGGGGCCGTTGACCGCCGATTGGCGTCCAGCGGAAAAGTGCATTACTCTGGTCAGGTTGCTCCGGCGAATTCAACCGGAAGGAACAAGAGTAAGGGGCTGTGGCGCAGCTGGTAGCGCACCTGCATGGCATGCAGGGGGTCAGGGGTTCGAGTCCCCTCAGCTCCACCGATACACGGAAAAGGGAACCATCACATTTGTGCTGGTTCCCTTTTTCGTCGTTGTTGGGGGCCTGGTCCTTTTCTCTCCGGATGGGGACCTGCAGCCGGTGGAAAAACCCTTCCCGCGCAGGTCAAAGCGGGGTACAACTGAAGTTGAGGGCACATCGTCCCGCCGCCCGGCCGCTTTCACCCAAGAGCGGGGACGCGGGACAGGCTGACGAGGAGGTCACAGATGTCCCACGCAGATGGTTCCGGCTACAACGGCGATGCTGTTCCAGAGGAATCGCGCCTGACACGCGATACCGCGATCCGGGGGCCTGCGAGGCCCGCTCCATACATCGGTGCCGGCATCATCCTGGCCGCCGCCATCCTCTTCCCCCTCATGCCGCAGCTCTACTCCTTCGATGCGCCCAGGCTGGCCGGGCTGCCGTTCTTTTACTGGTACCAGCTGCTCTGGGTGCCCATTTCGGCCATCCTGACCGGCACGGCCTATTGGCTGGTAACCAAGGAAGACCGACGACGGCGGGCTGAGGCACGTCCAGGCGGCCCGCCACGGGCAGGCACAGCCTCCGCCGATGCCGGGTTGGGAGGGGACCGGCCATGAACGGGCGCGAGATCAACTGGATTGCCTTGATCATTGTTGTGCTGCTGTTCGTCGTTGTTGCCGTCATGGGCTTCCTGGCCGCCAAATGGCGCCGCAGCGGAGAGGTGGAAGGACTGCACAGCCTGGACGAGTGGGGCCTGGGCGGCCGCGGATTCGGCACCTGGATCACTTGGTTCCTGCTGGGCGGGGACCTCTACACCGCCTACACCTTCGTGGCAGTGCCCGCAGCGATGTGGGCCACGGGCGCCGTCAGCGGCTTCTTTGCCGTGCCCTACACCATCGTCCTCTATCCGATCATCTTCATCATCATGAGCCGTTTGTGGTCGGTGTCCCACCGCCATGGCTACGTCACCTCAGCGGACTTCGTGGGCGGCCGCTACGGCAGCCGCTGGCTTTCGCTGGCCGTCGCCGTCACGGGCATCGTGGCCACCATGCCCTACATCGCGCTGCAGCTGGTAGGCATCAAGGCCGTCCTCACGGTCCTTGGCCTGGGCAGCTCAGGCAATGTGCTCCTGACCGACCTGCCGCTGATCCTGGCCTTCGTGGTCCTGGCCGCGTACACCTACACATCGGGACTCCGCGCGCCGGCGATGATTGCCGTCGTCAAGGACCTCCTGATCTACCTTGCGGTGATCGTGGCCGTCATCTACCTGCCCATCAAGTTCGGCGGCTGGGACACCATCTTCAGTTCGGCACAGGCCAAACTGGGCACGGTGAACCAGGCCACCGGAAAGCCCGCAGGGGTCTTCATTCCGGGTGCTGCCAACTACTCCGCCTACTGGTCACTGGCACTGGGTTCGGCCATGGCGCTCTTCATGTATCCCCACTCCGTGACGGCGGTGCTGGCATCCAAGGCCCGCAATACCATCCGCCGCAACGCCGCCATCCTGCCCCTGTACTCGCTGATGCTTGGTTTCCTGGCCCTGCTGGGTTTCGTGGCCATCAAGGCGGGCACCAAGCCCATCGACCTGGACGGATCGGTCAATCCGCAGTTGGTGGTACCGCAGCTGTTCCTTGACCATTTCCCGGCCTGGTTTGCGGGGGTGGCCCTGGCTGCCATCGCCATCGGGGCGCTTGTCCCCGCGGCGATCATGTCCATTGCGGCGGCAAACATGTTCACCCGAAACATCTACCGCGACTTCATCCGGCCTGACGTCGATGCCAGGACAGAGGCGAAGGTTTCCAAGATCGTCTCGCTGGTGGTGAAGGTGGGCGCGCTGGTCTTCGTGATCGCCATGGACCAGTCCGCGGCCATCAACATGCAGCTGCTGGGCGGCATTTGGATCCTGCAGACCTTCCCGGCCGTGGTGGCCGGCCTGTACACCCGGTGGTTCGACCGCTGGGCGCTGCTTGTCGGCTGGGCGGTGGGCATCATCTTCGGAACAATCTCCGCATACAACGTGGTCAATCCGGCGACCAAGGCCCATTTTGGCGGCTCTTTGGCCCCCATCCCCGGGACGGACTTCACCGTTTACATCGCGGTGTCCGCGTTCGCGCTGAACCTGATTGTCGCCGCCGTCCTGACCCTGGTGCTGCGGGCCCTGAAGGTCCGCACGGGGGAGGACCTCACCCGGCCCACGGATTACGCCGCCGACGAGACAGACCCGAAGGTGGTCCAGATCGAGAAAATCCAGCCTTTCACCCGGCCAGGCGGACCTCCGCCGGTGGCCTGAAGGAAGCCCGGGTCCTCCCCGGGATTAGGCCGCCCTCCTGCCGGGTTACGTCCCGGCAGGAGGGCGCTGTACGTGGAGTGTTGGCGGGAGTAAAACGGCTCACATCCAGGCGGTGCGCCGCAGCGGCGGTTCCTCTCCACCCGGGCGGCGCACCAGCACCTGGTTGACTCCGGTCAGCCCGGTTTCGAAGCCAATGGCGCTGCTGGCCATGTAGAGCCGCCACACCCGGGCGCGTCCCGCACCGGCCAGCTTCACCGCCTCGTCCCAGTTTTCCTCAAGCCGGCTTACCCATGCCCGGAGCGTGAGCGCGTAATGCCGGCGGAGGGCCTCCACGTCGAGGACTTCGAACCGCGCCGTTTCCAGGGCGGCCACCATTTCGCCGAGGCTGATCATCTCCCCGTCGGGGAACACGTACCGGGGAATGAATGAGTCCGGGTCCGGGCTGGTGGGGCCGGCGTTCCAGGAGATGGCGTGGTTCAGCAGCCGCCCGCCGGGCCGGAGCAACCCGTAGAGGGCCGAGGCGTAGGCGGGGGTCTGGGCGCGCCCGACGTGTTCGGACATGCCGATGGAACTGATGGCGTCGAATGGCCCGTCGCTGACATCCCGGTAATCCTGGACCCGGATGTCCACTTTGTCCGTCAGGCCGGCGTCCGCTGCACGCTTGCGGGCCAGGGCGGCCTGTTCCCTGGAGAGCGTCACGCCCACTACGCTGACGCCGTACCTGGCGGCAGCGTGGAGGGCGAAGCTGCCCCAGCCGCAGCCCACATCCAGCACCCGCATCCCCGGTTGAAGCCCCAGCTTGCGGCAGACCAGGTCCAGCTTGGCCTCCTGAGCGGCGTCCAGCCCCGAGTCAGGGCCACTCCCGGGGGCTTCGGCGCCGCCGGCGGCCCATACCGCGCAGGAATAGACCATCGACGGTCCCAGCACCAGGGCGTAGAAGTCGTTGCCGACGTCGTAATGATGCGAGATGGCGGCCGAATCCCGGCGGCGGGAATGCATCCTGCCCTTTTTGGCAATGCGCGCCTCCTCCGGTGGCGGGGCAGGGTTGGGCCCGATGGCGCCGAGCCGGACCGCGGTGCGCAACAGCAGCCAGAGCTCGCCTGCGGTCAGCGGGCGGAACGGCCCGGGCTCGGCGAACTTGCCGGCCGAGCTCAATGCCGTGAACGCCGCGAAGATGTCCCCCGGGGTGTCGATTTCACCTGCCACGTAGGCGCGGCTCAGCCCGAGCTGTCCCGGCGACCACAGAATGCGGCGCAGGGCCTTTCGGGACCTGAACTCCAGGACGGGTGCGTCCACGGGTCCCGCTTCCGAGCCGTCCCACGCGCGCAGGCGCAACGGGATCTGCCCGGTCCCCAGCACCACCCCCAGGGCCTTTTCCAGCCGGGCAGCGTGCCCGGTGCTTCCGTTTCCTGTCCGTTCGGCTGCTCCAGTTTCCATGCGCCTACCCTAAGGCCGCGTTGGCTTCCGCGACTATCATGGGCAGGTGAGTCCTGACCCAACCGACGTGGTGGTCATCGGGGCGGGCCAAGCCGGCCTCTCGGCTGCCTACCACCTGCAGCGCCGGGGAATTGACTATGCCGTGCTGGACGCCGAGGAAGGGCCGGGCGGTGCATGGCGGCACCGCTGGCGGAGCCTCCGCATGGCCACGGTCAACGGAATCAGCGATCTGCCGGGCATCGCCAAACCGGAGGTGGATCCGGCGGAACCGAGCTCGGAATTCCTGACCCGGTACTTCGGAAGCTACGAGGCTGAGCTGGGTCTGTCCGTTCTCCGGCCCGTCAAGGTCCGGGCCGTCAGGCGCGAAGATGATGACCCGGCCGGGCACTTGCGGGTCGAAACCACACGCGGGGACTGGACGGCCAGGGCCATCATCAACGCCACCGGTACGTGGACCCGCCCGTTCTGGCCCATTTACCCGGGCCAGTCCTCGTTCCGCGGCAGGCAACTGCACGTCGCCGACTACGTCTCTGCGGAGGAGTTCCGCGGCAAACATGTGGTGGTGGTGGGTGGCGGCATTTCCGCCGTCGGGCTGCTGGAAGAAATTTCCCGCGTCACCACCACCAGCTGGTTCACCCGAAGGGAACCGGTGTGGCGCGACGCGCCGTTCGATGCCACAGCGGGCCACGAGGCCGTGGCGCTCGTGGAGGACCGTGTCCGGCAGGGACTTCCGCCGCAAAGCGTCGTGTCCGTGACGGGCCTCATCTGGACACCAGCCCTCCGCGCGGCCAGGGGAAGGGGCGCCCTCGACCGGGAGCCGATGTTCACGTCCGTCGAACCGGACGGCGTCCGCCGCGCCGACGGAAGCCTCCGCAAGGCCGACGTTATCCTGTGGGCCACCGGCTTCAGGGCGGAACTGGAACACCTCGCCCCGCTTCACCTGCGCGGGCCCGGCGGCGGAATCGCCATGGACGGAACCCGGGTGGCGGCCGAGCCGCGCGTCCACCTGGTAGGTTACGGGCCGTCGTCGTCCACCATTGGCGCCAACCGTGCGGGCCGCGCGGCAGTGACCGGGATCCTGAAGCTGCCTGGAATGGCGACGGCGGCGAAAACGGTAACGTGGGGGTGATGCCCCGGGACGCGGGGCGAACGAAGGCAACAGAAGGCGGCAGGACACCGGTGGCAGCAAACACCCTGGCGGACATTTTCAACGTCCTGCGCCGGCGGCCCGATGTCGAAGCCCCCAACCTGCAGGCCTGGGATGCCACGGACCGGCTGCTGCTGGAGACCGCAGTGCAGCTGGGGCGGGCCGGCGGTACCGTGGCGGTGATCAATGACCGCTACGGGGCCCTGACGCTCGGCGCCTCGGCAGTGCTTGCCCCGGCGTCGCTGCGCGTGCACCAGGACCTGATCACAGGGGAAAGGGCACTGCGGCTCAACGCGGCCGAACTGGGGGACGGGCCCGGGGCGGAGTTTGTCCAGCTGCCCCTGGGGCACCAGCTGCTGGCGGGAGCAGACACCATCCTGCTGCAGCTCCCCAAAACCCTCGCGGAACTGGAAGAAATCGCTGCCGCCGTGGCCCTGCATGCCGCACCGGACGTCCGGCTGCTGGCAGGAGGCCGGGTGAAGCACATGTCGCTGGGCATGAACGCCGTCCTTGAACGGTACTTCGTTTCGGTGCAGCCGCAGCTCGCACGGCAAAAGTCCCGGGTCCTCCTTGCCGCGGGCCCCAAACCCTCCACCGCGGCGCCCCGCTTCCCGGTGGTGGAGCACCTTGCCGGCCTGGACCTGGACGTGGCAGCCCACGGCGCAGTCTTTGCCGGCCCCAGGCTGGACATCGGCACGCGTTTCCTCCTGGCGTTCCTGCCCCGGATGAAACCGGCACGGCACGCTGTCGACCTCGGCTGCGGCACCGGAATCCTTGCCGCGATGTACGCGCGGCAGTTCCCGGCAGCCGCCGTGACAGCCACCGACCAGTCCGCGGCCGCAGTGCAGTCCGCCCTTGCCACCGCCCGCGCAAACGGCATGGCAGACCGCATCAGCGTTCTGCAGGACGATGCGCTGAGCACCTTCCCGGACGCCGCCGTGGACACCGTGCTGCTCAACCCGCCCTTCCACGTTGGTGCGGGCGTCCACGCCGGTGCCGGCCTCAAGATGATCCAGGCAGCCGGGCGGGTGCTGGCTCCCGGCGGCGAGCTGTGGACGGTCTTCAACCGGCACCTCGCCTACCTGCCGGCGTTGGAACGGTACGTGGGGCCCACCGTGGTGGAGGGGCGGAACCCCAAGTTCACCGTCACCCGAAGCACCCGCCGCCCCCTCTGACTGGAACGCGCCCGGCCACCGGGAGTCCACCGCCGGGAACCGCGGATCCTGCCGCGCCGCGCCGCCGCCCGCGCATATGGGCGGGGGACCACCCTTAACGTACGATTCAAAGCATCACCATCACGAGGTAGCCGAAGACGTTTAGGGGACACAGTGTCTGAGATCCGCCAATCCTCTCCGAGACGCGGAACCAACTTGCCCAGGATGGGGGATTTCAACCTCACCGTCATCCTTGACGCAATCCGCAGGACGTCCGGTGGCCTGAGCCGCGTTGAACTGGCCCAGATCGTGGGCCTGTCCCCGCAGACCATTTCGAACATCTCGCGCCGCCTGCTGGACCAGAACCTGATTGTCGAGGCCGGCAAGGAGGGTACCGGCCCGGGCAAGCCGCGCACCATCCTCCGCCTCAATCCCGGCGGCATGTACGCCCTTGGTGTCCACCTGGACCCCGCAGTCACCACGTTCGTGGTGCTGGACCTCGTGGGAGCTGTTGTCCGGCACTCGCGGATCAAAACCCCCGGCGGAAACGATCCCTCCGCCGTGATCAGCACCATCGCTGCGGAAATCGACCAGCTTGTCGCCGATTCCGGCGTAGACCGCAGCCGCATCGCCGGCCTGGGCGTGGCTGCGCCCGGCCCCATCGACCTGGACAACGGCACGGTCGTGGATCCACCACTGCTGCCCGGCTGGGACAGGGTGGAGCTGCGCGAAGCGCTGGCCGGGGCCACCGGTTACTCGGTACTCGTTGACAAGGACGTCACCAGCGCCGCCGTGGCGGAGACATGGGCAGGCGGGCCCAGCGGCGCCGGCAGCTTCGTCTTCATGTATATGGGCACAGGCATCGGCTGCGGCATCGTCCTGAACGACGAAGTGGTCCGCGGCACGTCCGGCAACGCCGGGGAGATAGGACACATCATCGTCGATCCCGACGGCCCACCCTGCGACTGCGGCCTGCGCGGCTGCGTGAAATCCTCCTGCATCCCGCAGGTCCTGGTGGCGGAGGCGGAAGCAGCGGGCATCCTGGACGGATCCCGCGCGGGTAACAGCGGCGCCGAAGTCCAGCAAAGCTTCGCCCGGCTGTGCGCACTCGCCGACGGCGGGGACGAACGCGCCGCTGCCATCCTGGACAAATCCGCCGTCCTGGTGGCCCGGGCGGTCTCCGTTGTCACCAACACCCTCGACGTGGAACGCGTCGTTTTCGGCGGCCCCTTCTGGAGCGGACTGGCGGAGCGCTACCTGGAGCTGATTCCGCCACTCCTGGATGCCAACAGCGACGTCAGGCTGATCCACCCCATCGAGGTTGTTGGCACGGGCGTCGGGGAGGACGTGGGAGCCATCGGCGCCGCCTCGCTGGTCCTGGAACATACCCTCGCGCCCCGGGCCCAACGGCTCCTGCTGGAAAGCTGAGGAACAGCATGCTTCGCCGGACATCGAAAACCGTCTCCCTGCTGGCCGCCGTGGTCCTTGCCCTTGCGGCCTGCACTCCCGGAAACCCAGCCGAGGGAAACAAGACCATCAAGGTGGCCTACCAGAAAACGGATTCGTTCAAGACCCTGGACACCATGTTCCAGGATGCGAAAAAAGAGTTCGAAGCCGCACACCAGGGCGTCACCATCGAACTGCAGCCCATCCAGGCGAACGACGACGACTACGGCACAAAGCTGGCCCTGGCCCTTCGCTCGCCTGCCACTGCTCCGGACGTCTTCTACGAAGACACCTTCAAGGTCCGCTCCGACGTGGACGCCGGGTACCTCCTGAAGCTGGACAGCCGGCTGGCCGGATGGGGTGACTGGGACAAGTTCAGCGACGGCGCCAAGGAGGCCGGGAAAGCGGACGACGGCGGCACGTACGCGGTGCCGCTGGGCACCGACACCAGGGCCATCTGGTACAACAAAAAGGTCTTTGCGGCCGCCGGCATTGGGTTGCCGTGGCGCCCGTCCAGCTGGCAGGACATCCTGGACACCGCAAGGAAGATCAAGGCATCCAACCCGGACGTCATCCCCTTCAACATGTATGCCGGCAAGGGCACAGGTGAAGGGACCGTGATGCAGGGCTTCTATGAGCTCCTCTATGGAACCGGGGCAAGCCTCTATGACACGGATTCGAAAAAGTGGGTCGTTGGGTCTGCCGGCTTCAAGGACTCGCTGACCTTCCTCAAGACCCTTTACGGCGAGAACCTCGCAGTGGCCCCGGCCGAGGCGCTGGACCCGAACATCTGGAAGAAGGTGTTCGGTGAATGGTTCCCGAAAGCAAAGCTCGGGGCAACCGTGGAAGGCTCCTACGCGCCGTCGTTCTGGCAGGCCGGTGGAAGCTACGCGTGGCCGGGCTACGAACAGGACATGGGCGTGGCCCCGTTCCCGACGCAGAACGGCGGCGCCCCCGGCGCGGTCAGCATGTCCGGCGGGTGGACCCTTGCCGTCGGGGCGGAAACCAAGCAGCCCGACCTTGCCTTCAACTTCCTCACCACGGCACTCAATGCCAAGAACTCGCTGGCCTTCACGGTGGCCAGCTCACAGATCGCCGTCCGGACCGACGTGGCCGCCGACCCCGCCTACCAGTCCGCCAACCCGTTCGTGAAGGACGTGTCCGGCCTGGTGGCCGTCACCAAATTCCGGCCTGCCACCTCCGACTATCCGCGGATTTCCGCTGCCGTCCAGGAAGCCACCGAGGCCGTGATCACCGGCAGCAGGAGCCCTGAACAGGCAGCGGCCGACTATGACACAGCCGTGGCCGGCATCGTGGGCGGCGACAAGACCGTCCGGAAGTAGCGTTGGCGGCCCACCACCGGACACGGCAGCTGCTCCGCTACCTGCCCGTCCTGCCTGCCGTCCTGCTGCTGCTCGTCTTCCTGGCCGGCCCGGTACTGTGGGCCTTCCACGCCTCGCTCACCAACGCCGGACTGACCGGCCGCAACGCAAGGAACCCCCAATGGGTGGGGCTGGAGAACTACCAGCGGCTGCTGGAGGACCCCGTCTTCCCGCTCTCGCTGGCGCTGACGGTCCTGTTTGTCGCAGGCTCGGCAGTCCTGGGCCAGAATGTGCTGGGACTTGCCCTCGCCGTCCTCATGCGCCGCGCACGTCCGATCGTCTCGGCAACTGTTGGCACCGCCGTCGTTGCCGCCTGGGTCCTGCCGGAAATCGTGGCCGCGTTCGCCGCCTATGCCTTCTTCAGCCGCGACGGCACGCTTAACCAATTGCTGGGCCGCTTCGGTGCGGGGGAAACCGACTGGCTCTACACCGTGCCCATGGCCGCCGTGATCCTGGCAAACGTGTGGCGCGGGACCGCCTTTTCCATGCTGGTGTACCGGGCAGCGCTCAACGGCGTCCCGGCAGAGCTGACCGAGGCCGCGCACATGGACGGGGCCGGTGCCTGGCAGCGGCTGGCGTTCATCACGCTGCCGGTGATCCGCGGCAGCATCGCCACCAACCTGATGCTGGTTACCCTGCAGACCCTGGCTGTCTTCACCCTGATTTGGGTCATGACTGCGGGCGGACCGGCCAACGGCAGCACCACGCTGCCTGTCCTGGCCTACCAGGAAGCCTTCAAATTCGGTGACATCGGCTACGGCACCGCCGTAGCGTCCGTCCTCATCCTGATCGGCGCCGTGTTTGGCGCAGCCTATCTCCGCCTCCTCAGTGAGCAGAAGCCGTGACTGCACCGAAATGGGCGGGACGGCGGCTCCCGCAGCAACAGCCCGGCCAGCCCAGCCCCAGCCGTCCACGCCGAGTGCAGCCCAGGCGCGGCCGTACCCGGGGCAACGCGTGGGCGGACGCGGTCCTGGTGCTGATTGGCGCCTGCTTCCTGCTGCCGTTGTTGTGGCTGGTGTTCGGTTCCGTGGATCCGGCCGCCGGACACGGCACCAGGGTTCCGCAGCAGCCCGGCCTGGACAATTTTGCTGCCGTCCTGACCCCCGAACTGCTATTTCGTCCGCTGTGGAACAGCCTGCTGCTGTCCGCGGGGACCGGAACGGTTACCCTGGCGGCGGCCGTGCTTGCGGCGTACCCGCTCTCCCGCTACCAGTCCAGGTTCAACAAGCCGTTCCTGTACGGCATCCTGTTTGGCACCTGCCTTCCCGTTACCGCCATCATGGTGCCGGTCTACGGACTGTTCGTGCAGCTGCACCTGCTGGATTCCCTGCCCGCCACGGTGCTTTTCCTGGCCGCCACCAGCCTGCCGATGGCGATCTGGATGACCAGGAACTTCATGGACGCCGTGCCTCTGGCCCTGGAGGAGGCGGCCTGGGTGGACGGCGCCTCCAGGCTGGCCGCCCTGCGATCGATCGTGCTTCCGCTCATGCGCCCGGGCCTGGGTGTGGTGTTCATCTTTGTGTTCATCCAGGCTTGGGGGAACTTCTTCGTTCCGTTCGTACTCCTGCTGTCCGAGGGCCGGCAGCCGGCGGCAGTGTCGATCTTCAGCTTCTTCGGCCAGCACGGGGCAGTGGCCTACGGCCAGCTGGCCGCATTCTCGATCCTCTATTCGGTCCCGGTCCTGGCCCTCTACGTCTTCGTGGCACGCGGCTCCGGCAACTCGCTGGCCCTTGCGGGCGCAGTCAGGGGTTAGTCGATGTCCTCAAAGACCACGCCGAACGGCAGGGTGTCGTCGAGGTGGGCCTGGTGCCCGGTGGAGCCCGGGTTGTACACCACCCGGACACCGTGCAGCTTTTCCGCCGCAGACTGCATCAGGACAGGCCGGACCGTATCGATGAACATCTGGCTCTTGTCGGCGAGGTATTCCTTGTAGGTGGCTGGAAGCTCGATCATGGCAAAAGGATAGACCTGCAGACCCCGCATGGGGAGGGGTGCCCATTGCCGGGTTCCGGGCGCCGGGCTTGGATAGGATGGCGGGCGGGACACGGCCTTCCGGACCGCGCGCCCATCACCGTCTTCAGGGGGAGATCCAGTGCTTTCGACCAGCGTGCCCGCAAGAATCCAGCCTGCGGAGCTGGCCAGGGCGCAGCGGGTGGCCGCCGGCGTCGCACGCAGTTTCGATGCCAAGGTGGTGGGCCAGTCCCGGCTGCGGGAATCGCTGCTGGTGGGCCTGCTGACCGGCGGCCACATCCTGCTTGAGAGCGTACCGGGACTGGCCAAAACCACTGCGGCCCAAACGCTGGCCGAAGCCGTCAGCGCCGAATTCCGCCGGATCCAGTGCACCCCGGACCTGCTGCCCAGCGACATTGTGGGAACCCAGATCTACGACGCCGCCAAGGGAACGTTCCGCACCCAGCTGGGGCCGGTCCACGCCAACATCGTCCTGCTCGATGAAATCAACCGGTCCAGCGCCAAAACCCAAAGCGCCATGCTGGAGGCGATGCAGGAACGCCAGACGTCCATCGGCGGCCAGGACTACCGCCTCCCGTCGCCGTTCCTGGTCCTGGCAACGCAGAACCCCATCGAGCACGAGGGTACATACCAGCTGCCCGAGGCCCAGATGGACCGCTTCATGCTCAAGGACGTCCTGGACTACCCCAGTCCTGCGGAAGAGGCGCAGATCATCGCCCGGATCGACGCCGGCGTCTTCACGCCGGAACAGAAACCGGCGGCGGCCGCTTCCCTTGATGCCATCCTGGAGATCCAGGAACTGACCAGGCGCATCTACATTGACCCGGCGGTGATCAACTACATTGTGGGCCTGGTGTACGTGACACGGAACGCGGCCCAGTACATTGACGCCCGGCTCGCCGGGTTCATCGAGTTCGGCGCCAGCCCCCGTGCGAGCATCGCCTTCAGCCAGGCCGCCCGCGCCGTGGCACTGCTGAACGGCCGCGACCACGTCATTCCCGAGGACGTCAAGGCGCTGGCCCATCGGGTGCTGCGGCACCGCCTGATCCTGAACTTTGACGCGGTGGCCCAACAGGTTCCGGTGGAATCGGTAATCGACGCGGTCGTCGCCGCTGTCCAGACTCCCTGAACCCCTATGGCCGGCCTCCTCCAGCGGGTGAAATCGAAGATGGCCATCTTCGCCCACCGCAAAGCCCGCGGCATGCTCGACGGCGAATACGGTTCGGTGTTCAAGGGCCGCAGCCTGGACTTCGATGACCTGCGCGGCTATGTGCCCGGGGACGAAGTGCGCGACATTGACTGGAAGGCCACCGCGCGCCACGGCTCACCCCTGATCAGGCGCTACGCCGCCGTCCGCCGGCAGACTGTCCTCCTGGTCACCGATACCGGGCGCAACATGGCGGCGGAGGCCCGGTCAGGGGAGGCGAAGAAGGACATTGCCGTGCTCGCCCTGGGGGTCCTTGGCTACCTGGCCCACCGGCACGGGGACCTGGTGGGGCTCGTCTGCGGTGATTCAACGGCCACGCGTTCCCTGCCCGCAAAGGGCGGCGAGGCCCACCTGGAGCGGCTGCTGGGGCACGTGGACTCCCACACGAGCCTCGACGCGGCGCCCAGCCGGATCCAGGAACAGCTCGAGTACACGGCGCGCACCATCAAGGGACGCCACCTGCTGTTCGTCGTCGCGGACGAGATTGCCGCAGACGATGCCATGGCCCAACTCCTCCGCAGGCTGCGCGCCCAGCACGAGATCCTCTGGCTGACCGTCAGGGACGCAGACCTGGCACCATATCCCCTGACCGGTCAGGTTCCAAGCGCGGAGGTGGACTACTGCAGCGTGGCCGATTCCGCCCTGCTGCCATGGCAGCCTGCTGCGTCCGCCGCGGTGAAGGCCGCTTACACCAGGGCCACCGCAGAGCGCGACGCGGCGCGCAGGGCCATGCTCCGGGCCGCGGGGATTACTGAGGGGGAGGTGGCAGGCAGCGGAGACGTCATCACGGGTCTCTTCGCCCTGCTGGAGAGGCACCGGCGTGCAGGCTGATCCCGGATTCTATGGCCCGCTGCAGTACAGCCCCGCCTGGCTGTGGTGCGGCGCAGCGCTCCTGGCACTGGTTTCCGGGTGGTACGCCTACGTGTTTGCCTCCACCCGCAAGGCGGAACGCTCAGCGCGGCGCAGCTCCGCGCCCGGCAGGTCCGCCCTGACCGACCTGCCGGCCCTCAAAGCCGCCTACCTTCAGCGCATCAACGAGGTGGAGGAGGCAGCGGCGGCCGGGCATCTCGAGGCACGCGGAGCGCACCAGCAGCTCAGCCTGCTGCTGCGCGGGTTCGTCCGCGATGCAACCGGAGTGGACGCCACCAGGATGACGCACCACGATTTGGCGCGCCACCCGCTCCCGGCGGCGGCCGGCGTCGTCCAAGCTCTGTACCCCGCTGAATTCGGCCCCGGTCCGCTGCAGTCCGTGAGCGTGTCCGCAGCAAAAGCTTCGGCGGCGGTGCGCTCGTGGAGCTGATGTTCTGGTGGCTGCTGCCGGTTGCGGCCGCTGCCGCAGGAGCGGCGGTATGGGCTGCCTTGCGCAGCAACCGGTTGTCCAACGGACGACGGCGGCCGGTTGCCCACGCCGACAGGCTGACCGCGCTGCCCGAATACCAGGCAGCCCTTCGCCGGCACCGGCGGTGGCTGGTCCTGGCCGGTGCCGCCTGCGGCGTGCTGCTGGTTTCCACTGCGGTTGCGGCGGCCCGCCCCCTTGACGTGTCCACCCTCCGTCCGGAGCAGCACAACCGCGACATCATGCTCTGCCTGGACACCTCCGGATCGATGAGCAGTGCCGACGCGGCAGTGGCGGACGTCTTTGCCGGCCTGGCACGGGAGTTCGACGGTGAACGGATCGGCCTGACCATCTTTGACAGCACCGCCATCCAGGTCTTTCCACTGACCGACGACTACCACTACGCCCAGGAGCAGCTCCACCTCGCGAGGGACGCGTTCGACGGCATGCAGGGCAGCTCCGGATTCTTCGACGGCACATGGAGCGGCAGGGGTTCGTCACTGATAGGCGACGGCCTGGCATCGTGCATCAACAGCTTTCCCGGCTCCGACGCTGCGGGAAGCAACGCTCCCCGGCGCTCGCGGTCGGTGGTGCTGGCCACGGACAACTTGCTCTCCGGTGAACCGATCATGACCCTGGACCAGGCGGCGCGGCTGGCCAAGGACCGATCGGTGCACGTCCACGCGCTGAACCCGGGGGACCTGGACTATGGCAGCGGGACCGGCCAGCCCGGTGCCCAGCTCCGGGCGGCAGCGGAGTCCACGGGCGGCTCGTATTACGCCCTGGACAGCCCTGCTGCCGTGGCCGGAATAGTCACCGCCGTGGAGAGAACTGAAACGGCGGCCATCCAGGGCGCGCCGCGTGCTGTGTTCTCGGAGGTACCTGGCCTGCCGCTGGCTGCTGGGCTGTTGTCCGCCCTGGCCCTGTGCGCAGTCCTGTGGCGGCTGCAGCCGGGCCGCCGCGGCAGCAGGGGGTGGCTGCGGCGGGGCGCCGTGGTGTTGATGATCATGGCGGCCGCCCTGCGGCCCGGCCTGCCCGGCGGATCGGTCCAGGCTGCCGCCGCCGACCTCAACGTGTTCTTCGTGGTGGACACCACCACCAGCATGGTGGCCGAGGACTACGGCAACGGCAGCCCGCGGCTGGAAGGCGTCCGGAAGGACATCATGGCCATCGCCGGGCAGTTGCCCGGCGCCCGCTTTTCAGTCATCACGTTCGACACCACCGCCCACGTCCGCATGCCCCTCAGCACGGATACGCTGGCACTCGAGACCATCACGGATGTCCTGGAACCCCAGGTGACTGCGTACGCCAAAGGCAGCAGCATCACCGCGGCGAGGCAGGTGCTCGCAGAGCAATTGGCCGCCGCCAGGGACGGCCATCCGGGCCGGCCCCGGCTGGTGTATTACCTGGGCGACGGCGAACAGACCAGCGGCAGGGAACCCGGGGCAATGACGTTCGACGGCGGCCTGGTGGCCGGGGGAGCGGTGCTGGGCTACGGGACGGCGGCGGGCGGCCGGATGAAGGAGAACAGCGGACAGGAGATCACCGGACAGGAGAACAGCGGACAGGAGATCACCGGACAGGAGAACAACGGCCAGGAGAACAAAGGACAGGACAACTCAGGGCAGGAGGACGACGGCGGCACGTATGTCCAGGACAACCGCGCCGGCACCAGCGGTGACGCACTGTCGGTCATCGACGAGGGGAGGCTGCGGACCATCGGCGGCCAGCTCGGCGTGCCCTACGTCCACCGCGCCGCCGGCGATCCCGTGGGGGACATGATGCAGCAGGCACGCCCCGGCAGGGTGGAACGTGCGGATGGAGACGGCCCGACGGCGGCCGGAGCCGAGCTGTACTGGATCTTCGCCGCCGGCGCCTTCCTGCTGGCCCTGCCGGAGGCGGTGGGCATCGTCCGGCAGCTGCGCGGGTTGCCCCGCATGCGCCGCAGCGGAGGGGACCGGTGACTGCCAGGGTCCGCAGGAAACGCCTGCTCCTCTGGTCGGCGGTGCCCGTAATGCTGCTGCTGTGCGTCGCCGCCAAACTCCTGAGCCTCAATGTTCTTGCGGACCGTGCCGCGACCGGTTTTGCGGCAGGGAATGCGCCCGGCGTGGATGCCGCAGCAGAGGGCCTTGGCCTGGCCAACCTGGTGGAACCGCATAAGGCGCCGTTCGCTGCCGGTGACGCCGCGGTGCTGGCAGGAGACTATGGGGAGGCGAAGGCCCTGTTCGAACAGGCGCTGGGACTGGTCCCGGACGGAGCCGGCGATGAATGCCTGGTCCTGGTGAACCTTGTCCTGGTGACCGAACGCCTGGGCGACCAACGGCTCCAGGCCGGGGACCCGTCGTCGGCCGTTCCGCTTTTCAACGAAGCACTGGCAACCGCCGGGCAGGCACCGGAAGGCTGCCTGTCCCCGGACGCGGCAGCAGGAGCGGACGGGCGGTTGGCCGAAGCGCGGGAACGGCTGGAAGGAAAGCTTGGCGCCGCCGGACGGCCGGAGGACCCGGAGGATGCGCCGGGGAAGGAATCCCCGCAGGACGGGTCAGCGGCTGCACAGCAAAGCCAGCTGGACCGGCTCCAGGAGAATTCGCGGCAGGCCCAGCGGGAGCGGAACAGCGGGCGCGAACGGGAAGAATACTTGGACAGCAGCACTGGCACGGCGCCGGACCGCCCTTGGTAGGAACCCCGCAAGGCGAAGAAAATTCTGCCGCCGCAGGAAACAGCCCGTAAAAGTGCGTCTTAATTCGGCCCCGACTTGTCCCGGCCCCGCCCGGCCCCATAGAGTCATAGACAAGTTACCGCGGTAACGTGTCAGCGATCCTCCGTTCCGGAGGGTGTGGGTGCCCCCATGTGGGCCTGACATTTGCTCACGGACTACTTCATTCAAGGCGTAACAGTCGCGGCTGCGTCCTCGTGGAGTCCCTCCGTGTTCCCCAAACTCAAATTCATTGCCGGTTTCCTGTCCTGTTTCGTGGCAGGGAACCCCCAATGGCCCAAAGCCAAGGACGCAAATGTCACCACCAAGCCTGATTGACGCACATCCCAACCTCTCCGACACCGCTCCGGTGGCGCTTTCCTATGAGCTGTTCCCGCCGCGCTCTCCCGCGGCAGCGGAGACGCTCTGGACCACCATCCGCGAGTTGGAAGCCACTGAACCGGACTACGTGTCCGTCACGTACGGCGCCAGCGGATCCAACCGGGACACCGCCGTCGAACTCATCAACCGGCTCCTGCTGGAAACCACGCTGCGGCCGCTGGCCCACCTCACCTGCGTGGGCAACACGCCGCAGGAACTTGCCGCGATCGTCGGCGAACTGCTGGACACCGGGGTTCGGGGCATCCTCGCCCTCCGCGGAGACCTTCCCAAGGACGCCAGCGCCCCGGCCACGGGTTCGCTCCGGTACGCCCAGGACCTGATCGAACTCATCCGCCGCGTGGAGCAGCGCCGGTCGGCCCTGCTGTGCGCAGGAAAGATCGCAGTGGGCGTGGCGGCATACCCAACCCGGCATCCGGAGTCGCCCAGCGAGGAGCACGACGTCGAGGTGCTGCTTGCCAAGCAGCGGTCCGGCGCGGATTTCGCCATCACCCAGGTGTTCTTCGAGACCAGGCAGTACGCCGACCTCCTCACCCGGGCCCGCCGTGCCGGGGTGACCATCCCGATCATCCCGGGCGTCATGCCGCTGACCAGCCTCCGCCGGTTGAACCGGCTGGGCCAGCTGACGGGCGTGGAACCCGCCCCGGAACTGATGGCCCGCCTGGCCGCAGCGGACTCCGACCTCGAACGCCTCCACATTGGTGTCGACGCCACCGTTGACCTGGCCAACGCCGCCCTTGATGCGGGTGCACCCGGCATCCACATCTACACCTTCAACGAGCACCAGAGTGCCTTGGAAGTGCTGGACAAGCTGGCCCTGCCGCGGCGCAGCCGTCCCGGCACCCGCCGCGAATCGATCGCCCGCAGCCAGCTCGCCAGCTGACCGGCGCCCACCTCACCAGCTTTCCTTCACCCACGCAGCGTTCGTACACGCCGCGTTCATCCGTGCTGCGTTCATCCGCGCACGCCCTCGACATCAGGAGTAACCCCATGACTGAACAGAACACCGCCCGCACGCCGTTTCCGGCAGCTTCACTCCTCGGCTACCCGCGGATCGGCCGCCGCCGCGAACTGAAGAAGGCCGTTGAGGCCTACTGGGCCGGCAGGATCGACGCCGGCGCCCTGGACGCCGCCGCCAAGGACATCCAGCTCAGCATCGCCAAACGCCTGCAGGAACTGGGCCTCACCGAAGCCGCCGCGGTCCCGGGCACGTTCTCCTACTACGACCAGGTCCTGGACACCACCGCGCACCTTGGCGCGGTACCGGCCCGGTTCGGCAAGCTCCTCAACGCCGGGGGCCAGCTGGACATCGACGGCTACTTCACGCTGGCCCGCGGCAACAAGGAACAGCAGCCGCTGGAGATGACCAAGTGGTTCGACACCAACTACCACTACCTGGTTCCGGAGATCGGCCCGGAGACCAAGTTCACCCTTGCGTCCACCGCCAAGGTTGACGAGTTCGCCTTCGCGCTGGCCAACGGCATCGAGACCCGCCCCTACATCGTGGGCCCGGTCACCTACCTGCTGCTGTCCAAAGCTTCCGACGACGCCCCCGCCGGCTTCGCGCCGCTGTCCCGCCTCGAAGACATCCTGCCCGTCTACGTGCAGCTGCTCGAAAAGCTCGCCGAAGCAGGCGCCGGCTGGATCCAGCTCGACGAGCCCGCACTCGTGGTTGACCAGGACACCCCGGCCGTCGAAATCGAAGCAGCCGTGGCCCGCGCCTACGAGGTCCTCACCGCTGCGGCCAACCGCCCGCAGATCCTCGTCTCCACCCCATACGGTTCCCTCGACGGACAGCTTGGGACCCTCGCCGCCACCAACATCGACGCCCTGCATATCGATGTCTTCAAGGGCGCCGTCCCCTCCGCAGCGGCACTCGCCGCGCTGGGCAACAAAACCCTGGTTGCCGGCGTCGTGGACGGCCACAACATTTGGCGCAACGACCTCGCCGCTTCGGCTGCCAAGCTGGATGAACTGACGGCAGCTGCCGGCAGGGTCACCGTTTCCACGTCCACCTCCACCCAGCACGTTCCCCATGACGTCGAGGAGGAGACACAGCTCTCCCAGCAGCTCCGCAGCTGGCTGGCGTTCTCGGACCAGAAGGCCGTGGAGGTCAAAACCCTCGCGTCCTACCTGGCCGACCCCGCTTCCGCCAAGGCCGCCATTGACCAGGCAACCGCCGTGATCGCTTCCCGCGCCTCCGCAGAGGGCGTCCGCCGCGCTGACGTCCGGGCCCGCACCGAGGCACTGACCGCAGCCGACTTCACCCGCTCCGACTATGCGGTCCGTGATGCGGCGCAGGAGGAAGCACTGCACCTGCCGCCCCTGCCCACCACCACCATCGGCTCCTTCCCCCAGACCTCGGACATCAGGTCGGCGCGCGCCCGGAACAACAAGGGTGAGCTCACAGACGACCAGTACGCGCAGCTGATGAAGGACGAAATAAAGCGTGTGGTGGAGCTGCAGGAAGAGCTCGGCTACGACGTCCTGGTGCACGGCGAACCGGAGCGCAACGACATGGTCCAGTACTTCGCCGAGAACCTCGAAGGCTTCGACGTCACCGTCCACGGCTGGGTGCAGTCCTACGGTTCACGCTGTACGCGTCCGTCCATCCTCTGGGGCGACGTCACCCGCAGCGCCCCCATCACCGTTGAGTGGGCCAAGTACGCCCAGTCCCTGACCAGCAAGCCGATGAAGGGCATGCTCACCGGCCCCGTCACCATCCTGGCCTGGTCCTTCGTCCGCGACGACCAGCCCCTCGGCGAGACCGCCAACCAGGTTGGCCTGGCCCTGCGCGACGAAATCGCCGACCTGGAAGCTGCCGGCATCAAGGTCATCCAGGTGGACGAGCCCGCCCTGCGCGAACTGCTCCCGCTGCGCAAGGCGGACCAGGCGGATTACTTGAAGTGGTCCGTTGACTCCTTCCGCCTGGCCACCGCCGGCGTCGCCGACTCCACGCAGATCCACACCCACCTCTGCTACTCCGAGTTCGGCGTGATCATCGACGCGATCGACGGGCTGGACGCGGACGTCACCTCCATCGAGGCTGCGCGCTCCAGGATGGAGGTTGTCCACGACCTCGAGTCGCACGGCTTCGGCCGCGGTGTGGGCCCGGGCGTCTACGACATCCACTCGCCGCGTGTTCCGGGCGAGCAGGAAGTCACCGAGCTGCTGGCCACCGCCGTCAAGCACGTTCCGTCCCGCCAGCTGTGGGTCAACCCGGACTGCGGCCTGAAGACCCGGGGCTACGCCGAGACCGAAGAGTCCCTGCGCAACCTGGTCAAGGCCACGCAGACGGTCCGGGCCGGCCTGCTGGAGGCGGCCAAGTAAGACGGGAAACGACGCAACCGCGGCCGGTCACCCCAGGTGGCCGGCCGCCGTCGTCTGCGTCATCCGCCACCCGCTGACGGCCAGCCACACGGCCGCCACAACAATGGCCACAATGCCCACAAGCGTGGGCAACGAATTGGCTGCCGAAAATCCGGATTCCCCGATGATCCACCCCTGCGCCACATACGCCAGCCCGGACAGCGCCATGAGGTAGCCAACAATCCGGGAGGCGTGGCGGGCTGCGGCCACAGCAACACCAACCAGTACCAAGGCGGCACCCAGCAGGATGCTCTGGTAGCTGCGCATTCCCCATTCCAGCCAGCGGATGCCTTCAGCTGTGGCAAAACGGGGCGCCTTTTCCGGGTCCGGGGCAGCAGCCCACGCGTCCACCGCCTGTTTCAGGGCCACCCCGTCAACTGCCTGCAGGGCGGCGTAGAGCACAACTGCAGCAGCGGCGGACAGAGCACCAAACCGTGCGGCCCAGGCCAACGGGCGGCGCTGGACGCCGAGCGCGGTGCCCAACGTAACAAGTCCGGCCCCCACCAGCGCCATTCCCACGAACTGGCCCAGGTGCACGGCGGTCCAGATTCCGCTGTTCGCATAGGCGGTGAAGGACGCCACGTGGTCGTTGGCGTCGTGGGACTCAGCATGCAGGATGCCGGCGAGAATCGAAACAAGCACGCCGGCGAGGAGCAGCGACGAAGCCAGCCGCCAGATGCCACGCCTGTCATCAACCACATCCATGGCCGCCCACCCTCCTTGGTGCCCGGGCGCTGTCGACCGGTCGACGGCCTAGGACTCCCAGACGATCTCGTCGTCCACCACGCCGTCCTGGTCGGCGGACGCCACCAGGACCTCGTCCGTGAAGTGCTCGCCCAGGGTGAAATCCAGGACAAAGTAGCGCTCGGGCTGGCCGGGGTAAATGCCCACATGGCCAAGTTTGAGGGCCTTGAGGAAGACCTCGTTGGTGAGCTGGCTGCGGTCCTGGACACCGAAAACCTTGTGCAGGTGCTCGTCCTTGAGGGCGTTGCAGTGGAAGTGCAGATACTCCTGCGGACTGGTGCCCTCCTGCTCAAGTTCCTCAGCGATCATCTCGCGGACCTCGTCCACCAGTTCCGGCAGGAAGCGCAGCCGGTACTCGACCTTGCGGAGCGCGGCTTCATCGAAGTTGTCGTGGGCGTTGATGTTCAGGTCGAGTTCCAGCGGGTGGCCACGCAGCTCATGTTTGGCGGCAAAGAGATGATCCATGCCGTGGTTGAGCTCGATCTCCCCAAAGTGCTGGCTCGCTACCTTGTTCATATTCTCAACATAGACCCGAAGGGCAGACCATTCCAGCGTTCTGCCCTAATTCACTGCCGTGCGCATCCCGGCAAGGGTTTCGGCCAGGAGGTCAACGAAAAGCTGCACCCGTGCCGTCTTCCGGTCATTGATCAGCAGCGCAAACACGTTCCGGGCCAGCCGGATCTCCGGGACGTCCAGCACCACAACGCCTGCCGGCTTGTTCCGGAGCGCGAGTTCCGGAACCAAAGCGGCTCCCAGTCCTGCGGCGGCCATCTCCAGGCTGGCATGGAAATCGTCACTGTGCGCCACCACCCTGGGGTGCAGGTTGCAGCCGGCAAACAGACGCTCGATCACCATGGCGTCACTGGTGCCGGGATGGTGCATGATCCACGGCATCTCCGAGAGGTGGTCGGCCGCGACCTTCGCGTCGGCCCGGAAACCCCAGCCGGCAGGCAGCACCACCCGGAAATCGTCGTCGCCAATCCATTGCCTGTTGATGGTGTTGGGCCAGGCGAAGCCGGTCTGGCCCACCTGGAACACCACGGCCAGGTCCAGGTCGCCGCCGGTACGCAGCCCCTGGATGGTTTGGCCGGGTTCAGCCACGGACACCCGCAGGTCGATCCCAAGTTTCTTCCACGCCGGGTTCTTCAGGATCCGCGGCAGGACATACGTGGCCAGGCTGGGGAAGATCCCCAGCCGCAGTTCCTGGCTTTCCGTGGCCTGGGTCCTGGAGGCGGCGGCCATCAGTGCCTCGATATCCGTGAGCACCTTTGCGGCGTGCCGCGTCATGACGACGGCGGCTTCCGTAGGAATCACGGCGCGCGCCGAACGCTGGAACAGGATGGTGCCCGTTTCCCGCTCCAAAGCCGACATCTGCTGGGACACGGCGGAGGCCGTGTAGCCGAGCGTTGCCGCTGCGGCGGCAAACGATCCCAGCCGCGTGACTTCAAGGAGGGTCTTCAGGTGCACCGGGTTTAACACCAGCCCACAGTACTTCACCCATCCACAGCCGGCACGGCACCGAATAGCCAGTTGTATACGCAGCCCAGCGGCAAATGTTCAGCAGAGGAGCATGAATTGTCACCTAACCCAGCAGGAAGTCCAGGCGGGCGGCGGCGCGTCGCCGTGATCGGCAGCGGCGTGGCCGGATTGACGGCCGCCTACGTGCTGAACAGGCAGGACGACGTCACCCTGTTCGAGGCGGACTCACGGCTGGGAGGCCATGCCCACACCCACGACATGCCGCAGCCCGACGGCAGCGTCATCGGGGTGGACACCGGGTTCATCGTGCACAACGAACGGACCTATCCCACACTGCTGCGGTTGTTCGCCGAACTCGGCGTCGAGACCCAGGACTCCGAGATGAGCATGTCGATCCGCTGCGACGGCTGCGGGCTGGAATACGCGGGGGCACGGGACGGCGCCCGCGGCATCATCGCCAAACCCTCCAGCCTGCTCCGCGGCCGTTACCTGCTGATGCTGCTGGAGGTGACCCGTTTCTACCGGAAGGCGAGGGAGTTGCTCAGGACCGCGCCGCCGTCGGCCGTCAGCGGCGAGGTGCCGGTGCCGGAACTGACACTTGGCGCGTTCCTGGAACGGGAGAAGTTCAGCCCTTACTTCATCTCCCACTTCATGACCCCCGTGGTCAGTGCAGTCTGGTCCTGCGACCCCACCACCGCCCTGGCCTACCCCGCGCGGTACCTCTTCACGTTCCTGGGCCACCACGGCATGCTGGGGATCAAGGGTTCGCCGCAGTGGCGTACCGTCACCGGCGGCTCTGCCCGGTACGTGGAAAAGCTCGCCGCCACGCTTGCCGACGTCCGGCTCAACACGCCCGTCACTGCCATCCGGCGCCTGCCCGACGGCGTGGAGCTCGTAACGGCCAGCGGGCCGGAAGAGTTTGACGCCGTTGTGGTCGCCACCCATCCCGCGCAGGCTCTCTGGTTCCTGTCCGACGCCACACCGGAAGAGAAGGAGGCGCTGGGCGGGATGCCGTATTCGGTGAACCACACCGTGTTCCACCGGGACCCGGCAGTCCTGCCTGCCGCGGACAACGCCAGGGCGTCGTGGAACTACCGGCTCCCGGCGTGCGACGCGCGACCCGACAAGGTTCTGGTGAGCTACGACCTGACCCGGCTGCAGCGGCTGCATCCCGTGGACGGAAAGCCGTACCTGGTGAGCCTGGGGGAGTCGGAACTGATTGCCGGCACCACCGTGCTGGAGCGCATGGTGTACGAACATCCGCAATACACGCCGGAATCCCTCCAGGCCCAGCAGGCCATCGCCGCGCTGAGCAACAACCGGATCGCCTACGCCGGGGCCTACCTTGGCTGGGGCTTCCATGAGGACGGTGCCCTCTCCGGGGTGCGGGCGGCCGAGAAACTGGGCCGCACCTGGCCGGAGGCACGCGCGGATGAACCGGGCAACTCCTCCGGCGAGGGGGAGCGGGAACTGCTGTCCACGGAACGGGCATGACCATGGACGCCTCGATTTTCCGCACGTCCATCTCCCATGTCCGGCGCAGCCCCTTGAAGAATGCGTTCACCTACCGCAGCTACAGCTGGTTCGTGGACCTGGACCACATGCCGCGCCTGCCGTTCCTGCTCCGGCCGCTGGCAGTGTTCCGCGCCGGAGACCACCTGGGCGATCCCGGCGCAAGCATTCGGGCCAACGTGGAGCGCTACCTGCGCACCCAGGGGGTGGAGCCCGACGGCGGACCCATCCACATGCTCACCAGTGCCAGGGTTTTTGGCTACGTCTTCAACCCGCTCACCCTGTTCTGGTGCTACCGCTCCACCGGGGAACTGCAGTGCGTGGTGGCCGAAGTCCACAACACCTACGGGGAGCGGCACTGCTACCTGCTGCGAACCGATTCCTCCGGGCGGGCCTCGGTGCCGAAGGCGTTCTACGTGTCACCCTTCAACGACGTCGACGGCGAGTACCGGATGAAGCTCCCGGCCCCGGGGGACAGGCTTGCCGTATCAATCATCCTGGAGCGGGAGGGGCACCGGCCCTTCGTGGCCACCATGGACGGACGGCGCCGCCCCGCCACCGTTTCGAACATCCTGGCGGCGGCTTTCGCGGTGCCTGCCGCGCCGCTGCTGGTATCCGCCCTGATCCGGATACAGGGCATTAAACTCTGGGCAAGACACCTGCCCGTCGTTGCCAGACCACCCCACACTTCACAGGAGGCAGTTCAATGACCATGACGGACGATAACGGCACCACCGCAGGCCGTGTCGAAGGCAAGGCCGGCGGACCATCCGCCGGACACGTGCCCGCAGCCTGGGGCGCAACCGGGGTGCCGGCGTCGCCCGCCATCATCAATCCCGACCTGTGGCCAGGTGTTGCCCAACCGCCGTCGGGCATGAAAGCCGGACTGGCCGGCAGGACAGCGGGCCTGCTGTTCAGGGGTGCGGTCAAGCGGCTGCCGCTCCGCGTCGAATATCCGGACGGGGCCGTGCTCGGAACCGGCGGTCCGGAGGCCCCCGTGATGACCATGCTGCGGCCCGACGCCTTCGAGGCACGGATCGGACACAACGGCCTGATCGGTCTGGGCGAATCCTTCATGGCCGGCGACTGGGAAGCCTCGGACCTCGCCGCGCTGCTCGAAGTCTTCGCGGCCTCCGTGGACACGCTGATCCCCATGCCGCTGCAGAAGCTGCGCTCGCTGTACCTGCCCCGGACACCCCGCCAGGAACGCAACGCCGAACAAAACACCCGCAGCAACATCTCCCGGCACTACGACCTGTCCAACGACCTGTTCTTCAACTTCCTGGATTCCACCATGAGCTACTCCTCGGCATTGTTCCCGGAGAAGGCGGGTCCGCTGTCCACCGTTGCATGGGAGTTCCTGGCCGAGGCCCAGCGGGCCAAGATCGACCGGCTGCTGGACAAGGCCGGCGTGGGCGAGGGGACGCGGCTGCTGGAAATCGGCACCGGCTGGGGCGAGCTTGCCCTGCGTGCCGCCGCCCGCGGCGCCACGGTCTACAGCGTCACGCTGTCCAGCGAGCAGCAGGCGCTGGCGCAGGAACGCATTGAGGATGCCGGATTCGCGGACCGCGTGACCGTTGCCCTGCAGGACTACCGGGCGGTGGAAGGCGAGTACGACGCCGTGGTCTCGGTGGAAATGATCGAGGCCGTGGGGTACGAGTACTGGCCCATTTATTTCCAGACCATCGACCGCGTGCTGGCACCCGGCGGAAAGGTGGCCATCCAGGCCATCACCATGCCGCACGGTCGCATGCTGGCCACCCGCAACGCCTACACCTGGGTGCACAAGTACATCTTCCCCGGCGGGTTCCTGCCGTCCGTCCGTGCCATCGAGAGCGTGACCCAGCAGCACACCACCCTTCGGGTAAGGGAGCGCATGGGGATGGGTGACCACTATGCCGCCACCTTGCGGCTGTGGGAGGAACGGTTCCTTTCCCGGTCCCGGGAAGTGGGGGAGCTCGGCTTCGATGCAGTGTTCCAGCGGATGTGGCTGTTCTACCTCTGCTACTCGCGCGCCGGTTTCCAGTCCGGTTACCTGGATGTCCAGCAGATCGTGCTGGACCGCCGGGAGGCGCAGCTATAGCATTCGGCAGAAGCAAGGGGAATCGGAGGTTCCGGCCATGAGACTGAAAACACTTGCATGGACGACGGCGGCGACGGTTGCCACAGCCGCCGCGGGCGGAGTGGCTACGGATCCGCAGGGCAGCTGGTACCTGCGGCTGCGCAAGCCTGACTGGCAGCCGCCGGCCATCGCCTTCCCGCTGGTATGGACGGCCCTGTATGCAGACCTCGCGGTGACGTCCGCCGTCGCACTGGACCGGGCTGCTGAACTGGACCGGGCTGCTGAACTGGACCGGGCTGCTGCCACCCCGGCCGGCACATCCGACCCGGGTGGCAAGGGCTCCCGCCGGGAGCTCCGCGCCTACCGGAGTGCATTGGCTGCCAACCTGGTCCTCAATGCATCGTGGAGCTGGTTCTTCTGGCGCTCACGCAGGCCCTGGCTTGCGGCGGCCGAGGCCGCCCTGCTCGCCGCCAGCAGCGCCGATCTGGTGCGCCGCACCTATCGGCTGAACCGTGCGGCCGGGGTATCGCTGGCTCCCTACGCGGCGTGGTGCGGCTTCGCCACGGCGTTGTCCACCTCCATCGCCAACCTCAACTCCGCCAAGCGGTAGGAAACCCCGGGCAAGCTGGACACACCTTCGCCGCAGGGAGCGGAACCCGGGTCCGTGACCACTACATGTAGTGGTCACGGACCCTTTTCATGCGGAAGGAAACAGGGCGCGACACGCCGCAGCCGTGCGACACGCGGTCCTTTAAATGTGGCTAAGTACTCCACAGGGTGTGGACCCAGCCCGCAAAAAACCCGCGATTCCGGGCATTTTTCCCGCCCCTGCCTGTGGATTAACGGTGCATTAAATGACATACTTGTAATACATCATCTTGGGGTTCCAAAGAGGCGTCTGCACTACATGTAGTATCTACATACAGCTGGACGGGGACACCGGGCCAGCAAGATTTCAACTAAGGGGACAGGGACAATGACCGTAACGGTTTACACGAAGCCTGCTTGTGTTCAGTGCAACGCCACCTACCGCGCGCTCGACAAGAAGGGCATCACCTACCAGAGCGTTGACATCTCCCAGGACGCCGAGGCACTCGAGCGACTGAAGGCACTTGGCTACATGCAGGCTCCCGTTGTGGTCACCGACCAGGACCACTGGTCCGGCTTCCGCCCCGACAAGATCGAGGAACTGGCACTTTCCGCCGTTTCCTCCGTGGCTTAGGAGTTCCGCTTCTCCTGCCGGCAACCAGCAACCAGCTGAGGTGACTCACGTGGCAGCACCAGCAGCACAGCATGACCGCGAGGCCTTACCAATTCACCAGGTTGTTCCCATCCACGCGGCTCAGCGCGTGGAGGTGTCCCCGCCGGCCGGGTCGCAGGACCAGGCTGAACCGGTCCGCACCGGCAGCCAGCTCATCTACTTTTCATCAGCATCCGAGAACACCAGCCGCTTCGTCGCGAAGCTAGGCCGTGAGGTTGCCCGGATCCCGCTCTATCCAAAGGACGCACCCCTCCTCGCTACCCGGCCATTCGTGCTGGTGGTGCCCACCTACGGTGGCACCGGGGGAGAGGGGTCCGTTCCCAAACAGGTCATCCGGTTCCTCAACAACCCGCAGAACAGGAAACTGCTCCGCGGCGTGATTGGCGCCGGAAACACAAACTTCGGGGACAACTACTGCATGGCCGGGGACATCATCGCCGCCAAATGCCACGTACCCCACCTCTATCGATTCGAACTTATGGGAACGCCGGAAGACGTTACCCGGGTCAACCAAGGATTGGACACGTTTTGGACACGACTGTCGCAGACACAGAAGTAACCAGGTCCCAGAAGCCTGAGATGCCCGCCGCGTATAAGGGGCTGGGCTATCACGAGCTGAACGCCATGTTGAACCTCTACGGTCCCAACGGCGAAATCCAGTTCGGCGCCGACCGCGAGGCCGCGCACCAGTACTTCCTGCAGCACGTGAACAACAACACGGTGTTCTTCCATGACCTGGAGGAGAAGCTCGACTACCTGGTGAAGAACCAGTACTACGAGCGCGAGACGCTGGACCAGTACACGATGAACTTCATCCGTGAGCTGTTCAACCGCGCCTACAAGAAGAAGTTCCGCTTCGAGACCTTCCTGGGTGCCTTCAAGTTCTACACCTCCTACACGTTGAAGACGTTCGACGGCAAGCGCTTCCTGGAGCGCTACGAGGACCGCGTCTGCATGGTGGCACTGCACCTGGCGCGCGGCAACGAGCAGCTGGCCCTGCAGATGGTGGATGAAATCATCGAAGGCCGTTTCCAGCCAGCCACCCCCACGTTCCTGAACGCGGGCAAGAAGCAGCGCGGCGAGCTGGTCTCCTGCTTCCTTCTCCGCATCGAAGACAACATGGAGTCGATCGGACGCTCCATCAACTCCGCCCTGCAGCTGTCCAAGCGCGGCGGCGGAGTGGCCTTCGCGCTGACCAACATCCGCGAGGTGGGCGCGCCCATCAAGCAGATCGAGAACCAGTCCTCCGGCGTCATTCCCGTGATGAAGCTCCTCGAAGACAGCTTCTCCTACGCCAACCAGCTCGGTGCCCGACAGGGTGCCGGCGCCGTGTACCTGCACGCGCACCACCCGGACATCTACCGGTTCCTGGACACCAAGCGCGAGAACGCGGACGAGAAAATCCGCATCAAGACCCTCTCCCTGGGCGTCGTCATTCCGGACATTACGTTCGAACTGGCCAAGAAGGACGAGGACATGTACCTGTTCTCGCCCTATGACGTCGAACGCGTCTATGGCATGCCGTTCTCGGACGTCTCGGTCACCGAGAAGTACTACGAGATGGTTGACGATTCCCGGATCAAGAAGACCAAGATCAAGGCACGCGAGTTCTTCCAGACCCTCGCCGAGATCCAGTTCGAATCCGGCTACCCGTATATCATGTTCGAGGACACCGTGAACCGGGCCAACCCGATCGACGGCAAGATCATCATGTCCAACCTGTGCTCGGAGATCCTCCAGGTTTCCCAGCCCACCACGTACAACGATGACCTGTCCTACGCCGACACCGGCAAGGACATCTCCTGCAACCTTGGTTCACTGAACATCGCCAAGACCATGGACTCGCCGGACTTCGGCCTGACCATCGAGACGGCCATCCGTTCCCTCTCGGCTGTCTCGGACATGTCCAACATCACCTCGGTGCCGTCCATCGCCAAGGGCAACGACCAGAGCCACGCGATTGGCCTGGGCCAGATGAACCTGCACGGCTACCTGGCGCGGGAGCGGGTCCACTACGGCTCTGAAGAGGGCCTGGACTTCACCAACATCTACTTCTACTCGGTGGTGTACCACGCCGTCCGCGCCTCCAACCTGCTGGCCATCGAAACCGGCCAGACGTTTGGCGGCTTCGAGAAGTCCAAGTACGCGTCGGGGGAGTTTTTCGACAAGTACACGGAGCAGGAATGGGTTCCGCAGACCGAGAAGGTCCGCGAGCTCTTCAAGAACGTGCACATCCCCACGCAGGAAGACTGGCGCGCGCTGAAGGCTTCGGTCATGGAGCACGGCATCTACAACCAGAACCTGCAGGCCGTGCCGCCGACGGGCTCGATCTCCTACATCAACAACTCCACCTCCTCGATCCACCCGGTGGCGTCCAAGATTGAGATCCGCAAGGAAGGCAAGCTGGGCCGCGTGTACTACCCGGCGCCGTACCTCACCAACGACAACCTGGAGTACTACCAGGATGCGTACGAGATCGGCTACGAGAAGGTCATCGACACCTACGCCGCCGCCACCCAGCACGTGGACCAGGGCCTGTCCCTGACGCTGTTCTTCAAGGACACCGCCACCACGCGCGACATCAACAAGGCCCAGATCTACGCCTGGAAGAAGGGCATCAAGACCATCTACTACATCCGTCTCCGCCAGCTCGCGCTGGAAGGGACCGAAGTTGAGGGCTGCGTCAGCTGCATGCTGTAGCTTCAACCAACGCGACAGTACGACGGCGGGCGCCCGCCCGCCGTCGTACGCTTTAACTTAGAGAAAACCCACCCAACGCATAGGGGATGACATGACCGAGAAGGTCAAGCTGCTCAGCCACGTCGAGGCCATCAACTGGAACCGCATCCAGGACGACAAGGACGTCGACGTCTGGAACCGCCTGGTCAACAACTTCTGGCTGCCGGAAAAGGTGCCGCTGTCCAACGACGTCCAGTCCTGGAACACGCTGACGCCGGCCGAGCAGCAGCTCACCATGCGCGTATTTACCGGCTTGACCCTGCTGGACACCATCCAGGGCACGGTCGGTGCGGTGTCCCTGATTCCGGATGCCCTCACTCCGCACGAGGAGGCTGTGTACACGAACATCGCCTTCATGGAGTCAGTGCACGCCAAGAGCTACTCCTCCATCTTCTCCACCCTGGCTTCCACCAAGGAGATCGACGAGGCATTCCGCTGGTCCACCGAGAACGAGAACCTTCAGAAGAAGGCGCAGATCGTCATGGACTACTACCAGGGTGACGATCCGCTGAAGCGGAAGGTGGCCTCCACGCTGCTGGAAAGCTTCCTGTTCTACTCGGGCTTCTACCTGCCCATGTACTGGTCCTCCCGCGCCAAGCTGACGAACACCGCCGACCTGATCCGCCTGATCATCCGTGACGAAGCTGTTCACGGTTACTACATCGGCTACAAGTTCCAGAAGGGCCTGGAAAAGGTCTCCGAGGAACGCCGCCAGGAGATCAAGGACTACACGTTCGAACTGCTGTTCGAGCTGTACGAAAACGAGGTCCAGTACACCCACGACCTTTATGACGGCGTGGGCCTGGCCGAGGACGTCAAGAAGTTCCTGCACTACAACGCCAACAAGGCCCTCATGAACCTGGGCTACGAGGCGATGTTCCCGGCGTCCGTCACCGACGTGAACCCGGCCATCCTGTCGGCCCTGTCCCCGAACGCTGACGAGAACCATGACTTCTTCTCGGGCTCGGGTTCGTCCTATGTCATCGGCAAGGCCGTCAACACGGAAGACGAGGACTGGGACTTCTAGACTTTCTTCTTTTCAGGATCCGACAGCAAGGGACTCCGCACGTTTTGTGCGGGGTCCCTTGCTGCCATATCCGGCAGTTCATTTGGCATCGAGGTAGGTACGAAGGAATGCTTCTCCCGCAGATGGCGGTTCCCGAAAATAGTCCACGGTCCCCCTCACCGCGGTGGGCATAGGAGGATATGGATGTTGCCGTTCTGTGGCTTGCTGCCCCAACGAACACGGCCAGTGAGGTGGTTCCCAGTCCTGATGTTCGCTTTTGTATTTCCGCCCGGATGGTGAAATCCAGCCGGGCGGTTCATTCTCTGATGCGGGAGTCGGTCTCCAGCCGCTGGCGTGTTTGAGTCTGTGGTGCCGGGGACAGGGCTGTCCCAGGTTACTGATCCCGGTGGTTCCGCCGTGATGCCAGGCCAGGAGGTGGTCGGCTTCGTTGTCCAGGGACTGGTTACTGCACCCGGGGAACGGGCATTTGCCGTCGCGCATTCGTAGCCAGTTCCGCATGGCCTTCGTCAGCCGGTAGCTCGTGCGGCCGATTTCCAACGGGGCCCCGTCCCGTGGATCTATGAGCACGCGATGGAACGAATCCGCTCCATTGGTTAGGAGATTCCGGGCCATGGAGGCAGGGATGGGTCCGAACCCGTCCAGCATCGCCGGCTCCTCTGTCAGTCCCAGCAGTGAGAAGACGGGAACGGTGATCAGGACCTCGGCCCGGGGCGTAGGGACATCGGCGATGCCGGGTGCCCCGGCCTTAGTCGCGCCGCTGCTGATGCCGTTGTCGCTTCGCAGGGCTGCCGTCGCAAATACGTCTGCCCGTAACTGGGTGAGCGTCCGGTCCTCGTGGGGCCCTTGCAGGCCCCGGGCGATGGCAGTAATGCGGTTCCAGATCGCAGCCGCCTGGTCCGCGGGCAGGTAGGCAGACACCCGCGCCATGCCGTCCTGCTCCGGGGCATATTCCAGGCACCTGTCCCGCGCTCCCTTAGCATGGCGTTTTTCGATGCTGTCCGGGTGGTGCCGTTCGCGCCAAGTCCTGGCCTTCCGCCGGAACCGGAAGGCGGGCATCTCGCCGGCCGGGCAGCCGCGGGCAGAATTGGCCGCGTCAGCGTCGAGGAAGTGCGCCTCAAGTGCCCGCGCTGCGTCGCGGTCAAGGGTGGCGGTCTCGTCCACCATCACCGTGGCGTGTTGCCACGAAACAGTTCCCGCCTGCAGTGCTGCCAGGGTGAGTGGCAAGGACGTCGCCAAAGCATGGGATTGCTCCAACAGCATGCCCGCAGCCCGATCGCCGATGGCCAGTACGCAGCCCACCTCGGCCGCTATTGCCATTTCCAGCGCCTGGACGGGCATGTCAGGAGGCGCAGCGGATCGCGCGGAATCCGCGTATCTGGCCGTTGCCTCCGCCTTCAACGCAGCGACCCGGGCCTCGGTTCGAGAAATCCCGGCAAGGATGTCCAGGCACCCATCAGCGACGGCGGCCAGGGGGTCGGCGTGCTGGGGGAACCCGTTACGGGACTCAGCTACCTCGGCGCGGAGCAGGGCAATCGAGAAGTCGATCGCTTCAAAAGCCGTTGCCACCGCTTCGCTTCCCATGTACTCATCATCCAAGGGGGGTGTGACATTTTGCGGGCCACCACTCCGCGCCAACAACCGCACTTTCAGCACGCACTCTCGAAAAGCTTTGCAGGCATCCACCGCGTGTATGACCTGCAACGGCGCGGTCTGGCATATTGGAGCCACTAGCCGTTAACCGGAAGGGGAACCACGTGGGTGCATGGGGCTACCTGCCGTTTGAGAACGACGACGCGCTGGACTGGCTGGACGAGCTGGAGACCGGAGGGGTCGACGTCGTGCGCCAGGCGTTGGCGAAGGCAGGTCACAGGTATGTCGAGGCACCCGAAGGGGCTGTCGCTATCGCCGCCGCCGAAGTGACCTCCGCCAGCCAAGGCAACCCGCTGGGCGATCTCCCGGAGACCGTGGCGACCTGGGTGGCTGCCCGCGGGGCAGAGGTCACCGCCGAAGACGTGGAGATGGCACTGGAAGCAGTTGAACGGGTTGCCGGGGAGAAGTCCGAGCTTGCTGAACTGTGGGACAACGCTGACGAACCGGAATGGCGTGAATCACTTGAAGACCTCAAGGAACGGCTGCGGACAGCTTTGCGGTAGACCCGCCAGTACCGTCCAGGCTCCCTGGCATCAGACTTCAGGAAGAGTGCAGGTATGCCCGTCGGCGTCCATGGGATAACCGCAGAGCGGGCATGCCGGACGCCCGGCACCCACTACGTCCCGGGTCCGTTTGGCGAATGCGCGGGCGGTGCCCACCGGCATCCGCACCAGCAACATTTCGGCCACGTCAGCGGCGTTCCCAGCAAGCAATTCGACGTCTTCATCAGCACCGACTTCAATGATCGGGTAGGCCTCTATCACAATCTGCGCCGTTGTCGGGTCCCAGCCCAAACTCATGGCGCCGGCCCTGAACTGCTCCTGGACTGCCTCGAGCTGGTCATTGTCGACGAGCTCGATGGGAGTACCCGTGGGAACACTGAAGGGATTGCCGTCAAGGGCGATGAGCTCGTCGAGGATTTCGTCAATCTTTTCGGCGAGCTGGGCAGACTGCTGCTTCTCCAGTGCGATGCTCACAATTTGCCTACCTGCACGTACCTGCAGGTAGAACGTTCGCGCCCCCGGAACACCAATGGTGCCGATGACGACCCGGTCAGGCCAGGCAAATTCGTGAACACGTGTGGGCATGTCAGTAGTTTAGGCACATGAGGGTTAGTGTGCCGTCTTCCCTGCGCCGCCGCCGGCCTGGTCGGGGCCGGCAATCGACGCCATCGTGCCCGTGGCGATGGCCGTCACCGGCTGCTTCCAACCCTCAGCGCAGACTCATCAGTCCTCCCGCAACAGCGGAGAGGCGCCGGGAGGAGGCAAGCCCGAGGTGATACACGTGCAGTTCCCTGGCTCCCGCTGCACAAAGCACCTGCCACTCGCTTGCCAGCCTGCCGCCGTCGGCCGTCTTCGGCGGCAGCGCCAGGACATACGCACCCACCCGCAAGCCGGCGGCCAACATGGCTTCGACCGTCACGGCGCCTTCGCTGGGCTCGCCCCAGCAAGGTACGACGGCGGTGAGGTCACCCCGGTGCCCCCAGAGCCTGCTCCTGCGGAGCGCCTCCACCGGAACGAAGGGCCCCGTGGCCCAGGGGTCCGGCGTGGCGTGCAGCGACAGCCGGGGGCGGGAGCCGGTGGCTTCGATCGCTGCCAAGCACTCATCCAGCAGCATCGCCGTGGCATCCCACCGTACCTCCAGGAGGGGAAGGAACGCCGCTGCCCCGGACGCAAATGCAGCTGTCATTCGGGCATCATCGGCCTGCGCGACGGCAGAGCGGACCCGGCTTTGATACCCGGCGGCGGGCAACCCGCGGGCCTCGTACCCGGTGGCGCATGCATCGCAGAAGCACAGCGACAACAGCGCCTGCACCCAGGTTGAGTACTCGGCTCCCTCGGTCTTCTCATGCCGGTTCTGGTGGCTGAAACCCAGCGGACCCGCCGCTTCGAGGATCAACCCATCCGGCTGTCCCATCTCCAGGACTTGGCGCACCAGGGACGCAGCGTAGGAGCGGACCTGAGGCTGCGACGGGCACAGCGCGTACCTGTAGACCTCGTCGAAGGCATTTTGTACGCAGAGGCCGGGGCTGTTTCCGCCCACTGCGCTGGAGTGGGTCAGCACCGTCCACGCGTCCACGGGAAGGCCCTCCGCCTGAAATGCCGCTGCGGCCTCGCCGAATCCGTTCTCCGTCCCGGTCCATTCCCTCGCGTTGCCGGGTATCAGCTGCCGGCCTGCGAAAGCACCGCCTTCCGGAACGTAGAGGGCTGCCGACCGGGCGTCCACGACGCGCCGGGTGGGATGCCGTGGGGTTCCGGCCCGCACCGAGTGGTATGCGGCCGCAAGCGCCACGCGGTCAACGCCGGTGTCCCTGACCCATGACACCGCCTTCGGGTCGCCCAGTACATCCCACGGATAGAGATAGCCGGTAACCTGCATCACCTGCGGACCTACCACCGGGGGAGGGCAGCCGTGAAGTCGGGGACAAAACGCTGCATGTAGCCCGTGTCATCCCGCGCCGTCATGCGGGCGTCCAGGTACTGCTGGTGGAGTTCAGCCAGTTTCTCCCGGTTCAGCTCCACGCCAAGGCCGGTGCCGGTGGGAACCGGCACGCTGCCGTCCACAAACTTCAGGGCTCCGGGCTTGACCACGTCGTTGTGCCCGTTCCAGGGATAGTGGGTATCACAGGCGTACGTCAGGGCAGGCGTTGCGGCGGCGACGTGGACCATGGCAGCAAGGCTGATGCCAAGGTGGGAATTGGAATGCATGGACAATCCTATTCCGAAGGTTTCGCAGATGGTGCCCAGTTCCCGGGTGTGGCGGAGGCCGCCCCAGTAGTGATGGTCACCGAGGATTACCTGGACGGAATCGAGTTCCACACTCTTTTTGATGTGGTCGAAGGCCACGACGCACATATTGGTGGCAAGCGGCATGGGGGCAGCAGCCGCGACCTGGCCCATTCCCTCCAGGCCCGGCGTCGGATCTTCCAGGTACTCAAGCAGCCCGCTCGTTTCGGCCGCCACCCATTTCGAGGTCTCCACCGTCCAGGCAGTGTTGGGGTCCAGCCGGAGCGGAAGGTCCGGGAACGCTTCACGCAAAGCCCGGATAGCTTCAATTTCACGGGCGGGTGGAAAGACGCCGCCCTTGAGTTTGATGGATTTGAATCCGTACTCGGTGATCATCCGGCGAGCCTGCCGGACGATGCCCTCCGGATCCAGCGCCTCGCCCCAGCCGTCGGAAATGGCCGGGCGTCCATCGTGAGCAGGGTGTTCCGCCCACTTGTAGAAGAGGTAGGCGCTGAAGGGGACCTCGTCCCGCACAGTGCCGCCGAGCAGTTCGCTCACGGTCCTGCCCGTTGCATGCCCCTGGATATCCAGGGCAGCGACTTCGAAGGCGGAGAAGACGGCAGCCCGTTCAAAGGCAGAGAGATTTGGGTCCAGCGCCTGGTTGATGAGCCGCTCCATTGTGGAGGTTTCAAAGATACTGACGCCCTTGATGGCATTGGCGCCGGCGGCGAGGTTGTCCAGGCGGCTCTGGCCGCCGGCACATTCGCCCAGGCCCAGGAGCCCGTTGGCGGTGCGGACTTCAATGACCACCCTATGGACCAAGGGCTCGTGGACGCCGACGGCGTTCAGGAGCGGTGGATCGGAAAAGGCGATCGGTGTGATGGTGATGTCGTTGATCGTCAGGTCTGCCGCGGTGGGTGCCGCGGTGGCAGGAACAATTGAGCTGATATTCATGGAAATTCTTTCGTGGAGGGTTGGGGAGGCCGGGCCTTCCCTAGCCCTTGGTTGCGCCCGAGGTGATGCCGCGGATCATGGAGCTTTGCAGGAAGAGGTACACCAGGAGGCTGGGAATCATGGCCATCAGGGCACCCGCCAGCAGCACGCCGGGTCCGACTGTGGTGTCGTTGCGAAGTACCGCCAGCGCCACGGTCAGGGTGTAGTCTCCGGGGTCATTGGCCGCGATGAGGGGGAGGAGGTACTGGTCCCAGACCATCATGAAGCCGAAAATCCCGATGACGCCCAGCGCCGGCTTGCACAGAGGCAGGATGATGGTGAAGAGCATGCGGAACTCACCCACCCCGTCAAGCCGGGCAGCCTCCTCGATTTCCGCGGGAATCTCCTTCATGAATTCGCTCATGATGAAGATGGAGAAGCCCCAGATGCCCACCGGCAGGATGACGGCAAGGACGGTTCCCCGCAAACTGATGCCCAGCAGCGGGAGGTCACCCAACACCAGGGACAGGGGGATGCCGATGATCTCCTCGGGGAGCATCATGGTCATCAGGACCAGCAGGAGGACCAGGGCCTGTCCCCGGAATTTCCTGCGGCTGAGGCTGTAGGCGGCGAACACGGAAACGGTCATTTGGAGCAGGAGCCCTCCGCCGGCCACCACCAGGGAGTTCAGCAGGTAACCCCACAGACCCTGCTGCTGTGCTGCCTGGAAGTTCTGGAGCGTGAATGTCTTGGGCAGCAGCGAAATCTCGGTCGGGCTGGAGTTCCGGTCAAAAGCGCCGGAGATGATGGCCAGGAACGGCAGGGCGAAAATGCAGAACACCAGTGCGCAGAGCAGCATCCGCAGGACCATGTTGGGTCCAAAACGGGGCGACCATCCCAGGGCCGTGTCGAACCTGGCGGAGGACGACGGCCTGGCCGTGCGGGAGTTCTTTCGGGTCAGTGTCTGGCTCATCGTGCTGCCTTCCTTTTGGCCAGGAGCTGGGTTCCAACGGTCAGGAGCAGGGTGGCCACCAGGAGCAGGACTGCCGCGGCAGAGGCCACGCCAATATCGTTCCGCTGGAATCCCAGGGAATACATGCGGGTCATCCACACCTCTGTTGAGCCGGCCGGGCCGCCTCCGGTAAGTACGTACACTTCCGTGAAGCTGCGCAGGCTGCGGATGGCTGCCAACGTCAGGACGGTCACCAGTGAAGGACGAAGGGCCGGCAGCGTGATGTACCGCAGTCGCTGCCAGACCGTGGCTCCGTCCACGCCCGCAGACTCATATAGGGAGCGGTCCACCCCGGTGAGCCCGGCGAGGATGATCACCATGTTGTAGGGCGCGCCGCTCCAGATGCCGACGACGGCGATGGACCACAGTGCCGTGTCCGTACCGTTGAGGAACTGCAGCGGGCCGAGTCCTAGCCAGCCCAGGATGCTGTTGAGGGGTCCGTCCGGTGTGGGGAAGTACAACAGGCGCCAGATTTCGCCCACCACAGCCAGCGCCGTGACGACAGGGAGGAAAATGGTGGTGCGGAGGATCCACAGTGACCGTGCCTGCCCTTCCAGGAGCAGGGCCAGAAGAAAGCCCACCACCAGTGCGCCGAGGGTCTGGGTGACGCCCAGGACCACAGTGTGTCCGAGGGCCTCCAAGAAGCGTGCATCCGTCAGCACGCCAACATAGTTGTCGAAGCCGACGAAAACGTCCCCCAGGAACGGCTGCACTTTGAAAAAGCTCAGCCGAATGCCTTCGGCCATGGGGATGAATTTGAAGTAGAGGCCCAGGACGGCGGCCGGCACCAGGAACAACCAGATGGCCATGGTCTGTCTGCCGTTGCGGCGTTTGCTGCGGGGGGCCGGTGGCGCTGACTCCGGCTCCGCCGTCAAGGCACCTGCCGGTTTCGTTGGTGTTGCGGTCATGACTTGGCGTTCTGGCTTGTCAGTTCGTTGGTGATGGCCGAGTCGAGATCCTTAAGGCCGGACGCCACGTTATCCGCCGCCCAGTCCGAGAAGATCTTGTTCAGGGATTCGGCGGCTGCCTGCTTGATCGGCACGAAGTTGATGGCCGAGGGGAAGGACTTTGACGAGTTCTTCAGCGCGTCCTGGACGACGGTCCACCGGGGATCGTTGTAGACGGCGGCAGCATCGACGTCGGAATTGACGGGTACGCGGACAATCGGCTGCTTGCCGGCGGTCATGCCCGCCTTTTGCCCGTCGGCGGACACGAGGTAGTCGATAACCTGCTTTGTCTGGTCCTTTTTGCCGTTGGTGGCAGTGACATAGATGTTCTCGCCTTCGGCCAGGACTGTGTTGTCCACCGAACCCTTGGGAGTTTCGATGACTTCGTACCGGTCTTTGCCCAGCGCCGTATCAAACGAGGAGAAGTTGTAGGGGCCGGTGAGAATGATCCCGGTCTTTCCGGTCTGGAAAAAGGGTGACGCAGCGCTGGTGGCCGCCGTCAGTACGCCCGGCTGCGTGTTGCCGGGCGTGCAGAACTGTTGCTTGATCCAGGTGACGCCTTTCTGGCTTTCACTGCTTGCGGCGGAAGCGGTGTACTTTCCGTTGCCGTTGTCCTTCAGGTAGGCGCCGCCGTCCTGCCAAAGGTACGATGAGGCCCACCAACCCAGGTATCCACGTTCGGTGGATCCCGGAACGGTCATCCCGAAAGTGTCTGCCTGGCCATTTCCGTCCGGGTCCTGTGTAGCGAATGCGGTGGCCAGCGCCGCGAGGTCTTCCTGCGTCTTGGGAACGGGGAGACCCAGCTTCTCGCGCCAGTCCTTCCTGATCATGGTCACCATCGTCTGGCGAGAGAACGGGACCCCGTAAGTAGCCCCGTCCTGGCCCACTGCCTCATTCCACAGGGAGTCGGAGATCTTGTCGCCTCCGTCCACCGCTGACTTGTCCAGTTTCTGCAGGTAGCCCTGGGAAGTGTAGTTGCCAAGAGCCGCGGAGTCGTTGATGACGATATCCGGAAGCTTCTTGGAGGCCGCCCTGGTCTGTAGTTGCTGGTCCAGGTCCGGCACCCCCTGGAAGTTGACCGGGATACCGGTCTTTGCCGTGAATTCCTTGAACAGCGCCGCGTAGGTCGTGGAGGCGTCGGTGCCGGCGCGCGCCCAGACCTCGATGGGCTGGCCGTCATCCTTGGCCGCAGGGGCGGACGACCCGCTGCCACAGCCCGTTAGCAGGGTGGCTGAGGTCACCGCCAATGCCAGAGCCGCACGGGAGTGTGCCTTGAGCTTCGAATCCACTCTGATTCTCCTTTTACATATATAAACATCTGCTATCATCTGAAACATACTTCATGAGAGTGTGATTAGCATCACAGGCTGTCAACCATTGGAGGAAACTTGCCGGCAGCACAGAAAGCACAGGCGATCGCCATGACGGGTGGTGCCGGCATGATGGCCACGTTGCTGCGTCCCTACCTTGCTGATGCCGGATATGAAGTCCGGCTGCTGGACCTGGTGGAAGCCCGGAATTTGCGTCCCAACGAGGTTGCCCTGGTGGGATCCGTAACTGATCCAGATTTCATGAACACGTCCCTCAGGGCCACATCCGGGGTTGTCCACCTGGGCGGACTCCACCGGGAAATGACCTGGCAGGAAATCGTTGCCACCAACATCACCGGCACCCAGGTGACGCTGGAAGCAGCCCGCCGCAACGGCGTCGAACGCGTATTGCTGGCCAGTTCCACGCACGCCGTGGGCTTCCACGACCTTGCTGATGCCGCGGCGGATGCTGTACTTCCGCCGCGGCCCGATACGTACTACGGGGTCAGCAAAGTGGCCGCGGAAGCGCTCGGCAGCCTGTATGCGGACAAGTACGGAATGAAAGTGGTCAGTGCCCGGATAGGTACCGGCGGCCAGCGCCCGGGCAACGCCAGGACCCTTGGTTCGTGGCTTTCCCCGGCGGATTCGTTCAGGCTCGTGGAGGCGGCGCTGAACGACCTCGGTGCCCCGGGCCATCACGTGGTGTGGGCTGTCTCGGCCAACACCCGCGGCTGGGCGAACCTCCAGGCAGGACGGCGCATCGGCTACGACCCGCAGGACGACGCGGAGCTCTATGCCAATGAGGTCGATACTTCCGGGGGGAACGCTGAAACGGGACTCCTTGGCGGGTTTTGGGCCAGCGATGGTCATAGGGTAGGTATGGACAACTACCCGCACCTGGCCGCGAAATGAGCTGCCGCAGTCCGGTGCGGCGAAAGGGGGAGCGGTAATGGCACCGCTGGATGTACAGGCCGGCACGCGGGGGGACGCGCCCGGCGACGTCAAACTGGTCAAGTCCGCAGAGCGGACCATCGCCATCCTTGAGCTCCTGGCGTCCGCTCCGCAGCCGCTCACCACCGCCGAGATCTTCAAGCAGACCGGGTATCCCCGTTCCAGCCTGCACTGGCTGCTGTTGACGCTCCTGGAGCTCAACTGGATCGAGCAAACACCGGAGGGCGCCTATAGGATCGGCACGCATGCCCTGCTGTGCGGTACGGCGTACCTGGACAGGGATCCGGTGATGGAACACGTTTCGGCCATTCTGGAAAAGGTCCGCAATGCCACGACCTTCACTACCCACTACGCCCGCATCGACCGGTCCGACGTCATCTATCTTGCAACCCGGCAGGCTGTAGACCGGCGCCGGCTGTCCTCAAGGGTAGGGCGCAAGCTTCCGGCCCAAGTGACGGCCCTGGGCAAAGCCATCCTCTCCGAGTACACGGATACGGAGGTCCGGCAGCGGCTTGGCGGCGGGCCCTATCCCCAGCTGACCCCGAACAGCGTCCCTGATTTCGAGGCGCTTCAGGCCGAGCTGACTGAGTTCCGGAAGACGGGCCATGCCATTGAGTGGGAGCAAAACACGGTGGGGCTTTGCTGCGTTAGCGTGGTGGTTCCGTACCGCATCCCCGGGACGGACGCCATGAGCTGCTCCATGCCGGTGGAACTTGCCACAGACGACGTCATCTCGAAAACCGTGGAGACGCTCCACTCAGCCGCAGGTGAACTGGCCCGGACCCTTCGTGCCGCGGGGATCCGGTAGGTCCGGAGTCTGAGCCCAACCGGGCACTTGCGCGACACGAGCAGATCGGTAACCGCTAGTCTGAAACCATGACGATGGGGGACACGGCGCAGGAGCCGCTGGTGCACATTCAGGACTTCCGGATGGACTTCGGGGACACCACGGTCATCCGGGATCTGTCCTTCGACGTGCACGCGGGGGAGACGTTCGGTTTCCTGGGGTCCAATGGATCCGGGAAGACCACCACTTTGCGGGCGCTGCTGGGCATCTACCAGCCCACCGCGGGGATCCTGCACATAGGGGGCAAAGCCTTTGAGCCCCGCGACGGGGCCCGTCTCGGATACCTGCCGGAAGAGCGCGGCCTGTACAAAAAGGAACACGTCCTGGATGTCATGGTCTACTTCGGCCGGCTCAAGGGCCTGTCCAAGGCCGCGGCCCGGTCCTGGTCCGGACACTATTTGGAGCGGGTGGGTCTGGCCGACAAGGCAAAGTCCCGGTTGGACAAGCTCTCCAGCGGCCAACAGCAAAAGGTCCAGTTGGGCGTGACGATCATGAACGATCCCGAACTGCTTATTTTGGACGAGCCGACCAAGGGCTTTGACCCCGTGAACCGGCGGCTGCTGATGGACATTATCGAAGAGCACAAGCGGGCCGGCGCCACCGTCATCATGGTCACCCACCAGATGGAAGAAGTCGAACGGCTGTGTGACCGGGTAATCCTGCTCAAAGACGGAGTCTCCCACGCTTACGGGACGGTGGAAGAGGTCCAGGAAGAGTTCGGCGGCACCGTCTACCGGGTCACCCACGACGGACCGTTGCCCGCATCGGCACTGTTCGACGTCGTCGACGACGTGGACGGGGTCGCCGAACTGGCGCCGCGCCCCGGGTCCAGTGAGGCCGCGGTGCTGCGCGAGCTGGTCGAAGCCGGGGCCGTGGTCCGGTCATTCACGCCGGCCCGGATCTCCCTGGATGAGATCTTCATCAAGGTGTACGGCGAACAGCACGAACTGGCGGAAGGCTGAACAGGGCATTGGGACAGCACAACCTTGGGACCGTGATCGCGTTCGAGTTCTTCCGGACCATCAAGAAACGGGGCTTCGTCATCGCAACCCTGGCGCTGCCGGTCATTCTTATCATTATCTTCGCCCTCGTGTACGCGTCCAACGCCAGCACAAAGGACAGCGCCGCCGCCCAGAAGAGTGCGACGTTCGCTTTCATGTACACGGACGCCTCTGGAATCATCATGGCGTCTGCCGCCGAGTTGGCCGGCGGAACAACTGCCAGCGGCCCCGAAGCCGCGATCGCTGCCGTGAAGGACGGCGCCTCGGAGGCATACTTCGCCTACCCTGCCGATCCGGCCAAAGAGCCGGTGAAGGTGTACGGTGCGGACAAAGGCACGTTTGAGAACGACAAGTACGAGGCCGTGGCCAAGCAGCTGCTCGCGGTCTCGGCCCAGCATCAAGTCGGCTCACCCCAGCTGACGGCGGCCCTGACCGGGACCGTAAAATTTGACTCCGAAATATTCAAGGACGGCAAGGCCGCCGCGGGCGTCGGCGGGATCATTCCACCACTGCTGTTCCTGGTCATCTTCTATTTTTCGATGATCCTTCTTTCGAACCAGATGCTGAATTCCACCTTGGAGGAGAAGGAAAACCGGGTCACTGAAATGATCCTGACCACCCTAAATCCAACCACCCTGATCACCGGCAAGATCATCTCGCTGTTCGCCGTCGGCCTGGTCCAGATCCTGGTGTTCCTGGCCCCGGTCGGATTGGCCTACCTGTTTTTCCGGAACCGCCTTGCCCTGCCCGAGGTGGACCTGTCATCCCTGGTCTTCGAACCCGGCCCCATGATCACAGGGGCCCTTCTCACGCTGGGTGGATTCGCCGTCTTTACCGGGGTCCTGGTGGCCATAGGGGCGATCATGCCGACCGCCAAGGAAGCCGGGACCGTCTTCGGCCCGCTTGTGGCCATGATGTTTATCCCCTTCTACACATTCAGCCTGATCATCTCCAACCCGGGCGCGCTGGTCGTGCAGATCTTCACCTACTTCCCGCTGACCGCTCCGGTGACCGCCCTGCTCCGCAACGGGTTCGGCACCCTGAACCCAGTTGAATCCGCCATCGTCATCGTCGAACTCTTCGTCGTCGGCCTTATTATCCTGCGGCTGGCTGTCCACCTGTTCCGGTACGGGTCCATCGAATACGGCCGGAAACTCTCCATCGCCGGAACCTTCCGCCGCCACGACCTGGCCACCAAGTAGGCGGGGCGGGTGGCAGGCATAGCGTAGGGAATCTGGTCCCCTGCGGTGCCGAACACATAGGATGCGAATTCCACTACTGATAGAAAGAATCCCGTGAAGCAGAGTATTTTCGCCCGCGTGGCCCAGTTGGCCAAGGCAAACCTCAATGCCCTCCTGGACTCCGCGGAGGATCCGCAGAAAATGCTGGACCAGATGGTCCGGGATTACTCGGAGAATATCCGCGAAGCCGAGGCCGCGATCGCCCAGACCATAGGCAACCTCCGGATGCTGGAGGAGGACCACAAACGTAACGTCGCCGACGCCAACGAATGGGGCCGCAAGGCTCTGGCCGCGTCCAGGAAGGGCGACGAGTTCCGGTCCGCCGGCAACCTCGCCGATGCGCAGAAGTTCGACAACCTCGCCAAGGTTGCCCTGCAGCGGCAGATGGCCGCCGAGAAGCTCGTGAAAGACGCCGTACCCGGGCTTGCGGCCCAGAACGAAGTGGTCGACAAGCTCAAGGGTGGGCTCGACCAGATGAAGGGCAAGCTGCACGAGCTGACGGCCAAGCGCAACGAGCTGGTAGCCAGATCCCGGACGGCGGCCGCGCAGTCCCGGATCCACGATGCCCTCAAATCCCTGGACGCCGGTGATCCGACGTCGGCCATCGGGCGGTATGAGGAGCGGATCCGACGCCAAGAGGCCACCGTTCGCGGCCAGCAGGAACTCGCAGCCTCATCCCTCGATGCCCAGTTCGCCTCCCTGGAAGACCTCGGAGAGCAGACCGAAGTGGAAGCACGTCTGGCCGCCCTCAAGTCCATCGACCGGAAGGCCATTGACTCCCAGGCTCCTTGAAGCCCCGGGATCCCGCCGGTCCACCGTCGGGGCATGGCTGACTGCTGGGCCGCGGCCGCCAGGTAATACCGGGCGGTCGCGTCAGGCCGGCGACAGGTCGCCGTCGGCAGCAATGTGCCATGCCGTTTACGTTATGGCCCCACTGCCAGCGGAGCCTTGCGTCTCCACGCTCTGGGCTGCCTGCCCGACGTCAGCCGGCAGCCGGCGTCGGGCTTTGGCCAAGGCAACGAGCAGGGTCAGGACGGTGCCCAACCAGGCAAGCCCGGCGAGAAAAACCAGCCCTATTGCCGCTAAGGGGTGCATGGCCAAAGTTTAGGACGGCGCAACTGGGAGTTGCGGAAGCAACTCCGCACCGAAGAGCCGAAAGATTGTACAAGCCACCCATGGGTCGGAGCTGGGGCGGCCTGGTTCGGGGCGGTGCGCGGCTGGCCAAGTGGAGCCGGCGGGCCGTGATAAACAGGGCAAGCCAGGCGGCACCAAACACGTAGGGGGCGAGCACGCAGGTCAATCAGGGGTGGCTGGAGTGCACCCCGACACGACGAAGGGCGCGCCCCGTTCGCTGAGCGCGCCCTTCCCGTAAACGGTGTCAGTGCTTGAATGCGTCCTTGACCTTTTCGCCGGCCTGCTTCACATCGCCCTTGGCCTGGTCCGCTTGGCCTTCCGCCTTCAGGCTGTCATCGCCCGTGGCGTTACCGGCAGCTTCCTTGCCTTTTCCGCCCGCTTTCTCGGCAGCGTTTTCAATCTTGTCGCCTAGTCCCATGGTGTCTCCTCCTCTGGTTGGCAGCCGTTCGCATTCGGCTTCGCTCATAATAAGCATGCTTACCAATGGGTTGGCAAGTGATGGGTATCCACAGCAGCACCGGCCGGGCAACAAGGAGGCGTTCCGGAAGCCCCGCCTGAGGTGGGGACTTTGGTCCCTGTGTTCCGGGTGAAGGGCGGGGTTTACTGGTGCGTTGGGACAGGCGAAGCCTGTCTGCAGAGCGTTGTGGCTCTGCAGGACCGAGCACGGAGATGCCCCGCTAATGAACCTCAAAGACCGTTGGGACCGCCTTGACCCTGCCACGCAGAAATGGCTGATCGACAACCCGGGGTGCCAGATGCTGCCCAGGACCATCACGGCGGTGATCTCGAAGGAAACCGGGGAGGACCTGGCCACAGGGCAGCACGGGCAGGCGCTTGTCTCCGGTGAGGATCACGACTTCATCCGCTCGAAGATAAAAGGCGCCTCCATGGCCTGACAAGGCTTAGCTCTCACCGGGCAGCGCTCCGGCCGAACGGATCGGCGCCCGGGGGTGGCCGGGGATGCTGACGGCGGGCAGGGGTGACAGCCTCAGCCGGTCACCCGTACTCCGGCAACAGCTCCCGTCCAGGGTGCGTCTCCCGGCGCGGGCAGGGACAGGTGTGCTGAAACGTAGCCCTGTTGAAGCGTGATGACTTGGGACGTGGACCCTGGGCAATCCACTGTGAGCTCGACGGGCCAGAGTATGACCTTGGGATTCTCCTGCCGGATGAAGACTTTGGCGTTGGCAGCACCAACGCACGCAGCAGTGACCGTGTACGTGCCCGCCGCGGGGACTTCTTCCGTGGTGCCAAAGCCCCTGCCGGGGCCGTCCAGCGGACCCTTTTGAAAAAGGAGAACCGGCCCCGGCACGGCCAGGAGAAGGCTGTCCAGGTCCTGGTAGTTTCTGGCCTCCCGCTGAAGGACCAGGGGGTCAGTGGGACGGGTAGCGGATGCTGTTATCCGGAAGGGTTCAGGTGCGGCCGTGCGGTCAGCTTCGGCTGCCGGGGCGTGGGCCGGATCGGGGTAGTCATAGGAGCACCCTGCCGTGCCGGCTGCCGTTACCAGCAGGCACAGGGGAAAGGCGAGCCGGCGACGGAGGCCTTTCGTTTCCACGGTTCCATGGTGGCGACGCCCGCGGTTCAAATCAACCACGACCCTGCGGAATTCGCCTACCCGGCCCGGCCGTCTTCTCGGCGGCAAGGCGCACCACGGAGGTATTAAGGCTCCAATGGTGGAGGCGGCCATCGATGCTGGCGCCAATCTCCATCGGGCTAATCGTGGGCCCCATTCTGATGTGACCGGGTTACAAAGTGTTCGACCCTGCGGTCCGGCACCAGCCAGATAAGGGCCACGATGGTGTAAACGGCGAGCCCGAGCAGGGGCTGGACAGGGGTTAGCGCAATGCCAAGGAGATAGATCAGCGGCGAAGCTTTGCCCTTCCAGTCCCGGCCGACAGCACTGGCGAGGGCCCCGTCCTTGCCTTGAGCAGCAATCAGGCGGCGCTCCAGGATGAAGTATGCGATTGCTGCGCACAGCAGGTTGATCCCGTACAGCAGCACAGGGACCTGCGCGAAGCCGGACTCATCCATCCATCGAGTTGTAAAAGGAAACAGCGACAGCCAGAACAACAGATGGAGGTTGGCCCACAGGATGGCCCCATTAACGCGGCTCGCCAAATGGATCATGTGGTGGTGGTTGTTCCAGTAGATTCCGACATACACGAAGCTCAACAGGTAGCTGAAGAGGGTGGGCAGGACGCTGGCCACACCTTCCCACGTTGGTTCCTCCGGGGTATGGAGTTCCAGCACCATGATGGTGATGATGATCGCCAGGACACCGTCGCTGAACGCTTCCAGCCGGTTCTTGTTCATTGGGCATGCTTCCTTCGGGTGACTCTGCGACTTCTTATGTGGCTGCGTGCGACACGCCATGGAGCGCCACTACCCGAGGTGTACAGCGTTCCACTCCAAGAGCCGGCATTCGGCCAGTCCCTCGGTAATAAAGGGGTCTGCAGCGACGAAACGCTCGGCCTCCTGTCGGGAAGTGAAAATGCCCATGGAACTAAGCTCCGGGTCAGCCGTTTGGAATGGACCCAGGGCCACGAGCCCCCCGCCTTCCGCATGGAACGCCTCGTAGTAGGCCTTGTGGCGCGGGTACGTCTCCATGACACGCGAGCGGTCGATGCCTTCACGGACGGTGTAGATGACGACGCATTCCATGCGGCCGAACTTACCACCTCCTGCACCTGCGGCACGGCAGGAATCCGGTGAGGAGCACCCCACTTGGCGGAACTAGACGTGGCGGGTGTAGGAGGAGCCCGAGGGGGTTCGCTGCAGCAGTCCGAAGTCAACCATGTACCTTCGCAGCAGCACCACGTCGTCCGTGTAACTGAGAAGCCGTTCGTTGACCTGCCTCTCAGTGAGTTGTTCTCCGGGCGCCATGACCTCGTCCGCGATCCGGGCAAGGAGTTCCCGCCGTTGCGCCAAGTTTGACGGGTACCTTTCGATGCGTCCAAGCCGCATGAACCGATCTGTCCCGATTTGTGGTTGACGCTTGGGCTGTTGGGCGAGAAGGTCGCGAAAAATCGTCTGGGCCGCCACCAGCCGCCCGGGCGCGTGCTGTTCCACGAGTCCGGACTCAAGCAGACTATCGATGGCCCGGTTTCGCCGCTGTTCCTTCACGTTGGGCAGTACGTCTGGCGCCGCAGCTCCAAGCACGATTTGGGCGTACGCCGTCCTGGCATCGTTGTTGCCAAGCGTCGCCAGCACACGCCGCCAGTGCGGGCCGCTCGTTCCCCTGCCTCCGCCCACGTCCACGCTCCCCTCAACCGCTGGCCCACGCCGCTGCGTCGCGGCGTGCTGGGAGATAGTAGCGCCGGAGCCCTGGTTCCAGGAAGCCCAGGCGCCGGGGACAAGCAGCTGGGGCGCAACGCCCGACGAGGTCTCCCGTCCCCTGCCCGGCGATAACCTCGTGCCGAAACCAGCCTTCAACGCCACGAGGGAATCTCACACCGACTCCGGCCGGACATGGACGTCATTTACGATCCCACGCTGAAGGTGGGCGTATCCGCGCGCCCCTTCGCCAGCTGGTCCGCGTTCCGACGCCGGCTCGAGATGTCCCTTGTCACGTTCCGCGTCGAGTTCAGGGACCAGCCTCCGTTGCGCCGCCGGCGGGAATGAGCCCAGTGGCGGCGCAAGCACGGGCCGTCGGTTACCGCTTCCCGGCCTTGGCATAAAGAGCCAGGAGGTCGCGGCTGAATTCGTGGGGCGACGTTTCGCTGGGGCTGTGGCCACCCCTGTAGACGCCGATCCGGGCCCGGATTGACTGGGCGAAGAGGCGGTGAAGCCGGAGCGGCCACAGGTCGTGTTCGCCCACGGCCACAAACTTGGGAAGGGACGCCTCCGCCAGTGTTTGCCGAAGATCCGGAACGTTCTGCATGAGCGTATAGATGTCCCGGACCGAGGCGCGGCGGGTGAAGCGGAACCGGTAGTTGACGAACCGCCGCCTGCCCTCCGGTACGTGCACCACCTTGCCGCTCCGGATGCCCCAGATCAGCAAGGCAGCACCCACCCGGCCGTTCACCCACGTGCTGAACCGGCCGATGCGGCCCACACCCCTGAAACTCTGGCCTGGCTCCGGCGGACAGCTAAGCAACGTGAGGGACCTGAAGAGCTCCGGCCGCTCCCCAAAGGCGAGTTGGGCAATGATTCCCGCGAAGGAATAACCCACAACATGGACTGGGGTGGAAGTGGTCTCCAGAACTGCAAGGAAGTCGTCCACGAAAAGCCGGTAGTCATAATGCTTGCGCGGCGGCACCAGGTTCCCGGGGCCCGCTGCCGCTGACTGGTACTGTCCCGCCAGATCGTAGCTCAGTGCGAAGTAACCGGCATTGGCCAGGTCGGGCATCATGAGGGAGAAGTCCTCTTTGGAACCGGTTGCTCCGGGCACCAGCACAACGCTGGGATTGCCAGGATTGCCCAGCGTCATGGCGGCGAGCCTGCCACTGGGGACATCAATGGATCGGTGGACAGCGCCCGGCGGTGGAGTGAACCAGTCAACGTCCCCCAGCTCCGCATCGAGCAAGGCGGCCGCGTCCACCAGGGCGGAGCCAAACTCCTCGGGGTCGACCCCGTACCCGTTCCGGTCCAGCTCTGCCATGGTCCCAACATAGTCCAGTGCCTTGAATTTATTCAGGGGCAGGACCGGTGGACCGTTCAGCCACACCGCGGACGAACGCGTGAAGGCGCCGGTAGACTTCCTGGGATTCGGGGTAACGGTAATCCTGTTGCCAGGTGTGTTCGGTGTTGAGGCTGTCCCAAGGGTAGATCAGGGCATCCACTGGAACGTCGTGTTGTTGCAGGCGCTCGATGAAATTCAGGTTAGCCCGGTAGAAGTAGTCACGCTCGGACGTGGTGAGGAACACGGGCGGATGGGTCCCGTCCAGCCACTCGATCGGGGACAGGAAACCCGCGGCGCTCCTCAGCCGCGCCACGGTCCGTGGTGGAGAGGGCCGCTTACGGCCATTGCGTGCTCCCGGACCGGCCGTTGCCCGGGATGCAGGCGGCAATAGCATACGGACGAAGTTCAGGCTGAGGACAAATCCGCTGTCGAAGAAGACCGAGAAATCCACTGCGCTGCAGTGTTGGACGAGCCCTTTCAGGTGTCCCGCGGGAACTGCCGGCCGCAGGGCATAATGCGCCGCCAGTTCGGAACGCAAGCTGGCTGCGGTCAGCAGGGCAGCGATCTGTCCGCCGGCCGAGTCCCCGCCCAGGATCAGCCTCTTGGGATTCCCGCCGTACCCCTCGATGTTGGCGGCAACCCACGCCAGGGCGGCATTGGCATCCTCGAGCACATGCCCCATGGCGAACCGGGGCGCGTGCCGGTAGTTGACGTTGACCACCACCATCCCGCCCACTGCCTGGTTGGCGCAGTACTTGGTCAGGGCTGCCTTGTCACCGGATGTCCACCCGCCACCATGGAAGTAAACGTAGACGGGAAGCAGCTCCGCCGCCACAGCCTCTGTACCAGGAGAGTCAGCTGCCGGCTGCAGCGGTGTCAAAACGTCGAGGCGGTGGGCGCGGAGGGCATCACCCACGTAGTCAATGTCGTGCACATATGCCACAGCCGTGATTGGGTCGGTGTTGAACCGCGCCTGCTCCCGGGCACTGACGGCGCGCATCAGGACGCGCCATGTCCATACGGGTACGCGGCGCAACAGGGGCCGGGCGCTCCTGACCGACTGAAACACCCCGGAACGTGCAGCCAATGTCATCCCTGCAATTTTATCCCCGAATGCTGGCCCCTACGTCTTGCCGCCCCCGAGGATCCGCCGTGCGTCCTCCTGGGCCTGAAGGGCCAGGTCAGTGACCACTTCACCCCGCACATGCCCGGCGGCCGACATGATGCTCCGGAGTTCGGAAACCGTCCGCGCCGGGTTTGCCCCGTGCGCCACGGCGTGGCAGTTATGGCAAAGCGGAATGAGGTCGGCGATGGGGTCAAGCTGGTATCCGCTGCCAATCATGGCCGGCGGCACCACGTGGTGCACGGCTGTCGCTCCTGTACCGGCCTCACCGTAAGCGGACTCAAAGGAGAAGCCGCAGGCGGCGCACGACGTGCCGTGGAAGGCCAGGCAGGCCCGGCGGGCGTCGGGGTCCCGCTCAAAGCGGTTCACCTGGATATGGCTGACGCCGCCCGGCGGAAAGGTTCCGGCAACCACCTCGGTGGGATCCGGCGTCGTGGGCCCGTATTCCCTCCACAAGCGTTGCAGAACAGGCCAGGACGACGGCGGCAAGGTCACCAGGGAGGGGCCGTTCGCCTTGGCCCAGAGGTCACCGGGAAAGGCCTCCCGCAGGGTCCCGGGGCGTATTTGCTCGCCCAGCGGGAGCAGTGCGTCGAAAGCGACTGCGATGAACCAGTCGTTGGCATCGGAATCATCGCCTGCGGCGGCCTGGTAGGGCTCCGATGCCACCGACCCGTGACCGATGAGGCCGCTGCCTGCATCATTGCCGCCTTGCACCAGGAGCCACGCTTCGGTCCCCGGGCGGATGTCAGGGCAGAAGCCGACGCGCCAGCGGTCCAGGAACCTGCCGGACTGCGCCACCTGCGCGACGACGGCTCCGTAGTCCCAGCGGTGCAGCCCGTTCGTGTCGCAGCCAAGAATTACTGCCGCCACTGCCCACCAAACCCAGCCATTCGCCGTCGATCCCCAAGCCCCCGCAGCGGGATTTAGATCGGTTCCTTGGCCAGCGCCTTGGTCTTGGCGGGCGTTTCCCGCCCCAGCCGTTCATCAAGCGTGACGCGCAGCCTGGCCGCGGCAACCTGGACCCGGTGCTCGGCAGGCGTGGGTTTTTTGCCCGCGGGCTTGGTACCGGTTCGGGGAGTGTGGACAAGGCGGTGTTCAGGCGATGCTGCGCTCATGGTCCAGCCTCCTTGGCACTGTCTTCATCCGTCATTCCATTCTCGCCTAAGTTGTCCGGGCCGTCCACGACGGCACTCTCCTGCCCTGGGCCGGCGTCGGCATCGTCCCCGTTCTCGTCCCCGGACACACTCTTCCAGGCGATGTCGAACAACTCGAGTTCCTCCGTGCGGGCCAGTTCGCTCCTGGCAAGGACTTCCAGCGTCGCCAGGCCCAGCGCCTTTGTCCCTGCATCCGGGTCCAACGCCCGGTCGAGCGCCCACTGGGTGCGGCGCCACCATTCCGCCCGGCTGTCCGCTTCGGTCTTTTGCCGCAGGGCGTCGGCGTCCGCTTCGCGCTTTTGGTCCAGCGCGGTCTTGTCCGCGGCAGTGCGTTGCTTAAGCGTGCGCCAGTTGATGTAGAAGGCCAGCAGGGCTGCGATAAGAACGGCCAGGGGTCCAAGCCCGGCAAGGATGACCCACCAGTCCGCCGGGCCCGAATGGACGACGACGTCCAGCGGGCCGGGGGAGGGAACAGGGGTCACCGAACCAGCTTAGGAGGAGGTACGGCCTGTGGCCCGGCCGACACTCCTGCCGCGGCCTTCTCCATCATGCGCCGCGCCGGGAAATGAGGACCGGCCCGTGCGCGTGGTGCAGTACTGCGTGGGCGGTTGATCCGATGGTCTCCCGGAGGATGCCGCGGCCCTGGGAACCCAGCACCACTATCCGGGCTTCCGAGGCGGCTTGCAGGATGGCGTGCGGGACCGAACTGTCCGTGAGTATCCTGCCGTCAACGGAGATATTGGGCGCCAGGGTTCGTGCACGGTCCACGGCGGATTCGAGAACTTCCCGGGCATCAGCCGCTGCTTCCTTCCCGTCCAGCCGCGTGTAGCCGGCGGGCTCGTGATGGACGTGGACCACCGTAAGGCGTGCGTGCCACCCGGAAGCAACGGCGCACGCGTCTTCCAGTGCCGAGGGGGAACCTGATGCATCGACGGCGGCGACGACGGGTCCGCCAGGATGGGTGTCCTCCCGGATCACGGCCACCGGGCAGGTGGCGGTGGCCGCCAGTTCCAGGCTAACGGATCCCACCAGGAGGCCAAGGAAGCCGCCCAGGCCACGGCTGCCGACTACGAGCATCCTCTTGCCGCCGGAAATTTCGGCCAAGAGCTGTGCGGGTAGTCCGTGGAGCAGGGTGCCGCGGATCTGAACCCCTGGAACTTCCGCTGCAGCATGCGAGACCCCTTCTTCCAGGACGGCCTGGGCGGACTGCTCAAGGCCGCTGCCTGACACACCTGGAACCGGACCGAGGTGCCTGGTCAGCAGCTGCCACAGGGAACAATGCACCACATGAAGCGCGCAGTTGGTGGCACGGGCGTGGCGCGCCGCCCACCGGACGGCTGCCGCGGCTCCATCCGAACCGTCATAGCCGGCCACAATCGAACCCGCATCCTGCATCACCTGGCTGCGCTCCTCATCAGACCGATCCTCGCCGGCGGGACCTTCGGCCCTTTGGCGGCCCTGCCCCTTGGTTTCATCCTGATTCCAGGAATCCATCCTGATTCTAGGAAGCGGGGAGGCATATGGGCACCCTGGTGCGCCGTATTGGGGTGATCATGCTTGTCCTGGCCGCCTCCCTGCTGGGGGTTGCGGCCCCAAGTGATGCCGTGTCCCCGTCAGTCGTCATCGTGGAGGACACAGCGGGGGTGCTTGACCGGAATACGCTGGTCCCCGCCGTCGAACGGATCCAGTTTTACGAGCCCACCCGTGTTGCTGTCTTTACCTACAACGGAAAGGCTGAGGACAACCTCAATGAAGAGGTCCTGAGGTTCGCACGCTCCAGGCACCCTGAGTGGATCAGCGCCGACGGACAGAAGTGGGCCGATGGACTGTTCATTTTCGCGCTCGACCCGGTGGGCCGCCACGTGGGCACCTATATGGGGGAGGACCGGAAAGTGTCGCTCGAGCAGCGCAGCGACATCCAGGAGGCCTCAAAGGACCTGTTCCGGGACGCGCAGTGGACCGACGGTACTGTGGCCGGCATTCGCCGTGCCGCCGAACTCATCAACCAGCCCTGGTACCGGTCCGCCGCATTCCTGATCACCGCCTGGGTCACCGGGGGACTTGCGGCCCTTGGGGCAGCGGCGTGGTTGATGGTGCGCGCGGCGACCAGGGCTGCCTGCCGCAAACAAATCGAACGGGGGGACCGGAGCTACTCCAACGTCAGCATGGACCTGGACGTCACGGAACTGAACGCCGGCACCATCCCCGAATCATCCCGCTACGGCAGCAGGGTCCTGGAGAAGCACCGCACCTTCCTGACCCGCTATGCCGCCGCCACGGAACTCTCCAACCAGGTGCACGCCCTGGCCAAACGGTCCCTCAGCAGGCGGAAAAACCTCAAGCTTGCCCGCCAGTTCGCGGACAGCGCCGCCGAGCTGGATGCCCTGGATGATGTCATCGCCGACAGCAACGCCCTGTTGAACCGTGCCGACACATGGCCTACCGCCTGGGACCGGCAGCTTGCCCCGTTCCGCAAGGACCTGGCCGGCCTTGAGCAACTCCTGGCCAAGCGCCACGGGCAGGGGGACTCGGCCACCGCCTCGGCGCTTCGTTCCTTCCGCGACGAAAGCCTGCGGAACATTGAACGCTGGACCTCGGAACTGGCAGATGGCCGGATCACGCCGGAAGAGGCGCTGGACCGGCTCTACGAGGCGCGGTCGCGGCTCTCGGAGCTGCTGGAGAACCATGCGGAAACAGTCATTCAGGGATTCGCCAGGAATGAGCGCGAGGCACGGCTGATGCGCGAGCAGATGCAGACGGCCCACGAGGGCCTGGACCACCGCAGGCGGCGGAGCTATGAGCCGAGCATCCTGGGCACGGTGTACCCGTCGTACCAGTTTTTCTCCGTGGCTACCTTCAACTCCGGCTTCAATACGGGCGTCAGCAGCGTCAATTCCGCCAGGGGCGGCGGCAGCACCACAGGGTACGGCAGCAGCGGCGGAAGCTTCTCCGGTTCGGGCAGTTCCTCGAGCTTCTGATGACCGGGGCTTTGGCCGCCGCCGTCCTCCACCCTAGGCGGCGCCCAGGGAGCCAAGCCTGTGCGGCCCGCGCCGGACCGCGTGCCGCGCGTGCGGGATGGTGCTGCGGGCAACGTTCGGCGGCGGTGAAGGTATGTCCCGGATCAGGCCGGTTCCCGCACATTCCCGTACCTCTTCGATGGCCGCGGCCGCCGCCCGTTTGTCCGCGAATTGTCCGGATACCGCCAGTACGTGTCCATCAGGCATCACAAGCCGGAACCGGATCTGTGAATCTTCATCGACAAACAGTTCGAACGTACCTGCCATAAGCCTTGCTCTCCTCTAGCGTCCCGCCTCCGTTGATGAGGCTGCATGCCGGCCGACACCGGGCGCGGCAAACCCGGATGCACAACCCCAGCGTGGTGCTTCCGGCCCAGACCACCATCTCAGAGGACCGCGGCGTGCTATTAGGGACCAAAGACCCTGATCGCCGGCTCCGGGGATGCTACCGATGGCAGGATGCCCCGAAGCTCGGTGCCGAAGGGCCCTGTCCCATTAAGCCGGGCCGCGGAAGACTGGGTAGTTCACGATGGTTGCGGTTCCCGGAGGACGACATGACGACAGATGCACCTCGACCTGGCCGCCCAGGCAAACCAGCTCCCGGATCCGCAGGTCCCGGTCCCGAGGAGCGGCTCCGGATAGAGCTGGAGGACGCCGCATCGCGCAAGTGGTGGGCGCGGATCCTGTACACGCTGGGCTCACAGTACGGGCGGACGCAACTGCAGTTTGTGGCCAGGACCGGGGACGGACGCCGGCTCTATGCCAGCGATACGTTTCCCGGTCCGCCGCTGAACCCGACACCTCCCGAAGAGGCGTGGGCTCCCGGCATGCAGGCCAGCCTCAGCCAGCTCCGCCGGGAGCTGGCCCGCGACGGGTGGTCCGAAACCAGCCGCGGCGTGCAGCCCTGGGACCTCACCTTCAGTCGCGGCCCCGGAAGATAATGCAGGACCAGGCCCCGGGGCGGCCGAAACCCTGGCGGACTCAGTCCACCGGCCAGATGACCCTGGTCTGCCACGTGGCCGGATCCGGCTGCTGCTCCGGATCGGTCAGGTAGTACTCCCACATGGTGTCGGCAGGGGCAGCGCCCTCGGCTTCCATCCGTTCGCGGATGGCATCGTACGTGCTGCCGAGGGTGTCGTAAGGGCCCGTGTGGACGGCCTCGAACGCGTCAGTATCGGGAAGCGCGCCGCGGGCCACCTCGCCTGTTCCCTGGAAGTTCCCGGCGACGGGGAACCCGGCTTCGACGTCCACCGTGGCGCCGGGAATGCCGTGGTAAAGCGCGAACGGCGGTCCTGCCGGGCTGACGCCCTGCGTTTGCACCGCGGCCATCACCGCACCGAAGGCCCGGCTGAAGAAGCTCGTCAGAGCGTCCATGGGAACCCGTTCACGGACCACGGCGACGGGTTGTTCGGTGACATGGATCTTTCGCGGCTGCTGGCCATTTTCAGTCATGCCCCCAGCCTTGCCATCCCGCGGCCAACGTGAAAGGGCCATAGGACTCTAAAGGGCATGCCAGTCAGGCCGCAGCCTCATACGCTTCGAGCAGCCAACCGCGGACCTCGGCATCGAGTTGGGAACTGTCCGTGAGCTCCAGATGGTGCATCCAGGTTCCTTTCGCCGGGTGGACGACCTGCTTGAAGCGCGGCGAGCCCAGGTTCCGCGGCAGCGCGAGGGATAGGACCAGCGGAACCGGGGAATTCACGTAGACCCCGGGCCGCCACAGGTAGGCGTAGCCCCGGCGCCGGCGGAACGAGATTTGGCTCTTTCCGACCCGGACCTCATGGGGGCCCAGCTCCGCCGCCATCCGCTCCGCTGCCTGGTAGAGCCCAAGGGCGTCCGGAGCGCCGGCGAAGAACCGCTCTACCGTCCACGGCTGCAAAGTAACAGCGTCCCCGCCTATGCAGTACCGTTGCCCGCCCCGGCCGCAAGTCCGGCGGCCCAGGCTGCCGCCCGCTCGGCCTCACCGTCGACCAGCGGGCCCTCGCTGCCTTTGACGTAGAAAGCCATGGGTCCGCCAACGATGCTGGCACCTGCCTCCGTCAGTGCCTTCGTCATCTTCCTGGCAGCGTCGCCGTGGATGAACAGCTTCACCCTCGTATCGAAGGCTGCTGCCTTCACCCCGGCCAGTCCCCGGCGCCCAAGGTCTGCCAGCGTTTCGGTGATCCGGGCAGTCGGCTTCCAGCCGTTGATGGGGCTGCCGACGACGAGCAGGTCACCCGGGTGCAGGGCGTCGGCATCAAAACCGTCAACGTGAACAGCGGCCGCGTCCCGCCCCAGGCGCGATGCCATCGCCTCGGCGATGGTCTCGGTGTTTCCATACGCGGAGTCATAGAGGACGACGGCTTTCATGGAGGCTCCCGGTCCGGATAGGCGGCATGTTGCCCCTCAACCATGCTCCCGGGGCCGCCGGCGGGGCAGGGCCAAAGGTCATGCCGCCGGCCGGGGCCTAATGCCCTAGCCGTACTGCCGGCATCAGGATAGCTTCAGTTTTATGTGTGAGGACCGCTACCGCCCATGTTGAAAGTGTCCTGAATGAGAAAGCAGGCCGTCCCGCCTGCGGCAACCGCCGGCAACGTTGAGGTCGAGGAACGCGTCGGCTCGCCCGTGCAGAAGGTGTGGGGCTTCCTCCGGCGGTATCCCGTCGTCGCGCTGACCTGCCTGGTACTCCTTGCCGCCCTGGTGCTGCTGCAGTTTGGGCTGGAACTGCAGGTCCGCGTGCTCGCCTCGGCCTACGCTGCCATCATCGTGGTGGCGCGGGCGGCCGGCATGGTCCGGTCATTGCGGGAGGGACGCTGGGGCATCGACCTGCTGGCCCTGATGGCGGTTGCAAGCACGGTGGCCGTGGGTGAGTACCTCGCGGCCCTGGTGGTGATCCTGATGCTCACCGGCGGGGAGGCACTGGAAAACTTTGCCCAGGGACGCGCCGCGCGTGAATTGCGGTCCCTGCTGGACCGGGCTCCCCGCTTTGCCCACAGGGAAAGTGCCGACACAGTCCTGGAGGACACCCCGATAGGCGAGGTGGTGCCCGGGGACGTGCTGGTGGTCCGCCCCTCCGAGCTGGTACCTGTTGACGGCGAACTCCTGTCCGATTCAGCAAGCATGGACGAATCATCGCTGACGGGGGAGAGCCTGCCGGTGGAGCGTAGCAAGGGGGAGCTGCTGCTGAGTGGTTCGGTGAACGGCGTGGCCGCCATCCGCATGCGGGCGGCGGCCACCGCGGCTGACTCCCAGTACAGCCGGATCATCGCCCTGGTGGAGGAAGCGTCCAACAGCCGTGCGCCGGTAGTCCGGCTCGCTGACCGCTACGCGGTTCCCTTTACCCTCCTCGCCCTGGCCATGGCCGGGGCCGGCTGGTTCCTGTCAGGTGAGCCGCTCCGCTTTGCCCAGGTGCTGGTGGTGGCCACCCCGTGCCCGCTCCTGATCGCAGCGCCGGTGGCATTCCTGGCTGGAACCAGCCAGGCCGCCCACAAGGGCATCATCATCAAGAACACCAGAAGCCTGGAGCAGCTTGCCAAGGCGCAGACAGCTGTGTTCGACAAGACTGGAACACTCACCTCCGGCCGCCCGGTCCTGGACGGGATCCAGGTGGCGCCGGGCCCGGGGGAAGCCCTTGGCAGCCGGAAGATCCTGCAGCTGGCGGCCTCCGCCGAGCAGTATTCCTCCCACGTGCTGGCAGCATCCGTGATCGAAGCCGCCAAGGCAGCGAACATTGAACTGCTGCAGGTGCAGCAGGCGACCGAAAACGCCACGCACGGGGTTGAAGCTGTCTGCGACGGCCAGCAGGTGGTGGTGGGAAAAGCCGCCCTGATCCGCAGTTCGGCCAGCGGATACCGGGAAGCAGCAGTCCAGAGTGGCCAGTTGGCAGTCCACGTGGCGGTCAACGGCGAGTACGCGGGTGCACTGATCATGAAGGACCCGTTGCGCCGCAACGCCGTGGACACCCTGGCGCGCCTGCACAGGCTGGGCGTGCGGAACACCATGCTGCTGACCGGTGATGCCCACGCGACGGCTGCCCACATCGCCGAGGAAGCGGGAATGAGCCACGTCCAGGCCGAATGCCTTCCGGAGGACAAGGTCAACACGGTTGCGGCCATCCTGGAACGACCCGTCCTGATGGTGGGTGACGGCGTCAACGATGCCCCGGTCCTTGCCGCCGCCGACGTTGGGATCGCGATGGGTGCCAAGGGGGCCACCGCGGCCAGCGAGTCCGCGGACGTGGTGATCATGCTCGATGACCTGTCCAAGGTGGCCCTGGCCGTGGCCATTGGAAAGCGGACCGTGGCTGTGGCCCTGGTAAGTATCTGGACTGGGATCGGGCTCAGCCTCATCCTGATGGCCATCGCCATGACGGGTTTCATTCCCGCTGTTGCCGGTGCCCTCCTGCAGGAGGTGGTTGACCTGGCCACCATCCTGAACGGACTCAGGGCATTGCGCGGAGCGGACGAGGCACGGCAACGCGGTTGATGCCGGCTTCCTTCCGCCAGGCCTGCCCGGAGCGGGAGGTGGTGTGGCCGCCGGGCATGACTTTTGGCCCTTCCCAGCGCCGCCCGCAGCCGGGATTGTGGTGTCCATGAACGCAGAAACAGGGGCCAAACCCGTCATTGTAGGTGTGGACGGATCCGAATACTCCTCCGCAGCCCTGCGCTATGCGGGCACGCTGGCAGCCCGCCTGGGCACGCGGCTGGAAGTCATTTCATGCGTCGGAATGCCGGACTACCTGGTGATGTCCCGCCTGGAAGGGGCGGACCGGCAGTTCACCGCCAGGCTTGAGGACGCCGCCGGGCGCCTGGTCGAAGATGCCCTGGGCCGGGCCTTCTCCGGGGAACGGCCCGAAAACATCGACGTGACCATCAAGTTCGGCCCCCCGGCGAAAGTGCTGGTGGAGGAGAGCCGCCGCGCGCAGATGCTGGTTGTTGGAAGGCATGGCGAAGGCGGCCTGCTTAAGTCGTCCATGGGATCGGTGAGCAAGGCATGCGCGGCCCACTCCACCTGCCCGGTGCTCCTGGTGGGCCAGGAGGCGGACGCTGTGTGAGGACTGCGGAGGGCCTGAGCTCCGAACGGGCAGCGCAACTCCTGAAGCAGGCGGGCCCCAACCAGCTCCCGGCAGAGAAACCCGTCCCGCAATGGCGAAAGCTGTGGGGGGAGATGACGCACTTCTTCGCCCTCATGCTGTGGTGCGCCGCCGCGCTGGCATTCGTTGCGGACATGCCGCAGCTGGCCGTGGCGATCATCGTCGTCGTCATTGTCAACGGGGTGTTCGCCCACATCCAGCAGGAACGCGCCCAGCATGCCGCCGCAAGGCTGCGCGGCCTGCTGCCCGCCGACGTGGTGGTGCGGCGGGACGGGACGGTGCGCAAGGTCCACGCCAGCGAGCTGGTGGTTGACGACGTGGTGCTGCTCAGTGCCGGTGACCGTGTGCCTGCAGACATGGTCCTGCTGTCAGCATCGGCCTGCGAAATGGATGAATCCATGCTGACGGGCGAAAGCGAGCCAGTGCCGAAAGCCGCAGGTGACGCGGCGTGGGGCGGTACCTTCCTGGTTAACGGCTACGGAGAGGCCGCCGTGTCCGCCACGGGAGCCAGGACCAGGCTGGCCGGAATTGCCGCCCTCACCAGCGGAGCGGTTCCTCCCCCTACGCCGCTGTCCCTGGAACTGCGGCGGATTGTCCGCGTCACTGCGGGCATGGCGCTGGGTATCGCAGCGGTCTTCTTCCTGGCGTCGCTGCTGGTGGGCTTTCAGTGGCGGGATTCCTTCCTGTTCTCGATCGGCGTGGCCGTGGCCCTGGTCCCGGAAGGGCTCCTGCCCACTGTCACGCTGTCCCTGGCCATGGGTGCCCAGCGCATGGCGTCCCGCAACGGCCTGGTCCGCAACCTCGAAGCCGTGGAAACCCTGGGCTCAACCACCTTCATCTGCACCGACAAAACCGGGACCCTGACGCAGAACCGAATGAACGCCGTCGAGGTCTTCACCCTGGAAGGGGCCGTCCATGTGACGGGCCAGGGGTATGACCCGGACGCGCACATCGAGGGCCGGGGAACGGCCAGGGCGGCCCAGGCGGCGCTCGCCGCCCGCACCGCTTCACAGGGCAGGGCCGAGCTGCACGATGGACAGTGGCGTGCACAGGGTGACCCGATGGAAGCTGCCGTGGACGTGCTGGCCCGCCGGCTGACAGGCGCCGGGTCCGGGCCCGCGGCATCGCGCCGGCTGCCGTTCGATCCGGTGCGGCGCAGGGAGTCTGCCCTTGTGGGGCCCGAGCTGTTTTGCAAGGGTGCCCCCGAAACCGTGCTCCCACTGTGTGAATCCGTGCCGGGTCAGGTCAAGGAACAGGTAGAGGTGATGGCAACGCGTGGCCTGCGCGTCATTGCGGTGGCACGGCGGCGTCTCGCGGGAGCACCCGAAACCTGGCAGACCAGCCCTGCCGCAGAACTTGAAACGGACATGGAACTCCTGGGCCTGATCGGACTGCAGGATCCGCCCCGGCCGGATGTGGGCAACGTCATCCGAACGGCGCGGCAGGCGGGCCTGAAGGTCGCCATGATCACCGGCGACCACCCTGCCACGGCGGCAGCGATCGCCCGGCAGATCGGCCTTGCCGGAACGCCTGAATACGTGTTGGAAGGCGCAGACCTTCCGGCGGACGAGCAAATACTCGGCGCACTCCTGGACCGTGACGGAGTGGTGGTCAGCAGGGTCTCGCCCGAACAGAAGCTCCGCGTGGCCAAGGCGCTGCAGGCCCGTGGGCATGTGGTGGCCATGACCGGCGACGGCGTCAACGATGGCCCGGCCCTTCGCGAAGCCGACATCGGCGTGGCCATGGGGCGGAGCGGAACTGACGTGGCGCGGGAGGCCGCGGATTTGGTCCTCCTGGACGACCATTTCGCCACCATCGTGGCAGCCATCGAACAAGGAAGGGCAACCTACGCCAACATCCACCGGTTCCTCACCTACCATCTCACCGACAACGTGGCGGAGCTGACTCCCTTTGTCATCTGGGCGCTCTCCGGCGGCCACTTCCCGCTTGCCCTCGGTGTCCTTCAAATCCTTGCCCTGGACATTGGCACCGACCTGCTGCCCGCGCTGGCCCTTGGCGCCGAACCGCCCGGCCGGCGTGTTTTGGCGCGTCCGCCCGAACGCCGGCACCTGATGGACCGGCAACTGATCATCCGTGTCTTCTGCATCCTGGGTCCCACGGAGGCCGCCATGGAAATGGCCGTCTTCTCCGTTGTCCTCGCTGCCGGCGGGTGGATCCGGGGGCAGGTTCCCCAGCCCGGGCTCCTCATGGCTGCCTCCGGCGCCGCCTTTACCGCCGTGGTCCTGGGACAGCTGGCCAACGCCTTTGCCTGCCGGAGCGCCACCGTGCCGCCCTGGAAGCTGGGATGGGGTACCAACCGGCTTCTGGTATGGGCAGTTCTTGCGGAACTGGCCATCCTTGCGGTGTGCCTGTTCCTGCCCTACCTTGCAACGCTGTTGGGCCAGGCCCCGCCGCCTCCCCTGGGCTTCCTCCTGGCACTTCTCGCGGCCCCCGCTGTCCTTCTTGCAGACTGGATCCACAAAGCGGCCCGGGCGCGCCTGCGGCGGAGCTAGGACCAAAGACTCTGCCTGCCCCGGCGCCACCAAGGCCAGAATCGAGCCATGACCGCCGCTGCAGAAACGTCCCTGGCCGATGTCAGCGTCAAATGGCTTGAAGAAACCGGGATCGCGGACATCCCCTCCGTAGGGGGAAAGAACGCCTCCTTGGGGGAGTTGAGCCGTGCGCTGCAGCCGGCAGGAGTCCGGGTTCCGGAAGGGTTCGCCACCACGGCCACCGCCTACCGCGCTTTCCTTGCTGCCAACAGCCTGGAGCCCCGGATCAGGAAGCACATGGAGGACCACCGCGCCGGGGCAGCAACACTTCGGCAGGCCGGGGCGGCGATCCGCGAACTGTTCCTGCAGGCCACCTTCCCGGCGGACATCACTGCCGACATCCAGGAGCACTACCGGGCCCTCTGCCAGCGCACCGGGCAAGACCAAGTGGCCGTTGCGGTCCGCAGCAGTGCCACGGCCGAGGACCTCCCGGACGCCAGTTTCGCCGGCCAGCAGGAAACCTTCCTGAACGTGGCCGGGGAGCGCGCGGTCCTGGAGGCGTGCCGGCGCTGCTACGCCTCCCTGTTCACGGACCGTGCCATCAGCTACCGCGAAATGAAGGGTTACGACCACCTCGACGTTGCCCTGTCCGTTGGAGTGCAGCGCATGGTCCGCTCGGACCTTGGCGCATCAGGGGTGATGTTTTCGATCGACACGGAGTCCGGCTTTCCCGGCGTGGTGGTCATCAGCGCCGCCTGGGGGCTGGGGGAGACGGTGGTCCAGGGCACCATCAACCCGGACAAGTACCAGGTGTTCAAGCCGCTCCTTGCAGACCGGCGCTTCAGCCCCGTGATCGAGCGGCAAGTCGGTGCCAAGGAACGCAAAATGGTGTACAGCCGCGGTGGCGATGCCAGGACCATGATGGTGGAGACGACCGGGCGGGAGCAGAGCTCACGGGTACTGGATGACCGCGAGATTGTCCTGTTGGCCCGCTGGGCCGTCGCGGTGGAGGAACATTACGGCCGGCCCATGGATATGGAGTGGGCCAAGGACGGGGTCACCGGCGAACTCTTCATGGTGCAGGCACGGCCGGAGACCGTCCAGGCCCGCCGGAGCACATCAACTTTCCGGACCTACCACCTTGCAGGGCCCGGGAAGGTCCTGGTCACCGGCGCCGCCATCGGAGATTCGGTCGCGCGCGGCCAGGCGTGCGTGGTGCGGGATGCCAAGGACATCGAATCATTCGTGGACGGCTCCGTGCTGGTCACCCGGATGACGGACCCGGACTGGGTTCCCGTCATGAAGCGGGCCGCGGGCATCATCACGGACCACGGCGGCACAACCAGCCACGCCGCCATTGTCAGCCGCGAACTGGGCGTGCCCGCAGTGGTGGGAACGCGCAACGCCACAGAGGTCCTTCCCGACGGCGGCCAGGTCACCCTGTCCTGCGCGGAAGGCGAAGAGGGCCGCGTCTACGAAGGGCTGCTGGAGTTCTCCGTGGAGGACGTGGACATGCACGCCCTCCCGGCCACCCGCACGGACGTGATGATCAACATCGCCAGCCCGGCCGCCGCGTTCAAGTGGTGGCGGCTGCCTGCGGACGGCGTAGGCCTGGCCCGGATGGAGTTCATCATCAACAACCTGATCCGCATCCACCCCATGGCCCTGGTCCATCCGGAACGGGTGTCAGACCCCCAGGAGGCCGCGCTCATCCGGCAGCTCACCAGCGGCTACCAGGACCCGCAGGAGTACTTCATCGACGTGCTGGCCACGGGGATCGCCAAGATCGCCGCCCCCTTCCATCCCAAACCGGTGATCGTCCGGTTGAGCGACTTCAAGAGCAACGAGTACAGCCACCTGATCGGCGGCAGCGCTTTCGAACGTCCCGAGGAAAACCCCATGCTGGGGTTCCGCGGCGCCTCCCGCTACTACAGCAACGCCTACCGGGAAGGATTCGCGCTGGAGTGCAAGGCCCTCAAACGCGTCCGGGAGCAGGCCGGGTTCGGCAACGTGATTGTCATGGTCCCCTTCTGCCGCACCGTGCGGGAAGCGGACCAGGTCATCCAGGCCATGGAAGAGCACGGGCTGGTCCGCGGCGCCGAAGGGCTCCAGCTCTACATGATGTGTGAGATCCCATCCAACGTGGTCCTGGCAGAGGAATTCGCCAAGCGTTTTGACGGTTTTTCCATCGGTTCCAACGACCTCACCCAGCTGGTCCTGGGGGTGGACCGCGATTCGGAGGAACTAGCCGGGTTGTTCGATGAGCGGGATCCGGCAGTAATGTCCATGATTGCCCAGGCGATCAGCAAGGCCCATGCCGCCGGCATCAAGATCGGCATCTGTGGACAAGGGCCCAGCAACCATCCGGACCTTGCGGAGTTCCTGGTCAGCCAGGGGATCGATTCGGTGTCCCTGAACCCGGACACGTACGTGCGGACGCTTCCGGTTATTGCGGCAGCAGAGGCGCGGGCTGCCAACGAACAAGCCGTCTGACCCGCTGCCCAAGGCATACTGCGTGTCCCCGCGTACTGCCCTGGCGGCCACAGGAAAGTGCCTGGCACCCCAGGGGACAGTCTCCCCGGAAGCCAGGCACCGTCGTCGTACCGTGACTCTGCTCAGCCCCTGGTAATGGGGATCTTGGACGCCCCGGTTGCCTGCACCTGCTCCGGCATGGGAGCCCGCACTTCAAGGACCCCGTCCTTGTATGCAGCCGTTACGTCGTCTTGTTTCACCCCGGTGGGGAGGGGGATCCGCCGGACGAAGGAACCGTAGCGGAACTCGGACCGGTAGCTGTCCTTCTCCTTGTGTTCCTTCTTTTCCTGCCGTTCTCCCTTGATGGTCAGGACACCGTCCGTAACCGTCACGTCCACGTCCTTCTCCGGATCGATTCCGGGCAGCTCTGCCCGCACCACCAGCGTGTTGCCGTCCACCATCTCTTCGACCCTGATGGCGGAGGACCCCAGGTCACCCTCGAAAAGCCGTTCGATGACATCGATGGGGGAGCGGCGGTTATCAAACCATTTCATCAGGTCAGTCATTCTTGCCTCCTGCTCATGTGGAAGCCGGACCATCGCGTTGCCCGGCACTTCCACCATCCCCTTTCGATGAATCCGGCTCCAGAGGCAAAGGTCCCAGCCCCGTTCGGCCGTGACCCGCCGGTGGCCGGCGGGTCAGGCGGCCAACCAGTTCGATGGCCAGGCACCCTGCCAGGGCAACTGCAACCGAGACGGCCAGCAGTCCGGCGGGCGGCCACTCAACCCGGAAGAAGTCCTGCGTTAAGGGAACGCTGAACAACAGGACCAGCCCCGCGTACATCCCGGCAAGGATCAACACCTTGATCCGGTTGAGGGGGCGTGATGCCATCACCAGGATCCACGCGGCCACCAGACCGAGTGTCACCGTTGCCGCGGACTGGGCGGACTCAAGGCTGTGGCCGCCCCACAACTGCCCGTACGCGCTGACCGCCAGGACACACAGGGCCGTGCAGATGCCTGCCGGGACCGCGAAGGCCAGGGCACGCCTCAGGAACCCGGGGGCATAACGCTGGCCGCCGGGCTGCAGGGCAAGGAAGAACGCCGGCAGGCCGATGGTCAGTCCGTCCAGTGCGGACAGCTGCCGGGGCAGGAACGGGAAGGCCAGCAACAGGACGCCGGTCACCACGGAGATGACCGTGGCGTAGACAGTCTTGCTCAGGAAGACCAGGGAGACGCGCTCAATGTTGCTGATGGCCCGGCGCCCCTCGTCCACCACCGCCGGCAGCCGTTCAAAGCGCCCGTCCAGGAGGACCATGCGGGCCACGGCCTTGGTCGCGGGGGAGGCCGAGTCCATGGCGATCCCCAGATCCGCATCCTTAAGTGCCAGGACGTCGTTCACCCCGTCCCCGGTCATTGCCACCGTGTGCCCCCGCCGCTTCAGGGCCTGGATCAGGTCCCGTTTCTGGGATGGGGTCACACTTCCAAAGAGGCTTTGCGACTCCACCGTTTCCTCCAGCAGCAGCGGATCCCGGGGAAGCGTGCGTGCGTCATAGGCAACCCCGGTTCCAAAACCCACCCCGCGCGCAAGCGCTGCCACGGTCCGGGGATCGTCACCGGAAATGATCTTGACGGTCACCCCCTGCCGGCGGAAGTAGTCGAGGGTGGAGGCGGCGTCCCGGCGGATGCTCTCCCGGAAGGTCAGCAGCATGACCGGCACCAGCCCGGACGGCAGGCCTGCCTCTTGGGGGCCCGGCGGCAGCGGCGCCGGGAGGTGCGCCAGAACCAGGGTCCGCAGGCCGGTGGAAGCGAGGGCCGCCGCCCTGGCGTGCGCATCAGCAGAGTCAGCGGACCCGAGGACCGTATCCGGCGCTCCCAGGATCCACGTCCCGGAGGCGGCGGAGCCCGGCGCGAACGTCACCGAACTCCACTTCCGGGCGGAGGAGAACGGGACGGAATCCTGCTCCTGCAGCGGAACCCGCACGGGAAAGGCCGCGCCGATGGCTGCAGCGGTGCTGCTGGCCTCAGCATTGGCACCAAACCATTCCACCGCCGGCCGCCACCCGGACGCAGGAACTGTTCCGGCCTCATGGACGGCGTCAAACACCACGGAGCCGGAGGACAGGGTGCCGGTTTTATCCAGGCAGAGGACATCCACCCGTGCCAATACCTCCACGGCGGCGAGTTCCTGGACCAGGACCTTCTGGCGAGCGAGCCGGAGGCCGCCCACGGCAAAGGCCACGCTTGTCATCAGGAGCAGGCCCAGGGGGATCATGGCCATGATCCCGGCAACAGCTCCCACGACGGCAGGTATCCACCGCCCCGATCCCATGGCTCCAGCCCATCCGCCCTGGTCCTGCATCTGCGCATTCGTGAGCAGCAGTGCGGTGGGCAGTAACAGCCAGGTGATGACGGTAAAGACTTTCTCCAGGCCCCTGCGGATCTCTGACCTGACAAGGGAGAACCGCCGTGCCTCGGCTGCCAGCCGGTAAGCGAAGGTGTCGGGTCCCACGCGGAGCACTCTGGCCCGGCCGCTGCCGGCGAGGATCAGCGAGCCGGACAGCAGCACGGCACCGCCGGCTTTGGGAACGGGTTCCGACTCGCCCGTCAGCAGGGATTCGTCCACCTCAAGCGGTGCCCCGCCAAGAAGCTCCAGGTCTGCCGTTACCTGGTCCCCGGCGTTGAGCACCACCAGGTCGTCAGGGACCAGTTCGTCCGAGGAGACGACTTCCCTGGCCCCGTTCCTGACCACCGTGTTCCGGGCGGCCTGCAGAATGGCAAGCTGGTCAAGGGAACGCTTTGCCCGGTACTCCTGGATGATCCCGATCAGCGAATTGCTGATGGCGGACAAGCCGAACAGCGCATCACGCCACTGGCCAAGGACCAGCAGGAGGATGAAGCAGCCTCCCACCACGCCGTTGAACAGGGTGAACACGTTCGCCTGGACAATCTCCCAGGCGCTCCTGCTGGTTGCCGTTGGCACGCTGTTGACACGGCCGGCGGCAGTGCGCTCCCGCACTTCTGCGGTGGAGAGTCCGTCCCGGGGATGGCTCACGTCCAGTCCCGGGACCGGTCTCCCGTTGTCCCCGGCGATTGTCATGATGTGGCCAGGCAGCTGACCCGGTCAGTCGGCGTGCTGCTGCTTGTGCACCCGGGTGATCACGGTGGGGCACGGCGGCTGCGACAGCACTGCGTGTGCCGTGGATCCCAGGACGAACCTTTCGAAGCCGCCCTTTCCGCGGCTGCCCAGGACCAGCAGCCGGGCGCCGGATGCAGCACGGATCAGGGCGTCCGCCGGCTCAAGAACGGTCTCCATCCTGGTGTTGACCACGAGGTCCGGATAGTCCTGCCGGAGGCCCGCCTCAGTTTCGGCGAGCACGATCTGTTCCTCCTCGACGACGTGGGTGGCGAAACTGCTCTGCGGCAGCCCTGCCGCAATCCAGCGGTTGGGGCCGGTGAAGGCATATAGGACGGTCAGCTCCTCGCCCAGTGCGTCAGCCTCCGCGGCCGCAAAAGCCACTGCCTGTGTTGCTTCACGCGAGCCATCCACGCCCACCACGATGCCGCGGCCTGCCTCCTGGGCATCACCGATGACGGCCACCGGGCACTCCGCGGTGGCGGTGGCCTGGAGGGCCCGGTCCGTCAGGGCGCCGCGCGTGTGGCCGCTGGTGCCCAGGACGAGCATGGAGGCATTCCTGGAATAGTCGCCCAGGGCTGCCCCGATGCCTCCTTCGAGCAGTTGGAGGGTTACCTGCAGTCCGGGTTCGGCTGCGGTGGCTTTTTCACCGGCCTCCTTCAACAGCGCCAGCCCCGATTCACGCAGGACTTCAAGGTAGGGGAGCACTTCGGCGGCCATCCAGCGGTCGTCCACCACATTTACGACGGCGAGGGGGCACTTTAGCCTGTTGGCCCGGGCAGCTGCCCACAACAGGGCGGCGTTGGAGGCCGAAGTATTAGTGATGCCGACGGCGATTGGCTTGGCAGTTGCCATGGGGGACCATCCTTAGGGGGTGCTGGAGAAGGGGTGTGGTGCGGGCGTGGAGCGGAGCCGGATGACGTTGCCCTGACCGGCGTGCCTGATCCGCGTTGGCCTGATCAGCGTTGGCCAGTCGGCGCTGGGCTAGTGGGCGCTGGGTCAGTCGGCGCTGGGCTCCCGGGCCGGCCACCAATGGGTCGGCGCCGCGATGACGAACCTCCGGCCGCTGATATCCTGCGGCGTGATCCGGATCAGGACATTTTTTTGGCCGGGTTGCCAGGGGGACAAGCCCGCCTCCATGGCGTCCTGGACTTCCTCCGCATCGGTTACAACTTTGGCGTGCCCCTTGATGATGACGCTCCAGGCGATGGTGCCGTACTGGTTCATTCCGTCCGCCTCGACGGCTACCACTTTCCGGTCGGCAAGGGAGGCGAGCTTTGTTCCCTGGCCGGTACGAATGAGCAGTGTGCCGTTGGTGGGGACAAAATTCACCGGATAGTTTTCCACTGCGTCCCCCTCGGAGAAGGCGATCCTGCAGAGGGAAGTTGAACGAAGGTATCGCCAGCAATCGTGGACGCCGAGTTCCTTGATGTCAGGTTCTGTGGCTGCGGTATTCATGGCCGTAGCCTAGGACCGGCAAACCTCCCGGGGATAGGGAAGAAGGTCCCGCGCCAGCAAAGGCACCCATCCGGGACGGTCGGAGGTAATTTTCGCCTGGGCCTCCTAGAATTGTGCCGGTAGCGTCTTCATGCCCAAGTGAAGGCGGACTTGCGGCCCGGGGCAGGCATTTCCGTTCCGGACCCCCGGACCGCGCCAAGGACCCGCAGCGTGGCAGGTTCTTGCCGCAGGAGGTGGAACGTGAGCACTGAGAAGCCCTGGCGTCCGCCGACTAGGGACACCGTTGAAGACCTGCTGCGGGACTTTTCCGCCCGGGGCGACGAACAGCTGGATACCCAGGAACGCATCAACGCCCTGCTGGCGGCGGTGGTGGCCCTCGCCGAGGATCTGAGCCTTGAGGCCGTGCTTGACCGCCTGGTCCGTTCGGCCTGCGCCCTGGTCGGCGCACGGTACGGCGCTATGGGCGTCATTGGCGAAGACCGCACCCTGAGCCACTTCATCACGGTGGGTATTGATGAAGACGGAATCCGCTCCATTGGCGACCTGCCGACGGGGCACGGCGTACTTGGCCTGCTCATCCGCGAACCAAAGCCCTTGCGGCTCCATGACCTTGGCCGGCATCCCATTGCGTCCGGCTTCCCGCCGAACCACCCGCCCATGAAGACATTCCTTGGCGTGCCCGTCCGCGTCCGTGACGAGGTGTTCGGTAACCTCTACCTGACGGAAAAGCAAGGTGGCGAGGATTTCACCTCCGACGATGAGGACCTTGCCGTTGCCCTGGCGGCGGCGGCCGGCGTCGCGATCCAGAACGCGCGCCTCTTTGAAGACAGCGGGCGCCGGCAGAAGTGGCTGGAAGCAGGCATGGAGCTCAGCAGCAGATTGATCATGGCGTCCAGCCCCGGGGACGCGGATAACCTGGACGTCGTTGCCGACGCCGCTTTAAAGGTATCGGATGCGGCACTTGCAGTGGTGGCCGTGCCGGCGGGTGGAGGCGTGCTTCGATGCCGGTCCTGCCTTGGTGTGCAGGGTCTCCAGGCAGGCCAGGAATGGAGGGTCTCCCACTCCGTGTGGGACGTGATCGAGGGCGGCGGCTCCTTTGTGGCCAAGGACCCGCGGCAGGTCTTTGAGGCCGGAATGGCCGGGAAACTCGGATCCGTACTCGTGTGTTCCCTGGGGCATGGCAGCAGCGACAACGGCGTTCTCCTGCTGGCCCGCGCACACGCAACTGCCGCCTTCAACCAGGCGGACGCAGAGTCGGGTGCCATTTTCGGGAGCCGGATCGGGCTGGCGCTCGACCTGGCGCGCGTGAACGCACTGCGCGAACAAAACCTGCTGTTCACTGACCGGGAACGGATCGCGCGGGACCTGCACGACCTCGTCATCCAGCGCCTGTTTGCCGCAGGCCTGAGCATCCAAAGCCTGCGCCGCTACACCGTGGACCCGGTGGCGCACGAGCGCATCGCCGCCGTCACCACGGAACTCGATGAAACAATCCGCAAGCTGCGGGACACCATCTACTCGCTCCGGACGGCGGATGAGGAACGCGAACCGCTGACGGGCCGGATCCTGCGGGTGGTCCGGGAAAACTCGCGCAGCTACGCCCTGACCCCCAAGGTGGCCCTGGACGGCCCCGTGGACTCGATCCGGGAGGATGTGGCCGTCCATCTGCTGTCCGTGCTGTCGGAAGGACTCAGTAACGCGCTGCGGCATTCCGGCGCGGACGACGTGGAGGTCACGGTTGCGGTGGGCAAGGACCAGGTCCAGCTTCTCATCCGCGACAATGGCCGGGGCTTCGCCGACCCTGCCCGGGTGAGCGGCCTGGCGAACATGCGCCACCGGGCTGAGTTGTTGCAGGGCAGTTGCATCATTGAGAGCGGGCCAGGCAAGGGCACATCCGTGACATGGACCGCCCGGCTCACCTGACCTGCCGGCTCAGGCAGTGTCCGTGGAGCTCTTGGTGACGTAGACAGCGGCCTGCGTCCGGCGCTCGAAGCCCAGTTTTGCCAGGATCGATGAAACATAGTTCTTGACGGTTTTCTCGGCCAGGAACAGTTCGTCGCCGATTTGCCTGTTGGTCAGGCCCTGCCCGATCAGGGCCAGGACCTTCTTCTCCTGTGCGCTGAGGCCCTCCAGGCGGGGATCGGTGTGTGCAGTGGACAGTCCGGTAATGATCTGCTGCTCAACTCCCGGATCGAAGAGGGACTCGCCCGCAGCCGCCTTCCGGATTCCGGCCAGGAGGTCATCGCTCCTGATCTGTTTCAGGATGTATCCGGAGGCACCGGCCAGGACAGCGCCTCGAAGGGCCTGCTCGTCGTCGTAGCTGGTGAGTATCAGGCAGCGCAGGCGGGGGTCCAGGGAACGCACGTCCCGGCAGACCTCGATTCCCGTGCCGTCGGGAAGCCTTCCGTCGAGGATGGCGATGTCGGGGTGCAGTGCGGGTATGCGGCGCGTGGCCTCGGCAGCCGAGCCGCTTTCGCCCACCACAAGGAACCCTTCGCCCTCCAGCAGGTCCTTCAACCCCTGCCGGACAAGTTCGTGGTCATCAAGGATGAACACCCGGACCTGCCCGGGAGATCCTGCCGCCTCAGACCCAGCTTCATGCATCTGCACTGATCGCTCCCAAATCTCCAGGACCAAATCCCGCATTCGTGCGGGGGCGGCCCCCGGGGAGGGCCTGAGCCCATTGTTCCCCAGGAGGCGTCCTGCCGGAAGGGACCTAAGTCCGCCGGCGATCCGCAGGGCGGCACCCGAAGTCTGGGCCCTGTTCCTGTCATGACCTTCGGCCCTACCCCTGAAAGCGCACTTGTTCCATTCTGGGGACGACGCTTGCAGGATGCCCGCAGGAGGGAATGCGGCAACAACAGTGAATGGAGCCGGCATGACTGCCCCTGAAACGCACCCCAGGATCATCGTTGGGGTGGATGGATCAGACGCCTCCATCGCCGCGCTCCGGGTGGCCCGGGCCATGGCGGAGCCCCTGTCAGCGACGGTTGAGGCCTGGGCCTGCTGGGACGTCCCGGCCGGCTACGGGGTTTACCTCGCCGTAGGGATCGAAGGGTTCAAGTACGCGGCCCACCAGGTCCTCCAGCAGGCACTGGAAGAAGCATTCGGGGAGCTGCCGGCCTTCGTGCATGCCCGCCTGGTACGGGGTAAGCCAGGGCCGGTACTCATCGACGCGAGCCGCAACGCCTCCTTGCTGATCGTGGGCAGGCGGGGACATGGGAGCTTTGTCCTTGGCTCCGTCAGTTCGACGTGCGTGAGCCATGCCCACTGTCCCGTGCTGGTGGTGCACGCCCCGGAGGCGGACGGCGCGGGGGACACCGGCCAGGCAAGCGCCCTGACGGGGAGCCCTGACCCGGCGGCCTGATTGCAGGCGCCCTGACTGACCGACCCGGCATCCCGCCGTCGTACGTGTCATCCCGCCCTAGTGGCTGTGCTGGCCGTCCCCATGATGGTGAGCCGCGCCTTCCCCCACCAGTTCGTGAAGCCCTTCGACTGCCTGTGCGAGTGACAGGCCGGGGGATTGGATGATGAAGGGCATCAGGAGGCGGTTCTCCTTGTCCAGGTGCAGGGCGAAAATCCGTTGGATGGCCCCGGCGGCCACGGCGGCAGCAACGCCTTCGGCGGTCCTGAGCTCTTCAACCAGGCCCACGATGACCTGATGCTCGGCCAGCATGCCGTCCACCAGCAGCTTCGCTTCCGGCAGGCCGTGGGGCCCGCTGTACAGCGGCCCTTCTTCTGCCAGGGCGTGCGGCACCAGCACCGTGTCGCACCAGTCCAGCAACGCAGCCTGCGTTTCCTGTCCGGCGGCAGGGTCCCATGCCTCCACGGCCTCCGTCAGCAGTCCCACCAGCGCGTTCAGTTGCCGCAGCATGTCGGCATGGTGGGCTTCCACCGCCTGCAGCGCACGCGCCTCGGAGCCGGCTTCCGTGCCGTTACCGCCGTTGGTGTTCATTCGTTGTTGCCTTCCAGTTGGGCGACATGCCGGTGGTTGGCCCGCAAGGACCAGCGGAGGTCTTTGATGGCCCAGTACGCTCCGCCGTTCATGACGGCGAAGCCTGCGATGCCCAGGTAGGGCGCCCGGACCACCAGGCCAAGGAGCAGGACGCCCACGCCCGCCGCGAAAAGCAGGAGTCCGCGCCTGACGCGGGTGCGAAGCGACAGTACGAAGGCATCCCTTCCGAGCAGGGCCGCGAATCCGGGGTCTTCCTCCTCCAGGCCATGGCCGATCAGTTCGAGTTCGCGTTTTTCAAATTCAGAGAGCGGCACAGCTGCACCCACTATCCATTGCCTGCGGGAACCGGAACTCAGGTACCCGGCTGGCCGCGCAGGACAGCCAGCCTGTTCCGGTATTCCGCGACGTCGATCTCGCCGCGCGCGAAACGCTCGGCCAGTACGTCTTCTGCCGTTAGTGGCGACGGGGGCCGGGGTGCACCCGGGGAGGGAGCCCGCAGGGAACGGGCCAGCAGGACAACGCCGGTGATGATTGCTCCCCAGACCACCACCATGCTGATGCTCATCAGGACATAGCCCCACAGGCCCATGCCGTCGTTCCAGCCGTACACGTCACGACCTCCGCTGAAGTGGAGGCGGACGCCAGCCGTCCGCCTTCCCTTCCAGTATTGGTTTCTGCCGGTGTCCGGGGCAGAGCCATTAGTCCTGTTCCGGGGCCGGGTACCAGGCTCCGGTCCTAGGCTGCCGGAATGTGCGGAACTTCCGCACCGGGGGCTTATGGCACTGGCGGTGGCGGCGCGGGCACGGTGAATCTGGATGAGCATCCGGTTCCGTTGCAGGGGAGTAAAGCGGGAAGGGAGGATGGCACCGTGGCCGTTGCGGACAGCACGTACGACGGCGGGACAGCCCGCCGTGCGTTCCTCACCCGCTGGGCGGGCTGGGTGACCCTGGGCGAGAGCCTGGGCTTCCTCGCCCCGGTCCTTGCCTGGTTTCTTGCGGCCACTGCCTGGCCGCGCGCGGAATTTGCACTCCTGGTACTGGCTGGCCTCGCCGAAGGAGCTGTCCTGGGATGGTTCCAGGTCCGCGTCCTGCGGAACCGGTTGCCGGGGATCTCCGCGGCCCGCTGGGTCCTGCTGACCGCGGTGGCCGCGGCATTCGCCTGGTCCGTGGGCATGCTGCCGTCCACCTTCGGGGAATGGCAGGACTGGCCGCTTCCGCTCCGGCTGACTGCGGGTGGCGCGGCGGCGATCCTGCTGCTCGGATCCATTGGCACTGCCCAGTGGTTTGAGCTGCGGCACCAGGTCCGGCGGGCGTGGCCGTGGATCGCCGGCAACGCCGCGGCCTGGGCGGCGGGTCTTGCAGCGTTCATGCTGGTTGCCCCGCCTTTGTGGCAGCCGGACCAGCCTGCCTGGCTGATCGCGGTGATTGGCGTAGGGGCGGCGGTCCTCATGGCGGCAGTGATGGCCGTGGTCACAGGCCTGGTGTTGCTGCGCCTTATGCCGGATGCTGCGGCCGCGGGGGATGAGCACTAGAAGCCGCGGCGCCGCAAACGCTTGTCCACGGCGACTGCCACGGATGCGAGCAGGGCCAGGCCAAGGATCCGCAGCCACGCTTCGCCGCTGATGGGGGCGGTGTGGAAGAGCCCGTTCATCAGCGGCGCATACGTGAGTGCCAGTTGGCCGGCCGCCTGCACCGCGACGCCGACCAGGAGCCAGCGGTTGCTGAACGGCCTTATCCGCCACGCCGGCCGGGTCAGCGACCGGCAGCTGAAGAGGTAGGACACCTCCACGGCCACGAAAAGGTTCACGGCGGACGTCCGGGCCTGTGCAAGAGAGGCACCATCGGCCAATTCATGTTCGAAGAGCCACCATGCCCCGGCGACGAGGAGGGCCGAAACGAGCAGGATCCGCACGGTAAGCGCCCACGTCAGGAGGGGGCGGTCCGGCGGCCGTGGCGGCCGGGACATCAGTCCTGGTTCCTTTGGCTCAAAGGCAAGCATGAGTCCAAGGGCAACAGCGGTGGTCATATTGATCCAGAGGATCTGGGTGGGCAGGATGGGCAGCGTTGCGCCCAGCAGGATGGCCACGAGGATCACCAGCCCCTCGGCCATGTTGGTGGGCAGGGTCCAGACGATGAATTTGGTCAGGTTGTCGAAGACATTCCGGCCTTCTTCAACGGCGGCCTCAATGGTGGCAAAGTCGTCATCGGTGAGGATGATGTCCGATGCCTCCTTGGCCACCTCCGTTCCGGTGCGTCCCATCGAAATGCCGACATTCGCCTGCCGGAGGGCCGGTGCGTCGTTGACGCCATCCCCCGTCATGGCGGCCACGTGTCCGCGGGACTGCAGGGCCCCGATCAGGCGGAGTTTCTGTTCCGGCGAGACCCGGGCGAAAACCGTGGCCCGTTCCACGGCATCGGCGAACTGGTCAGGTGCAATGACGTCCAGCTCCGCGCCTGTCAGGGCTGTTCCGCTGTCATGGTCGGCGGCCAGGCCCACCGCCGCGGCAACGGTTACGGCAGTCCGCACGTGGTCTCCGGTGATCATCTTGACCGCCACGCCGGCACGCCGGCAGGCCGCCACTGCCGCCGCGGCCGCTTCCCGGGGAGGGTCGTGCATGGCCTGGAGCCCGGTCAGGGTCATCCGGCCCCGCAATTGGATGGCGGAGAGAGGCCGGCTGTCCGGGGGAAGGCGCATCATGGCCGTGGCCAGCACGCGGAGCCCGCTGTCCGCGAGCGCATGTGCGGCATTGAGCGCGGCCTGCCTGTGGAGGGGCCTGTTGGCACCGTACCTGTCCATTTCCGTGCCGCAGAGGTCAAGGACCCGTTCGGCGGCGCCTTTGACGAACACCACGCCGGCTCCGTGCGGAAGCGTGGAAAGGTGCAGGGTGGCCATGAACTGCCGCTCCGACGTGAACGGCAGTTCCTGCTTCCGCGGGTTGGCCGCCAGGAAGCCGGATACGTCCATCCCGCCCTTCCCTGCTGCCACCAGCATTGCGGCTTCGGTAGGGTCCCCCCGTACGTGCCACCCCTGCCCCTCCCTGCGGACGGTGGCGTCGTTGCAGGCTGCACCGCCCAGGAGGGACCACTGCAGCGCAGCGTCCCCGTCCGCCGGGTGCTCCGCTGAATCCGCCACGTGCTGCCGGCCGCCGGTGTGCTGTGCTGCCGACGGGGCGATGCGTCCCTCCGGTCCGTAGCCGGAACCCGTAACGTCATACGTCCCGGAAGGGGTCCAGAGTGCCCGGACTGTCATCTGGTTCTCGGTGAAGGTGCCCGTCTTGTCCGAGCAGATCACCGTGGTGCTGCCCAGCGTTTCCACCACCGGCAGCCGGCGGACCACGGCCCGGCGGCGCGCCATGCGGCGGACGCCAATGGCAAGCGTCACGGTGACGGCGGCAGGAAGGCCTTCGGGGATGGCTCCTACGGCCAGGGCGACGGCGGCAGTAAACATTTGCCCCGGCTGCTCGCCATGTGCCAGCCCGGCAAGGAAGGCCACGGCGGCGAGGGCCAGGATGGCTATGGTGAGCGTCGAGCTGAAGCGTGCCAGTTTGACCGTTAACGGCGTGGCCACCGGCCGGACCGTCCCCATGAGGCGGTGGATCTCGCCAAGTTCGGTTCCGCCGCCGATGGCGACGACGACCCCCGCACCCGTGCCGGCGGTCACCAGGGTGCCGCTGTACAGCATGTTCCTCCGGTCTGCCACCGGCGTGACCGGGGGCAGGACCACCTCGTCCTTGGGCACGGGGTCGGATTCTCCCGTCAGCGCCGATTCGTCCGCCCGTAAGGCGGACAGGCGCACCAGGCGGAGGTCAGCCGGTACCTGGTCGCCGGCCTCCAGCAGCACAAGGTCGCCGGGGACCAGGTCCTCGGAGGGGACCTGCCTCCGTTCGCCGCCGCGCATGACGGTGGCGTGGGTGCGGACAAGCGAGTGAAGGGCGTCCAGGGCCGCTTCAGCCCGGACTTCCTGGACGAATCCGATCAGCGTGTTGACCAGCACCACGGCGAGGATGACGCCGGCGTCCAGGAACGCGCCAAGGACCACGGTGACGGCGGCGGCGGCCAACAGGACGTAGACCAGCGGGTTGTTGAACTGGCGCCCCAGCTTGCGGGCGATTCCCCCGCCCCTGGACCGGGGAAGCTCGTTCGCACCAAACTGGGCGCGCCGGCGCGCTACCTCTTCCTGGCCAAGGCCCCTGGCCGCATCCGTTTCCAGCAGCAGGACGACCTCGTGGACCGGCAGCCCGTGGTGTGCCGGATCAGGGACAGCGTCCGGTTGGCGGCCGGTGGAGGATGGTTCCGGCCGCGGGGGCTGCACGTGCCCGCGTCGGGAGGGCCGGGTCTTCGCCATGGTGCCGCGGCCTCACTGCCCCGGCAGGGCATCGAGCGTGGTGAAGCCGTATCCTGCGGCAGCGATGCGGTCAATGATCCGGGGGAGGGCGTCGGCGTCGAGGGTGGTGCCGTCGTCGGGATTGGACCCGATGTGCATGAGGACGATTTCACCGGGCTGCAGGCCGGCCTGGACGCGGTCGGCGACCGCCTGCACGCTGGAACCTCCACTGGTGCCTTTCCAGCCCAGGGTGTCCACGGTCCACCTGACGGCCACGTAGCCCAGGGAGTTGACTGCAGCGATGGTGCGTGCGTCCCGCTCGCCGTAGGGGAAGCGGAACAGCGGCCTTGGATCGGCGCCGGCTGCCAGGATGGCCTGCTCGGCACCACGCACCTGTTGGAAGATCTGGTCGTTGCCCAGTCCGGTGAAGCCCGGGTGGGTCATGGAGTGGTTGGCCACCCGGTGCCCGGCGGCCACGATCTGCGCTACGGCCTGCGGGTTGTTCGCCGCCCAGTTGCCGGTCAGGAAAAACGTCCCGGCGACCCCCTTGGCGGCGAGGGTGGGCAGGATTATGGGCAGTCCTGCCGCGTTGGCTCCGGCATCGAAGGTGAGGGCAACCACCCGGCCTGCCCCCGGGATGACGGTCAGGTCCTGGCCGCGGAGGGATTCCGGGAACGGCGCCGGTTGCGGGGGAGTACCCGGCTCCCGGGGTGGCGTTGGGCCGGCCGGTGGCTCCGTGAGCTGCGGTTCGGGAACCGGCGGCACGACGACCGGGGGCTCGACGGGAGCCTGGCCCGCTTCGGGTGTCTCCGTCTCCTGCGGCCCCGGCGCGGGGGTGGAGACGGTTGGGCTGGCTGTGCCGGGCTGGCTGGAGCCGCTGGGCAGCGGGGAGGGAGCCGTCGGTGATGCCGACGGCGGACCGGCCGAGGGCGCCGGGAGCAACAGGGCCAGTGAAATGGCGAGGACCACCAGGGCGGCGGCGAGCGCTATGGCGGGTGTCCGCCGTCGTGCCTCACTGAGCGGCAATGCCATCACCCGTCCCGGAGGTCAGTACCTTTCCCGCCCGGACGTACCGTTCAGGACTCCTTGGAGCTGTGGGCTCCGCTCTCGGGCGTGTGGACCACCAGTACCGGGCAGTGGGCATGGGCCACGATGGCGGAGCTGACGGAGCCCAGGAGCAGGCCGCCGAACCCGCCGTGCCCGCGGCGCCCCACCACGATCATGTCGGCGTCCCGGCTGGCGTCGATCAGCGCCTCACGCGGATGGCCGCGGACAAGGGTCGAGGTGACGTTGGCCGGCATCTCGGCGCCGAAAGCCTGCACCATCGCGTCTTCCAGGACCTTCTTGGCGCCTTCCTCGAAGCCCTCAATGCCCATCATGACGTAGCCCGAGTACACCTGCGGGTACTCCCAGCAGGCGATCGCCTGGACCTTGGCGCCGAGGGGAGTGGCGAGCCGTTGGGCCTGGCGAAGTGCCTCCAGGGACGGTTCCGATCCGTCGACGCCCACCACGATCCTGGCAATTGGTGCCCCGGCTATGCTCATGTCTGCTCCCTCGTCGGACCCTCGCTGTCAGGCCCATCATGCCCGGATGCCTGCTGCGGGGCTAGGGCCGAAGGTCACGGCGCCGCGGGGGCTCCCGCCGGTGGTGCCCCGGCCGGCGGAATCACCGGTTCGGGCCATTCAGGTTCGGTGGCTCCCTGGTCCAGCCGGAATGGCGGATATTCGTCCCGCATCAGCGCTGTGTAGGCAAGGACCCGGTAGATCCAGCGGTCGATGCCGAGGATGAAGTCAAACAGCGGGCGCTGGTAGCGGCCGGTGAACAGCAGGATCACTGCCGCGACCAGAACCAGCAGGCCCAGCAGGGACGGTCCCGCACTTTGCTCATAGGTGGCGCCAACGAAGGTGTTGTCCGCCCGCCACCGCCACGTGGTATTGGTAAACGCGGCCACCAGGAGCAGGTGCGGGATCGACAGGAGCCACCATTTCACCAGCACCAGCCCGCGGGACAGCCGTTCCGGGTAGTCAACGTCAAAGTCCGCAGGATAATTGGTGCGCTTGAGCGTAAACGGCGGGTAGAGGTCGGTGCCTACGGCGGCGTAGGCGTAGAAGGCCACCCGCCAGTTCCAGCGCATGACACCCACATTGAAGTCGAACAGTGCCCTGGGGTACCGGCCGGTGAACAGGATGGCGAAGCCCGCCACGATGGTGGTGATGACGAACGCAAACCAGAGGAAGAAGAGAAGGATGAAATGCGGTATGGCCAGGAACCACTTGACCAGCCACATCCATCGTGACAGTCCCGGATCGATGTCACCGAAAAGCCTTGCGGGGTAGGCGCGGCGGTCTTCGGCTGCCACGGTGAGCGGCTGCGGCGGGGGTGCCACTCCGGGTGCGGCCGGCACTGCCTGCATCCCCGGTCCGGCCATCCCAGGCGCCTGCATCCCCGGTTCCGCCATCCCCGGTCCCGCCATCCCCGGTCCTGCCACCGCCGGGCCGCCCGGTGATGGTCCAACAGGTGGCCGCCCGGCATGCCGGCCCAGTCCCATGGCGCCGAAGACGATGAGGGGAATACCGATCACGAGGGCGATGAGGCCGCCCACCAGCAGGCCTGTGGCTGCCGGCCTGATGAGGTCTGAGCGGAAGCCGGCCTGTGCCTGGACATCAACACCGGAGGAGGCATCGGCATTCATCACCACCACTTCCCAGGTGCCCGGGGTGATGTTCCACGTCAGCTCCTGCTCGCCGGAGCCTGAAACGGAGGCCGTCCAAAAGCGCTGGCCGGCCGGCGGCGATGCGGGGTTGCCGCCCGGAACGTCACGGTATTCGGCGCGGAAAGGCCGCTGCCGGATGTTCAGCAGCTCCGAGTGGTGCACACCTGACAGGTACTGTTCGACGTCGGCCTGCGGGCCGATGCCAATGAACACCGCTTTGTCGGGGATCATTGATGCAATCCGCAGCCGCAGGGTACCGATGTCGAAAGGAAGCCTGCCCGGCACATCCTCGCCGATGGCCTCGGCCCGCGGAGAGGTGAGGGCAAAGGAACTGACGGAAAAACGGGATGTGCCGGAGGTCAGGTATCCGTCCCCCTGGATCGATCCCACCGCCGATGCCACGGCTCCTCCCGCCAGCGCGGCCAGTCCCGGAAGAGAGATCAGGATGCCGAGGACCAGCATGATGATGGCGGCGGGTTTTTTCATGGCGTGGAACCTTCCGCTGTAGGGGAGGATGTGGAGCGGGAAGAAGGACCAGCAGGCGCTGCGGCCTAAAGGGGGCTGTGAACGGTGTCAGTACGGGTAATGATCGTGGGGCACGGGAGGTGCCTGAGCACGCCGTGTGCGGTCGAACCGAGCAAAAGGCGCTTGAAGGCGCCCCGGCCGCGGCTGCCCACCACAAGCAGCCGTGCCCCGGCGGCGGCCTCGACAAGGGCGTCCACCGCGTTTTTTTCCCTGTCGAGCCGCTGGTGCACGGTCAGGTCCGGGTAGTCTTCCTTGAGCCCGGCCACGGTTTCGGAGAGCACGACGCGTTCTTCGTCCACGATGAGGTCCGCGAGCGCCCCCGGCGTCAGGCCGGCGTCGATGATGGGGTCGGGCGCATTGACGGCATAAACGACGGTGAGTTCGTCTCCCTCGCGGTCGGCCTCGGCCGCGGCGAAGGCGACGGCCCGCGTTGCCTCGGCAGACCCGTCAACGCCGACCACCACACCGGACCTGCCTTCGAGGTCCTGGGTCCCGACGACGGCGACAGGGACTTTGGCGGCGGTCGCCACCTGGAGTGCGCGGTCGGCGAGGGCCCCGCCAAGGTGCCCGCTGCCGGAGCCGATGACCATCATCGAGGTCTTCTTCGAATACTTGGCCAGCTGGCCGCCCACGCTTCCGGTGAGCAGTTCCGTAGTCGGCGTGACCGTCACGGTTCCTTCGAGCCTGCCGGCGGCGGTCTTGAGCAGTTCCTCGCCGGCCTGCTGGAGGGTTCCAAACCAGGGGTAGGGTTCAGCTACCCACCGGTCGTCGACGACGTGGAGGATCACCAGCGGCAGGTGCGTCCGGTGGGCGCGGCGGGCCGCCCACAGGACCGCGGCCTGGCTTTGCGCAGAGTCGTTGGTGCCCACAGCGATGGGTTTCTGGGATGTCATGGCCGCACTTCCTGGTCGTCTTGAACTGGTCTTCCTGCCTTTCAAGACTGGCCCCGCCGCCACCGGCACTCTAGGGCCAAAAGTCACGGAAGCGCTGTTCAGGCCGCCCTGCGGCCTTGGCGCGCGGCCGGGAACCGCCGTTTGTCCGCTTGGGACGGAAATGCAGTGGCTGTTCACAGGCATACCGTTCCTCAGTATGCTTACTATTATCCGCCCGGAGCCCATGAGAAAGGCATCATCATGACTGAACAGAACGTCCCCGACGATGAGTTGGAAGTTGTGCAGGAAGACGACGTTCTTCTCGACGAGACTCCCGGCGCGGCATCGTCACTGGAGCTCGATCCCGTCAACGGGGAACCTGACAGCTACCCCGGGGCTGCAGAGAACAATCCGGACCGCTGGCAAGAGGACCCGCTGCTGCAGGACGAAGCAGTCTCGGGGGAGGAGCAGGACTTCCTGAGTGACCAGACGCTGCGGGACGAAAGCGCGGAGGCCCGGTACCGCTCCGGCGATGAGCAGGTTCCGCCGGACACACCCACGCTGGGTGAAGCAGCAGCCGACGTCGATTTCGGCGGGAATCCCACCGGCCTGGAAGCAGACGCAAGCGACGACGAGGAAAACTTTGGCGGCTCGCCCCTTAGTGAGTTTGAGCCGGACGACCTGGAACGCTAGCAATCCCGGGGCCGGGTGCGCCCGGGCCCGGTCCGCAGGGAAGGAGACCCATGCACTCCAAGGAGTTGTTGCTCGAGGCGTTTGACCGCCTCCCCGGCCTGGTGGGGCAGGTACTGGACGGGCTGGATGAGGAGCAGCTGCAGCTGCGTCCTGCAGGCCAAGGCAATTCCATCGCCTGGCTGGTCTGGCACATGGGACGGGTGGAAGATGCGCAGGTTGCGTCCGCCTCGGGATTGGAGCAGGTCTGGAAGGCCGAAGGATTCGTAACCCGCTTCGGGCTCCCGCTGGCGGACAGTGATACGGGCTACGGCCACTCAAGCCAGCAGGTGGACGCAGTCCGCGCGCCCCGGGAACTCCTGCGGGAGTATTACCTGGCCGTTCACCGGCAGACTGCCAGGGTCCTGGAAGGTATCGGGGATTCCGACCTGGACAGTGTGGTCGACAGGCGCTGGGATCCGCCCGTCACCCTGGGCGTGCGGCTGGTCAGCATCCTGGGGGACTGCCTTCAGCACGGCGGCCAGGCCGCCTACGCCAAAGGGTTGCTTGCAGCGTCAGATTCCAACGGTGCGTGAACTCGTAGTGCTGGGCACTGCGTCCCAGGTTCCCACGCGGACCCGCAACCACAACGGCTACTTCCTGCGCTGGGACGGCGAAGGGCTGCTTTTCGATCCCGGCGAGGGTACCCAGCGCCAGATGATCCATGCGGGAGTGGCGGCGGGCGCCATCACCAGGATCTGCCTTACGCACGTGCACGGGGACCATTGCTTCGGCCTTCCCGGGGTGCTCTCCGGGATGGTTTTGGACGGCGTGGCGCACCCGGTCCACCTGCATTATCCGGCGTCCGGTGACCAGGTGGTCAGGGCCCTGGTGGGTCTCAGCCCGCCCGGGCTTGACGTGAGGCTCCATCCACATGGCGGCGCCGGTGCCGTGGCGGACAGGCTTGAGGTCCGGCCCCTCAATCACCGCATCGAGACATACGGCTACCTGCTCACCGAGCCAGATGGCCGCACGTTCCTGCCGGAGAGGCTGCGGGCGGCGGGCATCGAAGGGCCCGACGTGGGCCTGCTGCAGCGCGAAGGGGTCCTCGGAGCGGCCAGGCTGGAAGAGGTCAGTATTCCCAGGCCGGGCCAGCGCTTCGCTTTCATCATGGATACCGCACCGTGCCACGGTGCCGAAGAACTGGCAGCAGGCACGGACCTGCTGGTGGCCGAGTCCACGTTCAGTGACGACGACGTCGGCCTGGCCCGGCAATACCTGCACCTGACCGCCGGGCAGGCAGGGGAACTTGCGGCGTCCGGGAAGTCCCGGATGCTGGTGCTCACCCACTTCTCCGCACGCTATGGCGACGGCGTCCCGCACCTCGCGGAGCAGGCACGGGCGCAGGCTCCGGGAACCACGGTCATTGCCGCTGAGGACCTGCAGCACATTGCCGTTCCCCGCCGCCGGCAACCGGCACGGGAAGCAGCGGGCGGAACTACGGCGATAGGGTTAAGCCATGACGGCAGCAGCTGAATCCACGGTCACTTTTGACGGCCGTTTCGCCCGGGAACTGTCGGAACTCGCCGTTCCCTGGCAGGCCGAGGAAGCCCCCAGCCCCGAGCTCCTGGTCCTGAACGACAGGCTCGCACGCGACCTGGGCCTGGACCCAGGGTACCTTCGCAGTCCCGAAGGGGTGCGGCTCCTGGTGGGCAACCACGTTCCGGCGGGCGCCACCCCGGTGGCGCAGGCCTACGCGGGCCACCAGTTCGGCGGCTACTCTCCGCTGCTTGGCGACGGACGCGCCCTGCTGCTTGGTGAGGTCACGGACAAAGGCGGCCGCCTCCTGGACCTCCATCTCAAAGGCTCGGGGCGCACGCCGTTTGCCCGCGCCGGGGACGGACGTGCCGTCGTCGGGCCCATGCTCCGTGAGTACGTGGTAAGTGAAGCCATGCATGCCCTGCACATTCCCACCACCCGCTCGCTCGCGGTCGTGGCAACTGGCCGGCAGGTCAGGCGTGACGGCATGCTGCCCGGTGCGGTCCTGGCGCGGGTTGCCGGCAGCCACCTGCGCGTCGGCAGCTTCCAGTACGCGCGGGCCACGGAAAACTTCGAGCTGCTGAAGCGGCTGGCGGATTTCGCCATCGGCAGGCACTACCCGCACGCTGCCGGCGCCCCAAACCCCTACCTGGAGTTGTTCGCCTCGGTGGTCTCCGCCCAGGCGGACCTGGTGGCCCGGTGGATGCTGGTGGGGTTCGTGCACGGGGTCATGAATACGGACAATATGACCATCTCAGGGGAAACCATCGACTACGGCCCGTGCGCGTTCATGGATGTGTTCAATCCCGCCGCTGTCTACAGTTCCATCGACGTCAGCGGACGCTACGCCTACGCCAACCAGCCGGTGCTGGCCGAATGGAACCTTGCACGGCTGGCGGAGGCAATGCTGCCGCTGATCGACGGGGACCAGGAAAAGGCGGTTGCCCCCGCGGTGGAGGTACTTGGCGGATTCCGCGGACAGTACAGCCAGGCGTGGTCCGGCGGCATGAAGGCCAAGCTGGGCCTGTCGGGGGATGCGGACAGCGACGCCGCCTCCGCCCTGGTGGACGGTGCCATTGCCATCCTGAAGGACGGGCCGGTGGACTACACCTTGTTCTTCCGGAACCTGGGCAAGGCCGCGCGGGGGGACCTCCGTCCCGTGCGCGGCATGGTCCTGGACCTTGAAGCGTTCGACGCCTGGGCGGAGCGGTGGCAGGCCCTGGGGCCCGACGCGGAACTGATGGACAGCGTGAACCCTGCCTATATTCCGCGGAACCACCTCGTGGAAGAGGCGCTGTCCGCCGCCACTGACGGAAACCTGGCTCCCCTGCAGCAGTTGCTCGAGGCCGTCGGCAGCCCCTTCGCCGAGCGGCCGGGCCTGGAACGCTACGCCGAAGGTGCCCCTGAGGATTTCGGCACGTACATGACCTTCTGCGGGACGTGACTGTTCAGCGGTACGGTGCGGAAATGACAGGAGGGCGGCAGCCGGGAATACCCGGCTGCCGCCCTCCTGTCTAAGAACAGCTTTGCTGTTTAGTACCAGCCTGCTGCTGCCAAAGCGTTGCGAAGGCTAGGCTACGCGGACTGCGGAGTAGCCGCCGAGCCAGCTGATGGAGTGGACCTCGGTGCTGTAGCCGTTGACGCCGCCGCTCACAACCTGGCCGTTGCCGGCGTACACGCCCACGTGGCCGGAGGTGATGATCAGGTCGCCGGGGGCGGGAGCGCCGACAACGGTTCCGTACTGGAAGAACTGCGTGGGGGCCAGGTCGCCGACGGACTTGCCGACGGAGCGCAGGGCCTTCTCAACCATTGCGGTGCAGTCCTGGTTCACGCCGACCTGGCTGTAAGCGGATGCCAGGATGGCAGCGCCGGTCCCGGTGCCGGTGGACGCCGCCGGGGCGGCTGAGGCGTAGGACATGTTCATGCCGGTGTTTGCCGGTGCGGTTGCGGCTGCCGTCTGGACGGGAGCTGCTGCCGGCGCCGGGGCTGCGGTGTGGCCAGCGCCGGGGATCTGGATCTGGTCACCGGGGTAGATGATGGAGGACAGTCCCAGTCCGTTGGCGGCCAGGACGTCGTTGAGGCTGACGCCATGGGCGGCCGCGATGGCCCCGATGGTGTCGCCGGACACCACCGTGTGGACGGTTCCTGCTGCTGCGACGGGTGCTGCTGCCGGGGCAGGTGCGGAGTATGCCTGGACGCTGGTGTTCTCAGTGGTGTCCGGGCCGGTGACACCTGCATGGGCCGGGGCTCCGACGCCAAAGGCAATACCGGACGCTGCAGCAACGGCAAGCGCCGGACGGCCCAGCGAACGGGCCTGGGACTTGGCGGTTACGGCGAGGCCCTCGAGCACAATGGAGCGGGCCGGAGTCGCGCGGTGACGGGCAGTGGTGGAAATTTTTGACACAGTTGATCGCCTCTCCCATGCCTGCGGGGTGAGCTGTCGGGTTCGGGCTGGAGATACCCGGCCGGTAGCTGGCTCCGCGGGCGGAGGCGCTAACGACTTAACCCCAAGGCCACATGTGGCCGTAGAAACTTGGTTCCCCCGTCCCTGCCAAACGGAAAGCGGTTGAATCCCATGATCAGCGGCAGGGCTCGGCATGCTGACGGGAATGTCCCGTCTGAGAGGGACACCAAACGACCATAACCCGCGCTGCCCCCGATTGTCACATTTGGATAACATACGAGGCTCCCCTCTCAATTGCGCAAACGTCTTGATGTACTTCGCATTTCGGGCGGTGACCTCGACCGATGCAGGCAGGGTCTTTATCGCTGCAAACGGTAACAATGTGGCCACGGACGCGCCCTCGGGGGCCGCGCCGGACGGTAAGCTTCGGGACTATGCCCCTGTTCGTGACCAGCCGAGGGATCCCGCTCCTCGGTGGCGTGCTGGCCATCGCCCTGGCCGCCGCCACCGTGCTGCCGGCCGCAGCGGAGGAGCCGCCGCCCGGCGGATATCCCTCCTGGTCGGATGTGCAGCAGGCGCAGTCGTCCGAAGCGGCAAAAGCTGCAGAAATTGCCACCATCGACGGGCTCTTGACCGGCCTGCAGGCGCAGTCGGAGGCAGCCGGGGACGCAGCCGTACGGTCGGCCGCCGAATACGCTGCCGCGGATGCAGAGCTCCAGTCCGCCACATCACGCCTGGAAACCCTGTCCGCACGGGCCGCCCGCGCAAACGACGAAGTGGCCCGGTACCGGAAGGACCTCGGCGCCCTGGCCGTGCAGTCGTACAAGACAGGCGGGACCAACGCCGGGTTCTTCGTGGCGCTGGACGCCCTGGGGACCAACAGCGTCCAGGGCCTCAACCTCGTCAAGCTCGTGGGGGACAAGACGGCCGCGTTGGTGGTCAAGGCGGCGGCGGCCGGAAAGGTATCCGCTGCCCTGGTGGAACAGGAAAAGGTTGCCAGGAGCGAACGGGAGCGCCTGTCCGGGGAGGCAAAGGCAAAAGCCGGGGCAGCCAGTTCCGCCAGGGACGCACTGGCACGGCAGGTGGCCGAGGAGCAGCGGCACGGCGGCGAGCTAACGGCCCAGCTTGCCACCCTGAAAGGGACGACGGCGGCGCTTGAGGGGGAGTACCGCCAAGGCCAGGCTGCGCTGGCTGCCTACGAGGCGGCCCAGGCGGCCAAGCGCGCCGCAGCGGAGGAGCAGGCCCGCCGCCAGGCCGAAGCGGCCGCCAGGGCCGCCGCGGCGGCCGCCCAGCAGCCCAGGCCGCCCGCACCAGCCGCCCCAGCCGCCGTGGGCGGCAATCCTGTCCCGGTGAATCCAGCCCCTGCCAATCCTGTCCCGGCCAACCCTCCGCCGGCCAACCCTCCGCCGGCCAACCCTGTCCCTTCCGTTCCGGAGGCGCCGCCAGCCGAGCCGGCCCTGCCCAGCCCGCCCGCCGTCGTCGTGCCTTCCATTCCCGGTGGAGCGGTCAACGATCCGGCAGGGGCGAAAAGCTACGCGTCCGGACGCCTTGCCGCTTTCGGCTGGGGCCAGGACCAGTTCCTGTGCCTGGCCCAGTTGTGGACCAAGGAATCCAACTGGCTGACCACCGCCACCAACGCGTGGTCCGGGGCCTACGGAATTGCCCAGGCACTGCCGCCCGGCAAGTATGCCAGCGCCGGGAGCGACTGGCTGACCAGCTACCGGACGCAGATCGAATGGGGCCTGGGCTACATCCGTGACCGCTACGGGTCGCCGTGCGGGGCATGGAACCATTCCGTATCCCTGAACTGGTACTGACTGACGCGCTAGGCTTTCCCCATGCCAGATTTCGAACGGTTCCGTGCACTGCTCGAAGAGGAGCGGACGCGGCGGATGGCGCTGCTGCCGGCGCTGCGGGCGGACATCGACGCTGCGAATTCGGCCCGCCAGGACTCCAACGTCGACGACGAACACGATCCGGAGGGCGCCACGATCGCCTTCGAGCTGTCACAGGCATCGGCGCTGCTGAAACAAAGCTCGGCGGGGCTGGACCAGATTGAAGCTGCCCTGGCCCGGCTGGCCGCGGGGACCTATGGCATCTGTGCGGTGTGCGGGGAACCCATCGCCGAGGGCAGGCTGGAAGCCCGGCCCTGGACCCCGTTCTGCATCCACCACGCCTCCGCGGGGCGCGCGCGGTGACCGGCACAGCGGACGTGGTGTCCGCTGCGGCGGAATTTGTTGACCGTACCCTCCAGAATGAGGGCGCCTGGTACCGCGCGGACGACGTCGCACACCGCCCGGGCGGTGTGCTGGCCTCGTATGGTTCCTCCGTGGGCGCCGTCCGTGGAACCGTGCGCGACGCCCTGCGCAAATTCACGGACCTGGACCACGACGCAACCGTGATGCTGGCCTCTGCCCTCTGGGGACAGCCGGGGCCCGGCTCCCGCCCGGTTTTCGAGCGCCGCCTTGCCGCCGTGGTGCTGCTGCAGTCACGGGTGCGGCTCCTGCAGCATTCGGACCTGACCCGGCTGGAAGGCTTCCTCCGCTCCGCCCACGCAGCGGATCTGACCGCGCCCCTGCTCTCCGATGTCCTGATGCCGCTGCTGGCAGGGCTGGGGGAGCGTGAACGGCAGCGGGCCCGCGGTGTGGTGGAACGGTGGAGCGGGGACCCGGACCCCCATCTTCAGGCGGCGGCCGCTGCCCTCATGAAGGAACTGACTTTCTAAAAGCGGACGAATGAAGGAGATCCACATGAATGAGCCGTTTGATCTTGGGCGATTTGTTGCCGCCCAAAACACCGGCGGAACCTATGACCAGGCGTTGGGGGAGCTGCAGGTCGGCCGGAAGTCCGGGCACTGGATGTGGTTCATCTTCCCGCAGATTGCCGGGCTGGGGCAGAGCGCCATGTCACGTAAATACGCCATCTCTTCACTGGCTGAAGCCCGGGCCTACCTGGACCACGAAGTCCTGGGCCCGCGGCTTCTCGAGTGTGCCACGGTCCTGGCCAACCATGCCGACCAGCCGGCCGAGGACATCTTCGGTGGCATCGACGCCAGGAAACTCCGATCCTCCATGACACTGTTCCTCCGGGCAGCACCCGGAGAAACAGTGTTCAAGACTGTCCTGGCCCAGTTCTTCAACGGCGAGCCGGACCCTGCCACCGACGAGCTCCTGGCGGCGCAGGACGCAGCCGGCTGACCACACGGACCGGGGCAGCCGGAGCGCGGCTGGCTGCTAGGGCGTGGGGCTGCCGCCGTTGACGTTCAGCGTTTCGCCCACGACGTAGCTGGACTCCGGCGACGCCAGGAAGACGTAGGCGGGGGCCAGTTCGGCGGGCTGGCCGGCACGGCCCAGGGGCGTGGACTGGCCGAACTCCGGCAGCTGCTCCTTGGGCTGGCCGCTGCTGACCTGCAGGGGCGTCCAGATGGGGCCGGGGGCCACAGCGTTCACCCGGATGCCCTTGGGCGCGAGCTGCTGGGCCAGGCCCTTGGTGAAGTTGTTGATGCCCGCCTTGGTGGTGGCATAGTCCACCAGGGTGGGGGACGGGTTGTAGGCCTGGATGGACGTGGTGTTGATGATGGTCGAACCCGCAGGCATATGCGGCACGGCGGCCTTGGTCACCCAGAACATCGCATAGACATTGGTCTTCAGGGTGTAGTCGAACTGCTCGTCGGAAATGTCCTGCAGGTCCTCTTGGGCCACCTGTTTCCCGGCATTGTTGACCAGGATATCCACCCCGCCCAGGACCGCCACCGCCGTTTCCACCAGGTCGCGGCATGCCGCCGAATCCTTGAGGTCAGCGGGCACCTTGACGGCCTTGCGGCCGGCCGCTTCAATGATCCCGGCGATGCGCGAGGCGTCCGCTTCTTCCTGCGGCAGGTAGGACAGCACGACGTCGGCGCCTTCCCTTGCAAAGGCGATCGCCGTCGCGGCCCCGATGCCGGAGTCCGCGCCGGTGACGATGGCCCGGCGGCCTTCCAGCCGGCCGGTGCCGCGGTAGGTCTCCTCGCCCAGGTCGGCCTTGGGTTCGAGTTCTGCATCCAGCCCCGGCTCGGGCTGGTGCTGCCTGGGCGGGGAGATTTTTTCGTAGGCCGTCACGGGATTGCGGAAGGTGTACTGGTCAGTCATGGTGGTCCTCCTGGTCGTGCGGACACGGGCTGGTTCGTCGCCCCGGGTACTGAAGCAGCCCGCGATTTGCGCCGTTACAGGAAAGCAAAAAGCTAAGCATGCTTACGGTTCCTAGCCTAGGCAGAGAGGCGGCCTCATGCCAAGCGGCATGGCGGGTCAGTCACGCTGGACCGTGACCAGCCGGACCTCGGCCAACTGACCGCCGTCGACCGTGGCCTCCATGAACGTGCACGCCGGCTGGCGGCGGCGGTCCGTAGGCGACCCGGGGTTCAGCAGCCGCAGGCCGTTCGGCGACACCGTGTCCCACGGGATGTGGCTGTGGCCGAACACCAGGACATCGGCGTCGGGAAAGAGCGCATCGCACCGCACTTCGCGGCCCTTGGCCGGCCCCGTCTCATGGACCACCGCAAAGCGGACTCCGTCCAGGTTGGCAGTTGCCGTTTCGGGCAGGCGCCGGCGCAATTCGGGCCCATCGTTATTGCCAAAAACACCCAGCAGCCGGTTGCTCCGGCGTTCGAATTCGTCCAGCAGGGCTGCCTCCACCCAGTCGCCCGCGTGGAATACGGCATCGGCATTTTCGACGGCGGACCACACCTGTTCCGGCAGGTCCCTGGCGCGTTTGGGTATGTGGGTATCGGCGAGCAGGATGAGGTTCAACGGCATACCGGAATCCTGCCATGGTGCCCTGTTCCCACGCGGCCACGAGTCGTAATCTGGGGGCTGGGAGGTGATTGCCATGGAGGCAGCCCAAGGCGACCGTATCGTCGTGCACGGCAGGACCGTGGGGTCCTCGGACCGGCATGGGGTGATTCTTGAAGTCCGTGGCGAGGGCGGCAGCCCACCATATGTGGTCCGCTTTGACGACGGGCATGAAACCGTCATGTATCCCGGCGGTGATTTCGCCGTCGACCACGGAAACAAGACCTGACGGGGCCGGCGGGATTCCGCCCGCCCCCTGACCCGCCCCCGCCTGGCCCGCCGGTGCTTCACCTGCGGGTGCTTCACCTGTCAGACTGGAGCGATGGATCTCTTTCCGTCCGCCAGCACGTCCTCCACTCCGCCGCCGCGCACCGGCCCGCGCGACCCGGGCGACGCATGGGTGGAGGGGGAACGCGGCCGGTACTGGGGCAGGTTCGGCGCGGCCGGCGTCCTGGCCTACGACCCCGGCAAAGGTGTGCTGCTGCAGCACCGCGCCGTCTGGAGCCACAACGGTGGAACTTGGGGCCTGCCCGGCGGGGCACTGCACCAGGGCGAGGAACCGGTCGACGGTGCCCTCCGCGAAGCCTACGAGGAAGCTGCCGTCCCGCCGGAGAGCGTGGAAGTGCTGTTCACCTCCGTGCTGGACCACGGCTACTGGTCCTACACCACCGTAGTGGTGCTGGTGCGGGAATCCTTCGAGCCCGTCATCAGCGATCCCGAAAGCATCGCACTGCTCTGGATTCCCACAGCCGAGGTGGACGCACTGGAGCTGCACCCCGGATTCGCGGCGTCGTGGCCGGACCTGCTGGCGCGGCTGGACACCCAGGATCCCTGATAAGCCTTTCCTGGACTGCCCACCCTGGAAGTTGGACTGACGGACCGGGCTGCCCTGCGGGCGGGTGTAGGTATCCCTGGCGCGAAATTAGGTACCCGGTACTGGTGCTGTCCGCATGTGCAGGCCGTTATGCTCCAAGCTACGGCGAAGTCGGGGCTGCTTGATCTCTGGGCAGGTAAACCGGACAACCACCGTATTAGCCCTGACATGTCCCATTTTTGGGGCCATCTCCGGTTGGCTGAATCTACATCCCAGCCACGAAGCAAGGTTGGTGAGCCAGTTGTCCATTCCTCTCCTGTCACCGGGTGCCACGTCACAGCCAGGCTTACTGCCGGGCCGGACTCCTGCGGGTGTCCAGATCCCTGCCACTACACGGCGACATCAATATCCTGCATTCTTCGGCATGGTGGCGCATGCGGCGCGGGAGCGCGTCCTCCCGGTACCCGGGCGGCGTGAGGACCAAGATGCCGCGCTCGGCCGCCGGTAGTGCCTTCGCCCGGCTTCGGGGCAGCCGGGCCCAGGATCCCCGCCATGCCCTGGCGCCCCAGGCAGGAGACACCATGACCGCCGTGCTCGATGCCCCCGGACGCAACGGTGGGCGCCTGCGGCCCCGCGATGTGGTCTTCGCACTGGCAGGTGCCGTATCGCTGGTGCTCGCCGCAGGGGCGGCCTCCACCGTGGACCTGCCCGTCAACAGCGACCTCGGGCTCGTTGCCGTCCTGCCCTATCCGTACTGGATAGGGCTCCTGCTGATCAATCTCACCTTCATCGCGGCGCTGCGGGGGGACGCCCGGGGCCCGGCGGGCCGCGCAGTGATGGTGTGGCTCCTCGCAGTGCTGGTTGTGGAGCTGTTTGGGACCGCAGCGTTTGTGACCGACATACCGCGGGGCGAAGTAGCGTTCAGGCATTTGGGCATTGCCGACGCACTATCAAGCACGCAGGTCATAGATCCTGACATTGACGCGTACTTCAACTGGCCGGGTTTCTTTGCCCTCCTGGCCACGGTCATCAAGGCATCCGGCCTCCAACCGGTGAGCATAGCCCTGTGGGCTCCTGTGTTCGACGTTGGGCTGTGGCTCATGGCCCTGGCAGTGCTTACCCGGACCTTGACCGCTGATCCGCGACGGCGTTGGCTGGTGCTCTGGCTTTTTTGCCTGGGGAACTGGCAGGACCAGGACTATCTGTCCCCGCAGGCCTTCGCTTTCTTCCTGTACCTCATCCTGATCGCACTGCTCGTCGGACCATTGGCCGCGAACCCCGGCACTTTCCGTGGCTTCCGGCCCGCCGACCTGGCGGTTTGGTGGCGGGGCCGGTCCCCCTGGGAGCAAAGGCCGCAGCACCGGGTGAGCGCTTTCGTGGTGGCCCTCCTGCTTGTCGCTGTGATCTGTGCAAGCCACCAGCTGACACCCTTCATGATGCTCATTGCCATGACCGCCCTCAGCCTCAGTGGGCGTCTCTGGTCCAGCCGGCTGCCGCTGATCACTGCTGTGGTGCTTGTACTCTGGTTGGTTTACCCGGCAAGTGCCTATCTCATTGGACACCCGCCCCTTGAGGACGCAGGATTCCAGGGTGCGGTTGCGGCTAATGTCGTTGACCGCGTCACCGGGACCCCGGGCCATTCGCTCGTAGTGAAAGTCCGAATGGTCCTGACCCTCGTGCTGTGGGTCCTCGCGGCGGCAGGGGCGGTACGGGACTGGCGTAGGAAGCGGCTTGACATCCGGGTGGTCCTGCTTGCAGCCACCCCGCTCCTGCTGTTCCCGATGCAGTCATACGGCGGGGAAATGCTCATCCGCGTCTCCCTGTTCGCGCTGCCCTTCGTCGCCCTGCAGGCGTCCTCGGCCCTGCTGCCAAGGGAGGGCGGCACGCGCCTTCCTTTCCTGGCCGTGTTGGCCCTCGTGCCCACCTTCCTGCTGCTGACCTTGTTGATCGAGACCAGCAGGTTCGGGAATACGAAGTTCGACATCTTCACCGACAGTGAGATGGCCGCCGTGGCCGAAGTGGAGCGGATCGCGCCTCACGGGGCGGCCATTATTTCCGCTGCCCACCCAACACCATGGCGCAGCGATGCCTACCTGGAACACCGGTACCGGACCATGGACGAGTTGTGCCGGCGGGACTTGTCAGCAGCGAGCTGCGGCCCAATCTTCTATAACTACGGCCGGCACAACCCTGCCGGCGCCTTCGTGCTGCTCATGCGGTCAACAGAGGCAAGCCTCGAGCTCCAGGGCCAGAGCACCGAACGCAACTCCAAGGAATTGGAAGACTGGCTAAAGGCCCAAGGGGGCGTGGAGCTCATATTCAGTAACGCCGACGCCCGAATCTACCGGTTGCCGTCGCCCTGATCATTTAGTAGCCCTCGCCGTACTCGGCGGTCACCAGGATGGGCAGGTGGTCCGAGTTTCCGCGCGGCAGGGTTTCCACGCTGGTGATGTCCAGGCCCAGGGACGTGGCAAAGTCGAAATGACCCTTGAACACCTTGTACCTGGTGTAGGTCCGCCTGTTGCTCAGCGAGAGGGCGTACCCCGAGTTCTTCATATGCATGTCCAGGTTCTTGGTGAAGAACGGATAGTTGAAGTCGCCCACCATCAGGGTCATCAACCCCTTGCCCATGCTCAGCAGTTCGGCGTGGGCTGCGTGGATCTGCTTCCTGCGCAGCGAGTTCGATGCGGTCAGCGGGGCAGCGTGGAACGAGCCGATCACCAGTTCATGCTGGGTTTCGTTGTCCATCACCCGTGTTCCGATGAGCCGCTCATGGGCCGGGGCCAGCACCCGGTCATGCATGGATTTCTTTAAGGCGAAGGATTGCGTGTCCAATGCCGTGAACCGGGTGGTGCGGTAATAGATGGCCAGCCCCAGCCGGTTGCCCTTGGTGACGTCGGCCAGGTGCAGGGGACCAAGGGTCTCCGGCAGATCGCTGGAATCCACTTCCTGCAGGCACAGCGCATCGATGTCATGGTTCCGTGCCAGGGCAAGAAGCTCGCCGCTGGCCTTGTGCTTGCGGAGGTTATAGCTGATGACGCGCATGGAACCTCTTTTGGGTTGCTGACAGGACCAGTTCCTGAGTCTAGTCCGATTGGCACCCGCACCCTCCAACATTTCGTGGCCTTGCCGCAGCGTGCCTTCCACGGCCGGAGGATAGAGTTAGTGCCAATTCACTAAATTCCGTAAGGGGCCAGCCTTGACTGCAGACCTGTCCGAACTCGCCGGGGGCAACTTCTATTACCAGGACCTTGGCGGCGGCCTGTTCCGGTCCACCATCCACGCCCAGGGCGCCTGGAACGCCCACGAACAGCACATGGCTCCCGCTTCCGGGTTGATGGCAGATGTCCTGGAACGGCACCAGCCGCGCGGGGACATGCGGATGGCCCGGATCAGCTACGAAATCCTTGGGCTGATTCCCGGCGGCGAGTTCCGCATTGACACCACCACCCTGCGGCCCGGCAGGACCATCGAACTGGTCCAGGCCGAGCTGGTGGCCGGGGGCCGGACCGCGATCCGTGCCACCGGCTGGCGCCTGCAGACCAGTGACACCGCAGGGGTGGCCGCCGTCGAGGACGCGGCGATACCGGGGCCCGATGAATGCAAACCCTATGACGGCTCCGCCGTGTGGCCCGGAGGCTACATCCGGTCCCTCGAAATGCGGGTGGCCGAAGGGCACCGGCCGGGCGCCGGGAAAGTATGGCTCCGCACCGACCATCCGCTGACCGACCGGGCGGACAGCGGTGACTTCCCGCGGCTCATGGGTCTGGTGGATACCGCCAACGGCATTGCCGCCCGGGTACCTCCGGGCAAGGACAGCTATGCGTTCCCCAACCTGGACCTGCAGATCCACATGTACCGCAGGCCCGAGGGGGAGTGGCTGGGGCTGGACAACGCGGTGTCGTTCGGCCGCGACGGGATCGGGCTGACCTCCACCGTGCTGCACGACCGGCAGGGCCCGTTCGGCCGCGCTGAACAAATCCTGACCCTGCGCAAATCCTGACCCGGCGCACGTCCTGACAAGTACGCGGGCGGTGGCCGGCTGCTGGTTGTCCGCGGGCAGCATCCTTGCTCCTGGTATGGTGCGCGGCGTATATCGCTGAGTATCGTTGTATATCGTTCGCGATCGGCAAAGGAGTCCATCATGCGTGCTTCACACCCCACAGGGGGATTCGGCGGAAACAATCTGGACGGCATGTGGCAGGCCGTGGAGGAATTGCGCGCCCGTTTCGACAAACGGGTGGGAACCCGCGCCGGGAAGGGAGAGGTGCGGGCAGCGGTGCTGGCACTGCTCGCGGAACGGCCCATGCATGGGTACCAGATCATCCGGGAGATCGAGGAGCGCAGCGGCGGCAGCTGGAAACCGAGCGCGGGTTCTGTCTACCCCACGCTGCAGCTGCTGGCCGATGAAGGGTCCATCAGCGCCGAGGAATCCAACGGGCGGAAGATCTACTCGCTGACCGAAGCCGGCCGTGAGGAGGTGGCGGCCCAGCGGGGATCTGCGCCATGGGATCCGGCGGCCTCCATGGGCGGAGGCGGCATCGCTTCCCTTCCCAAGGCCGGGATTGAACTGGCCCAGGCTGCGGCGCAGGTAGGCCGAACCGGTTCAGCGGAACAGGTGCAGCAGGCAGTGGCAGTGCTGGACGAGGCCCGCCGCCGGCTCTACGCCATCCTCGCCCGGGACTGATCGGGTGTCGTCGATCCTCCAAGCCAGGGACGACCCGCAGCGCCCGTTGAGGCAGCACCGCGGGCGCTACCGGCGGATCCTGCGCTTCGCCGCCTGGAACCTTGCAACCACGTGGTGGTTTGAGCTGTTCCTGCCGCGGATAGGGCTTGGTGGCGTCGCCGCCCGGACGCGCTCCCGGAGGATGCGGCAGTTTGCCCGGCGGTTCCATGACCTGGCCGTGGAACTCGGGGGCCTGATGATCAAGGTGGGCCAGTTCCTGTCCTCCCGGCTCGACGTCCTGCCTCCGGAGATCACCAAAGAGCTCGAAGGGCTGCAGGACGAGGTGCCGCCGGTGGCCTTCCCGGGAATCGCCGCCCTGGCGGGACAGGAACTGGGTGCACCGCCGGACCAGGTTTTCGCCTCCGTGGACGAGTCTCCGATTGCAGCCGCCTCGCTGGGACAGGCCCACCGGGCCCGCCTGGACCCCCTGGATGCCGGGGACACTGGACTGGATGCCGTGGTCCTGAAAGTTCAGCGTCCGGGCATCGGCGCCATCGTCGACGTCGACCTTGCCGCGCTGCGGAAAGTGGCCGGCTGGCTCAGCCACGTCCGGCTCGTCTCCCGCCGCGCCGACATGCGTGCCCTGGTAGAGGAATTCGCCATGATCAGCCTGCAGGAGATTGATTACCTGCACGAGGCAGTCAACGCCGAGCGCTTTGCGGCTGACTTTGCCGGTGATGACCGGGTGGCGGTACCGGAAGTTGTCTGGGAACGGACAACCCGCCGTGTACTCACCCTTGAGGATGTCACGGCCATCAAGATCACCGATGCCCGTGCGCTCCGTGCCGCGGGCATCGATCCCGCCACGGTGGCCCCGGTTTTTGCCGCCATCATGTTCGACCAGCTGTTCACCAACGGCTTCTTCCATGCGGACCCGCACCCTGGGAACATTTTCGTCACTCCCGTCCGTGCAGGCGCAGGCGAACGCCCCTGGAAACTGACGTTCATTGACTTCGGCATGATGGGCGAGGTTACCCCATCCACGCGCAGCGGCCTGCGGAAGCTCCTGATCGCAGCAGCCGCACGCGACGGCAAGGGACTCGTGGCGGCGATCAACGACGTCGGCGTCCTGATGCCGTCGGCGGACAGCGTGGGCCTGGAACGCGCCATGACCCAGCTCTTTGCCCGCTTCGGCGGCATGGGCTTTGCCGAGCTCCGCGAAGTCGACCCCCGGGAGTTCCGGGATTTCGCGGTGGAGTTCGGCGACGTGGTCCGCTCGCTGCCGTTCCAGCTGCCGGAGAATTTCCTGCTGATCATTCGAGCCATGTCCCTGACCTCCGGTGTGTGCAGCGCGCTGGATGAACGTTTCAACCTCTGGGACTCGGTGGAACCCTACGCGGCGCAGCTGCTGCGCGACGAGCGCGGCAACGTGGTGCAGGACGTGGCCCGGCAGGCGCTCGATGCCGCCGGTATTGCCTTGCGCCTGCCCGGCAGGCTGGACGCGCTGGCCGGCCGGCTTGAGGAGGGGTCGCTGGAGGTGGCTGTTCCGCGGCTGGAGCGGCAGGCGGCGCGGCTGGAACGGGCGGGACGGCGCGCGGCCTCCGCCGTGGTTTTCGCTGCCCTGCTGGTGGCCGGCGCCATCGTCCGCGCCGACGACCTGGCGGCCGGGAACGCGCTGATGGCCGCGTCGTCCCTTCCGCTGCTGCACGCCCTGTGGGCCGGGCGCCGGGTTCGTTAAGGCGGTTGCCGCCGTCGGGCGTAACCTAGGGATGGCCTGCCCGCACCCGACCCAGGAGTTTCGCAACAATGCACCACACCGGTACTGGACTCCGCACGCTTACCGTGGTGCGGCAGGACGTGTCCCGCGGCGCGGGCCGTGACCTCGAATTCGGCCTGGAGCTGCTGGCCAGGGCCAGGAGCGGCGGCATCGGCCCCACCCTGCGGCTGTACCGGCCGGCTCCCACTGTGGCGTTCGGGCAGCGGGACACCCGCCTGCCCGGCTTTGACGCCGCCGCCCGGGCCTGCCGGGACAACGGCTTCGAACCCCTGGTCCGGCGGGCGGGGGGACGCGCGGCCGCCTACCACCGTGGCACCCTTGTGGTGGACCATATCGAACCGGACGCGGACGCCGTCGCCGGTTCCAAAACCAGGTTCGGTTACTTCGGTGAGCTCTTTGCGCAGGCGCTGCGGGGCGTTGGGGTGCAGGCGGCGGTGGGGGAAATCCCAGGCGAGTACTGTCCCGGTGAATTCAGCGTGCATGGAACGGATCCAGCGGACAACTCCCGGCGGGTGAAACTGGTGGGTACCGCGCAGCGTGTGGTCTCGGGTGGCTGGCTCTTCAGCTCCGTCATCGTCGTGGAGGATTCCGCCCCGATCCGCAAGGTCCTCACCGACAGCTATGCCGCGCTCGGCCTGGACTGGGACCCGGCAACCGCCGGTGCCGCCAACGACCTGGTGTCCGGCCTTGACGTGGCAGCCGTTGAGCGGTCCCTGCTGGAAACATATGCGGGCCATGCCACCCTGGAAACTGCTTCCTTCAGCAGCCTGGGGGCATGACCCGCACTAAAGTTGCGGCGATGCCGCGCCTTGGGCCGGTCAGGCAGCCAGCCGGCTCTTGACCTCGGCAGCAGACGGGTTGGTGGCTGCGGAGCCGTCCGGGAAAAGCACGGTGGGAACCGTACGGTTGCCCCCGTTCAGCTGCTCCACGAGTTCGGCAGTGCCGTCCACCTCTTCGATGTTGACTTCCGTGTAGCCGATGCCCTGCGCGTCCAGCTGCTTCTTGAGCCGGTTGCAGTAGCCGCACCAGGTGGTGGAGAACATCGTGATGGTGCCGGATTCGGGAGTGAAGTCCACAGGGATCTCCTATACGTCGCTTGAAAGGTTTCCTTACCGTCAACCGTAGCGTGGCTGCCGGTATTCCCCGGTGCCTGACGCCTGGAACGGCGCCGGATGACAGTTTGTGGCGGGCGGTGGCAAGCTGGTGCCATGTGTGGACGCTACGTAATGGCACGTGCCGTGGGGGACCTGCTGGCTGAGTTCGATGCCGAGCTGGAGAGCGAGGTGAGCATCCCGCCGTCCTGGAACGTGGCACCCACCGATGCCGTCCCCATCGTGCTGGAGCGCCTGGTGGATGACAGTGCCGCGCCCCGGCAGGTGCGCCAGCTGCACGTGGCACGCTGGGGCCTGGTCCCGTCCTGGGCCAAGGACCCCGGAATCGGTTCCCGCATGATCAACGCCCGGAGCGAATCGGTGCTGGAGAAGCCGGCGTTCCGGAAGGCAGTCCAGTCCCGCCGCTGCGCGGTCCCGGCCGATGGCTACTACGAATGGAAGCAGGGACCTGGGAAGTCGAAGCAGCCCTACTACGTGCACCCGGGCACGGACCACGGGCTGGTCTTCGCCGGCCTCTACGAGTGGTGGAAGGACCCCTCCGTTCCCGAAGGGGATCCGGGCCGCTGGCTGCTCTCAACGTCCATCCTCACGGCAGACACGCCTCCGCCGGGGTCTGAATCCACCATCTTCGGGAAGCTGACGGAGCTGCACGACCGCGTCCCCCTGCCCATGGACAGGGACACCATGGAGGCATGGCTGGATCCGCAGGCGGATGACGCGGCCGGACTCGTGGACCTGGTGCGGTCCGGCGTCAAGAATGCCGCGGCCGACTGGCGGGTGGAGTCGGTGGGCAAGGAAGTGGGCAATGTCCGCAATAACGGCCCCGAACTGATCCGCCCGGTCGAAGCCCTGTTCTAGCTGCCCTGTTCTAGCGCCCTGTTCTCCCAGCCCTGTTTTTCAGCCCAGCTCCAGCAGCCGCACCCCATGGTACGGCCGGGGATCAGACGGTGACCCTGCCGGCGTCGTCCACTGCCCAGGTGGGGTTGTACGCCACTTCCCAGCGGAACCCGTCGGGGTCGGCAAAATAGCCCGTGTAGCCGCCCCACGGCTGGGTGACCGGCTCGGCAATGATGTCAGCGCCGGCCTCCGCGGCCTCTTCCATGACCCTGTCCACGTCCCCGGGACCGGCGACGTTGTGGCTGAGGGTGATGCAGGGGATGCCGGCGGGAGGGCTGGTGCCCGCTTCGGCCTGCATCTGGCGGACGTCCCACAGGGACAGCACCAGGCCGTGGTTCACCTGGATGAACAGCACTTCCCCGGCAACCTCACGGTGGACCGGCCAGCCAAGGCCATCAACGTAGAAGTCGCGGGATGCCTGAACATTGCGGACTCCGAGGGAGATAAAGTCGACTCTTGGCTCCATGCTTCGATACTGTCAGATGATGGCGACAATTCAAGGAAACGATAGGGATGCCCGGGCCGACAAGGAACAGCTCGCTGCCGTTCGGGTTGCCGTTGATGAGGTGGATGAACAGATTGTCACCCTCATTGCCCGCCGCGAACGGCTGATCAGGATCGCCGGGACCCTCAAGGGTGATGACGCAGAGGTGCGTGCCCCGGGACGGGTGGAGCGGATCATCGAGCACGTCCGGTCCGCCGCAGAGAAAAAGGACATCGATCCGGACATCGTCGAAGCAACCTACCGGGCGATGATCTCCGCGTTCATTGAACTTGAACTGCGGATCCACAAAGAAAACAGCTGACCTGTTCCGGGGGCTGGCGGAGGAGCCCTAAAGGGCTTCCTCCACCGGCACCCCGTGCTGGAACTCCCGGCCGTCCGCCTCACTGAAGGCTGACAGGACATGGCCCTGCCCCAGCCCGGTCAAGGCCGTCGCGGGAAAGCTCCCGGTAATGCTGTTGTCCGAGTGGGACACTCCCGACAGGTCGTAGTCTTCCTCGATTCCCTGGTCCCGGTTGAACGAGTAGCAGGCGATTGCCTCCCCGTTCATGAACTCAATGCACAGCCGTCGTTGCATGGAATAATCCGGCGAGGCTCCCATCAGGCCCACCACATAGGCCCCGGAGTCCGGAATGGTGCCGTCGATGTCGAACCGTGCAACCAGGGTGGAGTCCTGGGTCTTGATGCTTGCCTGCTTCAGGAGTGCGTCATCGGTACTCATGCCATCATCCTGCTCCCTGCCGCACGCTCCGTCCACCCCCGCCTATGTTTTGCTGCCTCCCCGGCGTAGACTGGATTCGTTCGAATACATATTCGAATAAGGGTCACAATCTGCAGCTGCAGGGAGGCGCACGTGGGCATGTTCAGCGAGTCCGTTGACGTGGTGTGCTCCGCTTCCGGGCAGCCGGAATCCCTGACGTGGGCAGGAACGTCATACATCGTCTGTGCCGAACCTGTCCGCTGGTATGAACGCCGGCAATGGTGGGCAGAGGATACCCGGGCTCCGCTGGGAAGCGGACCGGGCGTGGTGGACCACGAAATCTGGCGGGTCCAGGTACTGCCTGCCAAAGTGGCGTCCCGCCCGATGGGGCCAGGAGAACCTGCCGTTGCCGAACCCCTCACCCTTGACCTGACCCGCCATATCCGCAGTGGCCGTTGGCGGCTGCTGCGGATCCATGACGGCCTTCGCCCCAAAACCGCATGAATCCCCACCTCCCATCACCATGAGCTTTACCCACCTCCACGTTTCCACGGCATTTAGTGCCCACTACGGTGTCTCCTGGCCTGAAGAGCTGGCAATGGCGGCCGCAGCCGACGGCGCAACGGCCCTTGCCTGCACCGACCGGGACGGGCTGTACGGCACCATCAAGCACCTCAAGGCCTGCATGGCGGCGGGCATCGACCCCATAGTGGGGGTGGACCTTGCAGTATTTGACGACGACGGCGATCACCGCACACAGGTATCCGGCAGGGTGGTGGTGCTGGCCCGCGGCCACAACAACGGTGCCGGGTACCGTGCGCTGTGCCGGCTGGTTTCCGATGCCCACGCCAGGACCTCGGGGAAAGCCGGGGGAGCGGTGCCCGCCGCGGTCACCCGTGCCGAACTCGCCTCCCGCACCCTTGACCCCCAGACCCTCAAGCCGGTGCTGACCGTCCTGATTGGACCGGATTCCGACGTCGGACGGGCCATGGATGGCCGGCGCTACCTGCGTCCACGGACCCTGTTCAAGCAATGGCTGGATGCCATGCCCGCTGGAACGGTCGTGGCGGAAATTGTCTCCCAGCTCAGCGCTCCGGGGACTCCCTTCAGCACCGCACATGCAGTCCGCATGCTCAGGCTCGCAGAGGAACACCACGTACCCGCCATCCTCACCAACGCCGTCAGGTACTGTGCCGCAGACGGCGCACCAACCGCCGACGTCCTGGATTCTGCCCGGACCCTGAAGTCCCTTCCGGAACTTGCAGGTGAACCGCTCCTGCAGCCCACCGGGCAGGGCTGGCTGAAAACCTCCGAACAAATGCTGGGACTGGGAAAGGAAATCATTTCCGCTGCCGGTTACGGTGCAGCAGACCTCAAACAGCTGATGGCGCAAACAGAGGCGCTCGCCGACCTCTGCCGGATCGACCCCAGCACCGATATGGGGTGGAAGCAGCCAGTGGTTCCGGAAGCATCGGTTATTGGGATCAGCCAGGATCCGCACGCCGAACTTGTCCAGCGCTGCCATGCGGGAATCGGCAGGCGTTTCCCGGGGATCTCAGGAAAACCCGAACAGGAGATGCTGTCCCGGCTGGAGCATGAGCTTGGCATCATCCGGAACCTGGGTTTCTCCGCCTATTTCCTGACGGTGGCGGAGGTATCCCGCATGATCCAGGACATGGGGGTCCGGGCGGCCGCCAGGGGCTCAGGTGCCTCAAGCCTGGTCAACTACCTGATCGAGGTCAGCCATGTGAATCCCCTCCAGCATGACCTGATCTTTGAACGTTTCCTTTCCAACGACCGTGCCACCCTCCCTGACATTGACATCGATGTGGAAAGCGCGGAACGCCACAACGTGTACCACAGGATTTTTGACCGGTTCGGCCCGGAGCGCGTCACCCTGATGAGCATGCAGAACGGGTACCGGGCCCGGGGGGCGGTTCGCGACGCCGGGCTGGCGCTGGGCATGGACGACGGCGAGGTGGGGGAGATCGCCAAGCAGTTGTGGCGCTTTTCCGCCCGGAAGTTCCGTGAAGCCCTGCAGGAAAAGCCCGAGCTCCGGGAGTTCGCCGGCCGGGTGGAGCAGCGCGACACGGACGGGAACCAGCAGCTTGACCTCCTGGTGGACCTGACCGAACGCCTGGACCGGCTGCCCCGCCACATCTCCATGCACCCGTGCGGAGTGATCCTGGGCGATGCCACACTCCTGGACCGCACCCCGGTCCAGCCAAGCGGCCTGGGGCTGCCCATGAGCCAGTTCGACAAGCACGACATGGACCCCATGGGCATGCTCAAACTCGATGTCCTTGGGGTGCGCATGCAAAGCGCCATGGCCTTCGCAGTCCGGGAGATCATCCGCATCCACCCCAGCAAGAAGGACGTGGTGGAGGCAGGAAGGCACTCGGCAGGACCTGACGGAACAGGCCCTGACTACATCGCCGGGGACGGCCGGATCGACCTCAACGCCGTTCCCCTCGACGACGAACCGACATACCAGCTGATCAGGAGCACGCACACCCTTGGCTGCTTCCAGATTGAATCCCCGGGGCAGCGGGAGCTGATTGGAAAGATGGCACCCCGGGAGTTCAACGACCTCATCATCGATATTTCACTGTTCCGTCCCGGCCCCATGAAATCCGACATGGTGCGGCCCTTCCTGGAACACCGGCACGGGTTCGCCCCTGAGGTCTACCCCCACCCGGACCTTAAACCGGTGCTGCAGGAAACCCATGGGGTCACGGTGTTCCACGAACAGATCCTGAAAACCCTCGACATCATGACCGGCTGCGGGCTTGCCAAAGCCGACGAGTTCCGCAGGGCGCTGAGCAGCGACGACGGTGAAGCCAGGGTGGAGGAATACTTCCGGCGCAATGCAAAAGCCAGGGGATATGCCCCCGAAGTGGTGGACAAGGTATGGGGGACATTGAAGTCGTTTGCCAGTTTCGGCTTCTGCAAAGCCCACGGTGCTGCCTTCGCCGTCCCCACCTACCAGTCCGCCTGGCTTAAGACACACCACCCGGAAGCCTTCCTTGCCGGCTTATGGGAGCACGACCCCGGGATGTATCCCAAACGGCTGCTGGTGGCCGAAGCCCGCAGGCTCGGGATACCCATCCTTCCGCTGGACATCAACCGGAGCAAAGCTGAATACCGGGTGGAGCGGATCGAGTCCGGCCAGGACGCCGGCAGGCTGGGGATCCGGCTCAGCCTGAACGGGATCTACGGGCTGTCCGCAGCCGAATTGAAGCGGATAGTGGCAGGCCAGCCATATGACTCACTGGCAGACCTCCGCGCGCGCTCGCGGCTCAGCAAGCCAAGCATCAGGCGGCTCGCCCAGCTGGGAGCCTTTGATGCCCTGCACCGGGAAGCCGGGGGAACAGCCAACCGGGCCGACCTGGTGCAGCACCTGCAGCAGCTCCAGTCAGCCACTGGCGCGCGCAAAGGCGCCGACATCCTGGAGGGACAGCTGTCCCTACCCTTGGGCGATATTGAACTGCGCAACATCAAGCCCGGGCTTCCAGCCCCCACGCTGGTGGAAAACGTCCGGGCGGAACTGGACCTCATGGCCGTCGATGTCAGCACCCATCTGATGGAAAGCCACCGTCCCCTGCTGGAAAAGCTGGGCGTCACCACAGCCGATAAACTCCTCAGCCTGCGCAACGGGACCGAAGTGCTGGTGGCCGGGGTGCGGGTGGCAACCCAGACCCCTCCCATGCGCGGCGGACGGAGGGTGGTGTTCATCAGCATCGACGACGGCACCGGCTGCGTTGATTCGGTCTTCTTCCATGAGGCCCAGGAAAGTGCAGGGCCACTTTTGTTTGGCACCCGCCTGCTGCTGATCCGCGGCACCACCCGAAGGACCGGCCCCCGGGGGATCAGCCTGAGCGCAAGCATGGCCTGGGACCTCAGCCGCACGGAGACGCTGCCCTTCCCCGAGTCCTCGCCAGCGGCTGCCCAGGACGGCCCGCATCCCCTGGACGGCATCAGCAGGACGCTGGCGATTACCGGCTTTAACGGGTGAGCGTGCTGTGCGCCGCGTTGGTGGGCTCAACCGGAACCGATAGCATTGACGGTGGCTGGCTGTGGTCCCCGTATGCCACAAGCTATGAAGCCTCAACTTTGAATAGGAGACACCCGTGTCAGATGCCCAGCAGATCACCCTTCTCGTCGATGGCGAAGAGACCAAGGTGACTACCGGGACAACCGGTGCGGAACTCTTCTTTGAGCGCCGTGATGTTGTTGTGGCCCGCGTCAACGGCGAGCTGAAGGACCTGGACCAGGAACTGCCCGAAGGCGCCGAGGTGGAAGGCGTAACCATTGATTCGCCCGACGGCCTGAACGTCCTGCGCCACTCCACCGCCCACGTGATGGCACAGGCAGTGCAGCAGCTGCGCCCCGACGCCAAACTCGGCATTGGCCCCTACATCACCGACGGTTTCTACTTCGATTTCGACGTCGCCGAGCCTTTCACCCCCGAGGATCTCAAGACCCTCGAAAAGATGATGCTCAAGATCGTCAACCAGAACCAGAAATTCGTCCGCCGCGTGGTCAGCGAGGACGAGGCCCGCGAAGCCATGAAGAACGAGCCCTACAAGCTCGAACTGCTCGGCAAGAAGAACGACGCTGCCGAGGCAGGCGAGGGCGTGAACGTCGAGGTCGGCGCCGGTGACATCACCATCTACGACAACGTGGAGCGCAAGGAAGGCACCACCGTCTGGTGTGACCTCTGCCGCGGCCCGCACCTGCCCAACACCAAGATGATCTCCAACGCCTTCGCGCTGACCCGTTCGTCGTCGGCGTACTGGCTGGGCAACCAGAAAAACCAGCAGCTGCAGCGCATCTACGGAACCGCGTGGCCCACCAAGGAAGCGCTGAAGGCATACCAGGAGCGCATTGCCGAGGCCGAGCGCCGCGACCACCGCAAGCTCGGCTCGGAACTCGACCTCTTCTCCTTCCCGGACGAACTGGGCTCCGGCCTGCCCGTCTTCCACCCCAAGGGCGGCATCATCCGCAAGGAGATGGAGGACTACTCCCGCCAGCGCCACGTCGAGGCCGGCTACGAGTTCGTCTACACCCCCCACATCACCAAGGGCCACCTCTACGAGGTCTCCGGCCACCTGGACTGGTACAAGGACGGCATGTTCCCCGCCATGCACGTGGACGCCGAACTCAACGAGGACGGCACCGTGCGCAAGCCCGGCCAGGACTACTACCTGAAGCCGATGAACTGCCCCATGCACAACCTCATCTTCCGCTCCCGCGGCCGGTCCTACCGTGAACTGCCCCTCCGGCTGTTTGAATTCGGATCGGTCTACCGCTACGAGAAATCCGGCGTGGTCCACGGCCTCACCCGCGTCCGTGGAATGACACAGGACGACGCCCACATCTACTGCACCCGCGAGCAGATGAAGGACGAACTCACCAAGACCCTGACCTTTGTCCTGGACCTGCTCAAGGACTACGGCCTGAACGACTTCTACCTGGAGCTGTCCACCAAGGACCCGGAGAAGTACGTGGGCGACGACGCCACCTGGGAGGAAGCCACCAGGACCCTTGCCGAGGTGGCGCAGGAGTCCGGGCTGGAGCTGGTGCCCGATCCGGGCGGAGCGGCGTTCTACGGCCCCAAGATTTCCGTGCAGGCCAAGGATGCGCTGGGCCGCACCTGGCAGATGTCCACCATCCAGCTGGACTTCAACCTGCCCGAACGGTTCGAGCTGGAATTCCAGGCCGCCGACGGCAGCCGGCAGCGGCCGGTGATGATCCACCGTGCGCTCTTCGGCTCGGTGGAGCGGTTCATGGGCGTCCTCACCGAGCACTACGCCGGCGCGTTCCCCGCGTGGCTGGCTCCGGTCCAGGTGGTGGGCATCCCCGTGGCGGAGGCGTTCAACGAGTACATGTTCGACGTCGTCGACCAGCTTAAGGCCGAGGGCATCCGCGCCGAGGTGGATACGTCCTCGGACCGGTTCCCCAAGAAGATCCGCACCGCCAGCAAGGACAAGATCCCGTTCGTGCTGATCGCCGGCGGCGACGACGCGGAGGCCGGCGCCGTTTCCTTCCGTTTCCGCGACGGCAGCCAGGACAACGGCGTGCCCGTGTCGGAAGCGGTCAAGCGGATCACCGACGCCGTCCGCAACCGGACCAGCTAGCGAACGGAAGCAGCACAGTGCAGGAGAACACAGGCGCAGGATATCCAGGCGATGCCGGCGTTACCGACGACTTCGCCCTCGCCGGTGTCCCCGACGCCTTCCAGCGCCTGTGGACTCCGCACCGGATGGCCTACATCAAGGGCGGGCAGCACCAGTTCAAGAATGAGAACGACTGCCCGTTCTGCGTGGGCCCCGCCCGCACCGACGAAGAGGCGCTCATCGTCTACCGCGGCCGGACCTGCTACGTGGTGCTGAACCTGTTCCCCTACAATCCCGGGCACCTTTTGGTGTGTCCGTACCGGCATATTCCGGACTACACGGACCTCACGGTCGAAGAAACCGCCGAGTTTGCCGACCTAACCCAGACGGCAATGCGGGTCCTGCGCAAGGTGTCCAATCCCGGCGGCTTCAACCTGGGCATGAACCAAGGGGTTGTGGGCGGAGCCGGCATCTCGGCGCACCTGCACCAGCACATCGTTCCGCGGTGGGGCGGGGACGGCAATTTCTTCCCCATCATCGCCCAAACCAAGGCCATCACCCAGACCCTTGACGAGGTCCGGAGACAAGTGGCCGAAGCCTGGCCCGGGGAGTCGGATGCTGAATAGGCATGCCCGCGGTTTTTTCACCGCACTGTTCACCCCGCTGGCCCGCTGGCTCCTGAAGATCGGTGTCTCCCCGGATGCGGTAACCATCCTCGGAACTGCAGGTGTTGCGGCCGGAAGCCTGGGCTTCTACCCGCTGGGGCAGCTCTTCTGGGGCACGCTCTTCATCACTGCCTTCATCTTCTCGGACGTCCTGGACGGCATCATGGCCCGGATGCAGGGCGTGAAGAGCCGCTGGGGGAACTTCCTCGACTCCACCCTGGACCGGGTTGCCGACGGTGCCCTCTTCGCCGGGGTGTCCGTCTGGTTCTTCACCGGCGGCAACAACATGGCCATCGCCGTGGCCGCCCTGCTCTGCCTTGTCCTGGGCATGGTTGTCTCCTACGCCCGGGCGAAGGCGGAGTCGCTGGGCTTCACGGCCAACGTGGGGATCGCCGAGCGGGCGGAACGCCTGGTATCCATCCTGGTGGTAACCGGCCTGACCGGCCTGGGCCTCCCGCCGGTGGTGCTCCTGGTCACACTGGTCCTCCTGGCGGCGGCCAGCCTCATCACCGTCGTTCAGCGCGTTATCTCGGTACGCCGGCAGGCATTGGCAGAGCCCACGCCCGCAGATTAGACATGATTAAGCCTGCCGTGCGGCGGGGGACTAGTATATAAGTGCCCGGTCAAGCGACCCGGCAATCCGTGCGTGCACCTCCGGCAGCTGCCGCCGCATGCCCGGCGAAGATCATCTGTCTACCCATAGGGGTTTTTGTGTCTACACCTGATGTAAGCAACGAGGCCGGTTCGTCCGCGAACAGCGTCACGGGCAGCAGCCGCGTGAAGCGTGGCATGGCCGAGATGCTCAAGGGCGGCGTCATCATGGACGTCGTCAACGTCGAGCAGGCCCGCATCGCCGAAGACGCCGGTGCCGTGGCAGTCATGGCGCTGGAGCGTGTTCCGGCCGATATCCGTGCCCAGGGCGGCGTGTCCCGCATGTCCGATCCCGACATGATCGACCAGATCATTGATGCCGTGTCCATCCCGGTCATGGCCAAGGCCCGCATCGGCCACTTTGTCGAGGCCCAGGTCCTGCAGTCCCTTGGTGTCGACTACATCGACGAGTCCGAGGTCCTGACCCCCGCCGACTACATCAACCACATCGACAAGTGGAACTTCAAGGTTCCCTTCGTCTGTGGCGCCACCAACCTCGGTGAGGCCCTGCGCCGCATCAACGAGGGCGCGGCCATGATCCGCTCCAAGGGCGAAGCCGGCACCGGCGACGTCTCCAACGCCACCGGACACATGCGCAAGATCCGCTCCGAGATCGCCCGGCTGTCCTCCCTGCCCGAGGACGAGCTCTACGTCGCGGCCAAGGAACTGCAGGCCCCGTATGAACTGGTCAAGGAAGTTGCCGCCGCCGGCAAGCTGCCCGTCGTCCTGTTCACCGCCGGCGGCATCGCCACCCCCGCTGACGCGGCCATGATGATGCAGCTCGGTGCCGACGGCGTCTTCGTCGGCTCCGGCATCTTCAAGTCCGGCAACCCCGCCCAGCGCGCGGCCGCCGTCGTCAAGGCCACCACCTTCTTCGACGACCCCGACGTCATCGCCAAGGCCTCCCGCGGCCTCGGCGAAGCCATGGTGGGCATCAACGTCGACGAGATCCCCCAGCCGCACCGCCTCGCCGAACGCGGCTGGTAACACCCTCCTCGCGTCCTCTTTGGGCGCCTGGCGGCGCTGATCCTCTGCACGCTATTCCCCGCGCCTCGTTTGGCGGCTTTGTCGCTGGTCGGGGCGCGGGGCCCCTTTTACGCGTGCTGCCGGATCACCCCCGCCTGTCGCTGGTGGTCGCCTCACCTAAGTAATGACGACGCCGGTTCCTCACCTTCTTTCGGTGGGGGACCGGCGTCGTACTTCTTTAAGGTCAGGGGGTTACTCCAGGCCGCGGCGCCTTAGCAGGGGGTCCAGCTGTGCGTCGCGGCCCCTCACGATGCGGAACGATTCCAGCGGGTCGCGGCTGTTGCCCCGGGAGAGCAACTCCTGCCGGAAGCGTTCGCCGTTCGCCCTGGTTAGGCCGCCGTTCTCCTTGAACCAGTCAACGGTCTCTGCGTCCAATACTTCGCTCCAGATATAGGAGTAGTAGCCCGCCGCGTATCCGTCCCCGGCGAAGATGTGCTGGAAGTACCCGGTGCGGTACCGGGGCGGAATCAGGCGATGGGCGATCCCGGCGGAAGCCAGGGCCTTCGCCTCAAACTCCAGCACATGGTCAGGGGCACCGCCCGGTTCCAGCACATGCCACGCCAGGTCAAGAAGGGCAGCTCCCAGGTATTCGGTGGTGGCGAATCCCTCGCCCCAGAGCCGGGATTCCTCCAGCCGGTCCACGATGTCCTGCGGCAGCGGCTCGCCGGTGATGTGGTGGCGTGCGTAGTTGGACACTACATCCGGCCACATGATCCACATTTCGTTCACCTGCGACGGGTACTCCACGAAATCCCGCGGCACCGCGGTGCCTGAAAAGCGCGGATAGGTAACGCTCGACAACAGGCCGTGCAGCGCGTGGCCAAACTCGTGGAAAAGGGTCCGCAGTTCGTCCAGGGTGAGAAGCGTCGGTTCACCCGCGGGCGGCTTGGAAATATTCAGGGTATTGATCACCACGGGCCGGGTGCCCAGCAGCGCCGATTGGTCCACGAGCGAGTTCATCCAGGCGCCGCCGCGCTTCGATTCGCGCGCGTAATAGTCGCCCAGGAACAGCCCCAGGGCGGAGCCGTCCTCGTGGCGGACCTCCCAGATACGCACGTCAGGGTGGTAGCCGTGGAGGTCGGTCCGCTCGTGGAAGGTGACGCCGTACAGGGATGTGGCCGCAAAAAACACGCCGTCGTTAATGGTGCGGTTGAGTTCAAAGTACGGCCGGAGCGCCTGTTCGTCGACGTCGTACTTTTCCCGCCGCACCTTGGCCGAGTAGTAGGCCCAGTCCCACGCTTCCAGCGGGTGGCCGGCAACCCCGGCCAGCGCCGCCGCCTCGGCGTCGGCATTGCGGATGGCGGCCGGCGCCATCCGGCCCAGCATGGTCCGGACCGCTTCGAAGTCCGGCGCCGTCTGCCGGTCAACCACAAGTTCGGCATAGTTGGCGAACCCCAGCAGCCGTGCCTTCTCCGCCCTCAGCCCGGCCATGTCCCGGGCCAGGTCCAGGACATCCAGGCTGCCGCCGTCACTGCCCCTCGCCACGGAGGCTTCGAACAGGCGACGGCGGACGTCACGGTTCTCGAGTGCGGCGAGGGCAGGCTGGTTGCCGGGCTGGATCAGGGTGAGCAGGTATTTGCCGTCGTGTCCGGCGTCGCGGGCTGCAACCGCTGCGCTGGCGACGTCGTCGGCCGGCAGCCCCGCCAGGTCGCCCGCGTCATCCAGCAGCAGTGCGGCGGACTTCATTCCTTCCTTGACCCGCTGGCCGAACTCGGTGCCCAGGCGCGCCAGTTCGGCGTTGATGGCGCGCAGCCGCTCCTGGCCCGGCGCATCCAGCTGGATGCCTGACTGGCGGAACTCTTTGAGGTATTCCTCCACCAGGCGGGCCGACTCGGGATCGCAAGTGTCCGTATCGATGGCGGCGAAGCGTTCGAACAAGGCCCTGTTGAGGTACACCTCGTCCTGGTGGGCCTGGAAGCGCGGGGACAGTTCTGTCTCCAGCTCCCGGATTTCCTGCGACGCATCTGCCGACACCAGGGTGAAGAACGCCGCGGCTGACCGGTTCAGCAACTGCCCGGAACGTTCCATGGCCAGGGCCGTGTTCTCGAATGTCGCGGGCTGGGCGTTGCCGGCGATGGCCCCGATCTCGTCCAGGTGCGCGGACAACCCTGCGTTGATGGCTTCACGGTACTGCTCCACGGCGATGGTTTGGAACGGTGGAAGGCCGTAGGGCAGGGGACTGGCGGAAAGGAGCGGGTTCGTCATGGGGTAAACCTTTCACAGCGGGGTACGCTTCTCAATCGGGGGATGGAGGATGCGCTCCCAGCCTGTGTCCCTACAATTGCCGCTATGGGGCCCGGCACGGGCCGCAATCGACGCGACCTGCATGGCACGCGCAAAAGGCAGGGCAATGACGAAGGGACCGTGGCCCATGACCAAGGTTGGCAGCAGGCCCGGGACCGACTTCCTGGGCATTCCGTTCCGATGGCTGGGGCCCGGCGCCATCACGGTGCTGGTGGCGGTGTACGGCGTCTTCTGGTTACTGGCACGCCCTGCCGGCGAACCTGTCCTGGGGCACGTTGGGCAGCTCTTCGGTGGCGAGTCCGTCTTGTTGTATTCGATCGCGCTGGTCCTGGTCAGCACCCTCCCTCACGTCGAGCCGATTTTTGGTGGCATTGACCACGCCGCCATTTGGCACCGCAGGGCGGCGATTACGGCAACCATCCTGTTGCTGCCCCATATTGAACTTGCCGCCAATCCGGAAGCAACCAGCCTGGGCAAGACGTTGGCAGTGGTCGCCATCAGCGGCCTGGCCGCGTTGGTGGTGTGGGCAGTCCTGCCGCGCTGGCGGACGATGCTTCCCGCACCTCTCCGCCGCCTGGTCCTGGCATCTCTTGGAACCCGGCCGGTCCAAATGGCGGCCCGCGTGCTGGGTGGCTACGAGCGGTGGCGGGGCTTCCACCGGCTGACCGGCTTGTTCCTGGCCGCCGGCTTCCTGCACGGCCTGCTCGACGCCAGCGCGTTTGAGGCCGCGCCCGCGCTCCGGTGGAGTTACGTGGTTATCGGCGGGACGGGACTGGGGTTCTACGCCTACCGCGAGCTGCTGTCGCGGCATTTCCTGCCGCACCACGACTACCAGGTTGCGTCCGTCCGGCCCGTTGCGCCGGACCTGGTGGAAGTGGCGCTCCGTCCCCTGGGCCGGCCGCTGGATTTCAGGCCGGGCCAGTTCGCCATGGTCTACCTGGAAACAGCAGAGGGCTGGCAGCGGCACCCATTCTCCATCTCGGGACCGGCAGAGGAAGGTGGAATCAGCATCACGGTCAAGGCGCTGGGCGACCATACAGCCAGGCTTCCGGACGTGGTCCAGCCGGGGATGCCGGCCGTGGTCGGTGGGCCCTACGGACGCTTTGACCGGCACCGCGGCACGTCCCATCAGGCCTGGGTCGCCGGCGGTGTGGGAATCACGCCCTTCCTCAGCTGGCTGCGGTCACTGGACGGGGAGCTCCACGAAGACGTCCACTTCTTCGTGACCTCGGCAGGTCCGTCGCCCTTTGCCGACGAGATCACTGCCGCCGCCTGGAATCAGCCACGGCTCACGGTCCATCTGGTGGACACCGAGGCGGATGGCCGGCTCACCCCGGAGGCAGTCCTGGCCGCAGTGGGAACCGAACCACGCCAGCTGTCGGTTTTCATGGGCGGACCGGATCCCATGCTGCGGCAGTTCCGCAAAGCCTTCCGGGCCGCCGGAGTCCGCCGGGCCAACATCCACCGGGAGTACTTCCAGTGGCGTTGACCGGGATGCCGCACCTCTGCCGGTAACCCGGGTCAGTAGTCTTTTTGGTCAGCGCGGCCGGCGGGCAGCGTGCTCCCGGGCCAGGACGGCATAGGTGTCGTCCGGGTTGCCGGGGGAGAAGCTGCCGAACTTGCGCTCCGCTGCGGTGCGGATGAGGAAGTCGGCGATGGCGGGGTTCTTCGGCAGCAGCGAGCCGTGCAGGTAGCTGGCCACGATGTTGCGGTAGCGGGCCCCTTCATGGCCGTCGTTGCTGTTGTTGCCCGTTCCCTTGGCTACGGTACCGAGTGGCCGCACACCGCTGCCCAGCGTGGTTTGGCCGCTGTGGTTTTCGTAGCCGAGGACGTCGCCGAACTCATTGGTTGAGACTTTGACGTTGCCGATCAGGCGCTCATCGGTGCCGTGGGTTTCCACGTCCAGGATGCTGATGCCCGGGATGACAGCGCCGGTGCGGGTTTTGAAGAACCGGCCAAAAAGCTGGTACAGGCCGCAAATGACCAGCATCGGCGTACCATCCTCGGCCAGCTCCTTGAGCTGGCCGGCCCGGGCCTGCAGGTCGTCCTGGATCACCAGTTGCCCGCTGTCCTGCCCGCCGCCGCCGACAATGATGTCCACGCCCTCGGGAAAAGGATCGCCCACGTTGTATTCGAGCAGTTCAGGGGTGTACCCGTGCCAGGAAATGCGGCGCTGCAGGACCAGGGCATTGCCCCAATCGCCGTAGATGTTCATGTCGCGCGGGTACAGCTGCACCACCCGGAGGGTGCCCTTGGACTGGCCGCCGGCCGTCGCTGCTTCTGCAGGATTCACGAGACAACCTCCACGGTGGTGATTTTGGACAGCTCGCGGCGGATGGCCAGCATAGCGGTGTAGGTGCAGAAAATCCTTTTGGGCTTGCCCTGGCCCTCCCGGATAAAGGCTGCCAGGGCGGCCGGGATGTCGGTCTGCACCGCTCCGACCTGGACGTCGTCGTACTGGAGCCGCAGCGCCATGTCGTAGGCGCGCGACCCGCTTATCATTTCCACCCCCGCCCCGCGCAGGGAATCAAATTCCACGTCCCACAGCCAGGACATGTCCCGCCCGTCCGCGTAGTTGTCGTTGATGGCGATCATGGTGGCGTACCCGGCGGCGGGGAAGGATTTCAGTCCCAGCCGGAAACCGCTGGGGTTCTTCACCAGCACCAGGTCCAGCGGCTGGCCGTCCACGGTCAGGCTTTCGCCGCGGCCGAAGGCCGGCGCCACCCGGGACAGCGCGTCCAGCAAAGTGGCGTGGTCGGCGGTGGCGGCGCCACCGCCGCAGATGCTGCGGGCCAGCGTCAGCGCAGCAGCCGCGTTAAAGATGTTGTAGACGCCGCGCAGCTTCATCGCCGTGGTGACCGTCCCGCCGTCGTACTCAAACTCGGCGCTGTCCGCGCCCACTTTGCGGAGCACGACGTCGGCTGCCGGCTTTTCCTGCAGGCCCGCCGGCGCGGGGCTCCCCGGAGCGGCACGCATGTCGTCGTCATTGGGAAAGGTGCCCAGCAGGGAGTCGTCAAGGCCGAAGTACTTGACCTCCTGGCCAGTCAGTGTTTCCGCGATCCTGGCAACGCGGGGGTCCTCGCGGTTCAGGACCACGGTTCCTGTGGTCTTGGAAGCGATGTGCTGCAGGAGCTGTGCCGTTTTGTCGATCTCGCCGAAACGGTCCAGTTGGTCACGCAGAACGTTCAGTAAGAGGCAGTAGCGGGGCGGGACGCTGTTCACGAAATGGACCGCATGGGCTTCGTCCAGTTCCAGCACCGCGACGTCCGCATCCAGCCTGCCGCGCCAGTCCACCTCGCCGAGGAGGGCCGCCGCCACGCCCCGGGTGAAGTTGCTGCCGGTCCGGTTCGTGAAGACCTTCAGGCCCTGGCTCTCCAGCAGTTCGACCACCATCTTGGTGGTGGTCGTCTTGCCGTTGGTACCGCTGACCACCGCCACACCATGGGGCAGCGTGGTGAGCGTCCGCCGCATGAAGCCGGGATCGATTTTCTCGACCACCAGTCCTGGAAGTGCGGACCCGCCGCCCCGCAGCCGGGACACCCTGCGGACCAGCTTGCCGAGCGGAACACTGAAGAAGACCATGTTTTGAATATATCCCAGCAGCGGCATGCAACCTTTGCCGGGGCCTCCGAGTGGCAGCAGCCATGGAGGGAGGGCCCGTATGCTGGAGGGATGACGAATCCCCCCTCTGCTGCTCCTGCGCGCGTGGGCTCAGGCCTGCGGATCGGCGTCCTGGCCCTCCAGGGAGACTTCCGCGAACACCTCCGCGCTGCCGAAGCCACCGGCGCGCAGGGCGTGGCTGTCCGCCGCCCGGAGGAGCTGGACGGCCTGGACGGCCTTATCATTCCCGGAGGCGAATCCACCACCATCGACAAGCTGGCGAGGGCCTTCGACCTTGCAGACCCGCTCCGGAAGTACATCGCCGAGGGACTGCCGGTCTATGGCTCCTGCGCAGGGATGATCCTGCTTGCCTCGGACATCGCCGATCCTGCCACCGATCTTTCGGGCGCCCCCCAGCAGACGTTCGGCGGCCTGGACATCACCGTCCGCCGCAACGCCTTTGGCCGGCAGCGCGAGTCCTTCGAAACCGATCTGGAGTTCAAGGGCCTGGAATTCAGCGCCACGGAATCAGGCGTGGCACCCGTGCACGCTGTCTTCATCCGCGGTCCGTGGGTGGAGCGGGTCGGTGCGGACGTGGAGGTCCTGGCGCAGGTGGAACCGGCGGACCCCGGCCAGGCGTCCCACGCCGCAGCGCTGCCCGGGACGGCTAGAATTGTCGCAGTGCGTTCCGGCCAGCTGCTGGCCACCTCCTTCCACCCGGAAGTGACCGGCGAGAAACGCGTACACGAACTTTTTATCCGCATGATCAGAGGAGAAGCGTAAAGCATGTCAGGCCACTCCAAATGGGCAACGACCAAGCACAAAAAGGCGATCATTGACAGCCGCCGCGCAAAGTCGTTTGCCAAACTGATCAAGAACATCGAAGTTGCCGCCCGGATGGGTGGACCGGACCTCGCCGGCAACCCCGGCCTGGAACTGGCCGTTACCAAGGCCAAGAAAACGTCCGTCCCCAACGACAACATTGACCGCGCCATCAAGCGCGGCGCCGGGCTCACCGGTGAAGTGGTGGACTACACCGAAATCATGTACGAGGCCCGCGGGCCCCAGGGCTCAGCCCTGCTGATCGAGTGCCTTACCGACAACAAGAACCGGGCGGCTTCCGAAGTAAGGCTGGCCATCTCCCGCAACGGCGGCACCATCGCGGACCCGGGCTCCGTCAGCTACCTCTTCACCCGCAAGGGTGTTGTGAACCTGCCCAAGAACGGCCTGAGCGAGGACGACGTCCTGATGGCCGTCCTCGACGCAGGCGCGGAGGAAGTCAAGGACAACGGCGAGACCTTCGAGATCCATTCGGAGCCGGGAGATCTTCCCGCCATCCGCGAAGCACTCAAGGAAGCCGGCATCGAGTACGACACCGACGAAGTTGAGTTCGTGCCCTCAATGCAGGTTGAGCTGGATGTGGACGGCGCCCGCAAGTTCCTGAAGCTTGCCGACGCCCTCGAGGACCTCGACGACGTCCAGAACGTGTACAGCAACGCCGACCTCAGCGACGAAGTCCAGGCCGCCCTGGAATCCGAGTGACGTCCCGCCTTGCCGGCTAGTGCGTCCCCGGAGGCTGTGCCGGGCACTTCGATGGGGGCCGGGTGACACTCCGCGTCCTCGGCGTTGATCCCGGCCTAACCCGGTGCGGCATTGGCGTGGTGGATGTTGAGCGGAACCGGCGGGCCAGCATGGTGGCCGTCGGCGTGGTAGGCACGTCCCCCGAGGAGACGCTGGACCGGCGCCTGCTGGTGATCGCCACGGCAATTGACGAATGGCTTGACCGCTACGAGCCGGACGTCCTCGCCGTCGAACGCGTCTTTTCCCAGCTCAACGTCAGCACGGTGATGGGCGTAGCCCAGGCTTCCGGCGTGGTCATCGCTGCGGCGGCCCGCCGGGGAATTCCGGTGGCGCTGCACACGCCATCAGAGGTCAAGGCCGCCGTGACCGGGAGCGGGTCCTCCAACAAGGACGCCGTGACCAAGCTGGTCACCAAGATCCTCCGCCTTGACGCGCCGCCGCGTCCGGCCGACGCCGCCGACGCGCTGGCGCTGGCCATCACGCACGCGTGGCGGGCCGGAAGCGGCGCGGCCGTGGCCACCACGGGTCCCGGCAGCTCATCCCTGACGCCCGCGCAGCGGGCATGGGCCGAGGCGGAGGCGAAGGCGCGCCGTGCACGCTGATTGTCCCTGCTGCTTGCTAGGGTATTCGTAAATATGTTCGGATAGCCGGGCCCTCACTGTGAGGCCGGCGGTACAACGGGAGCCCGGCCTTGATCAGTTTCCTCCGCGGAACCGTAGCGCATGTTGGCCTGTCCACGGCCGTGATAGACCTCAACGGTGCCGGGATGAGCGTCAACGCCACGCCCCAGACGCTCAGCAGGCTGCACGTGGGTGAACAAGGCCAGCTGTTCACCTCCCTGATCGTGCGGGAAGACTCGCTGACGCTCTTTGGCTTCGCCTCCGACGACGAACGCGAGGTCTTCGACATCCTGCTGAGTGTCAGCGGCGTCGGTCCCCGGCTTGCGCTTGCAGTCCTGGCCGTCCACGATCCCGAAGCAATCAGGGTTGCCGCGCACACAGGGGACAGCAAGACCTTCACGAAGGTCCCCGGAATCGGCCCCAAGGTGGCCGGCAGGATAGTGCTGGAGCTGGCTGGAAAGCTCGTCCCGCACGGAACCGCTGCGGCCCCCGGTGCCGCCACGCCCGCAGAAGCTGCCTGGAAGCCCCAGGTGGTGGCCGCCATGACCAGCCTGGGCTGGTCCGAAAAGGACGCCTCCACCAGCATCGACAAAGCCCTTGCGGAGGACCCGGAAGTGTCCTTCCGCGGCAACGTGCCCGAAATCCTGCGCACCACCCTCCGCTGGCTGGGCCAGGACGGCGCCCGGGCAGGCAACCGCGTAGGCACCCGTGGCTGAACCGTCCCTGGTCGCAGCGGGGGAGGAGCCGGAGGAGCGTGCCATTGAGGCGGCGCTCAGGCCCAAGAACCTTGACGACTTCGTTGGCCAGCACCGGGTGCGCAAGCAGCTGTCGCTGGTGCTCCAGGCGTCCCGGATGCGCGGACGGACTGCCGACCACGTGCTGTTCTCCGGGCCGCCCGGCCTGGGCAAGACCACCCTGGCGATGATCGTTGCCGCCGAGATGAACGCGCCGCTGCGCCTCAGCAGCGGACCTGCCATCCAGCACGCCGGCGACCTCGCAGCAATCCTGTCCTCGCTCTCTGAGGGCGAGGTCCTGTTCCTGGACGAGATCCACCGCATGTCCCGGCCTGCAGAGGAAATGCTCTACATGGCAATGGAGGACTTCCGCGTTGACATCGTGGTGGGCAAAGGGGCCGGTGCCACCGCCATCCCGCTCGAGCTGCCGCCGTTCACCCTGGTGGGCGCCACCACCCGCGCGGGACTGCTGCCGGGACCGCTGCGCGACCGGTTCGGCTTCACCGGGCACCTCGAGTTCTACTCGGTTCCGGAGCTGGAACTGGTGCTGCGGCGTTCTGCCGGACTGCTGGACCTGAAGGTCAACTCGGCCGGCTTCGCCGAAATCGCCGGCCGTTCCCGCGGCACTCCCCGTATTGCCAACCGGCTGTTGCGGCGCGTCCGGGACTGGGCGCTGGTGCACGGCGTCGAACAAATCGACGCCAGGACCGCGTCCGCTGCCCTGGACATGTATGAGGTGGACAAAAAGGGTCTGGACCGGCTGGACCGGGCCGTCCTCGACGCACTCATCACCAAGTTCGGCGGCGGTCCGGTCGGACTGTCCACCCTCGCCATCGCCGTCGGTGAAGAAACCGAAACCGTTGAGACAGTCGCCGAACCGTTCCTGGTCCGGGAGGGCTTGCTGGGCCGTACGCCCCGCGGCAGGATTGCCATGGCACCGGCATGGACGCACCTGGGCTATGCCATCCCGTCCGGTGTCTTCGCGCAGGAGCAACTGGACCTTTTCGAGCCCGCCGGGGGCGATGCCGCGGCGGGGGACTGGGCCCCGGAGAGCCAATAGCAGGCTCCCTTCAGCTTTTCCCTTTAGACTGGTATGACGCCCGGCACGTTCGGGTCTTTGTTTCGCGGGTGGCCCTGACGCCCCCGTCGCTTGGGGAAGGAACATGTCAGGCGTTCTGCCTGCACCGCAAACCCGCCCCGGCCGAAGCGAAGCCAACGTCGCCGGAAAACCCAGCTACACCACGCTAAAGAACGGAATTCCCCTTGGATCCAATGTCAATTCTCCTGTTCGTCATGCTCGGCGTATTCATCTTCATGATGTTCCGCCGCAACAAGAAGACGCAGCAGCAGCAGGCAGAGCTCCAGTCGAAGTTTGCCCCGGGCGTGGAGGTCATGACCAGCTTTGGCCTTTTCGGCCGGATCGTGGACATCGACGAGGCCGAGAACAAGGTCACCCTTGAACTTTCCCCCGGCAACCTGGCCACTGTGCACCGCCAGGCCGTCACCAAGGTCGTTGAGCCGGTGGCAGAACCCGCCGCCCAGCCGGCCGACGCCTCCCCGGTGGTTCCGGATGATGCGTCCTCCCTCACCACTCCGGAGTCCGGAAGCACCGCAACAGGTGCCGAGACTCCCGAGGAAACCCTGAAGCGCCTCAACGACGAGGGCAAAAAGGACAGCTAGGCCCGCTGGCCCCTTCCTCCCTCTACCGCTGCGGACCACCGCCGGCGCAGGCAGCAGCCCGCTCCGGTGGTTTCTCCGCGAACAAGAGAAAGATCGACAATGGCACGAACTGGCCGCAAGAAACCAGGGCTCCGCGTCCTGGTCTGGCTTGGTGTAATCCTGGCAGCGCTGACCGCCGTCCTGGCCGGCGGCACCATTGCCGGACAGGCCAGCTGGGCACCCAAGCTGGCGCTGGACCTCGAGGGCGGCACCCAGATGATCCTGGCCCCGAAGGTGGAGGGCGGTTCGGACATCAACGAACAGCAGCTCAACCAGGCGGTGGCGATCATCCGCCAGCGCGTTGACGGTTCCGGCGTCTCCGAGGCGGAAATCAGCACCCAGTCAGGGCGCAACGTGGTGGTCAGCCTTCCCGGCACACCCTCTGCCGAGACGCGCAACCTGATCCAGGCCTCGGCGGACATGAACTTCCGCCCTGTCCTCCTCAATGGCGACGGCGCAGCAGTTCCTGCCGAGTCGCAGACGCCGGAGGACCAGCTGCCCAAGCCGACCGCCGAGCCTGCCAACAGCAGTGACACCAACTGGATCACGCCCGAGATCTACAAGCAGTTCGAGGCACTCGACTGCAACAGTGCCGCTGCGGAGAAAGCCCAGCGGTCGGATCCCACCAAGCCGCTGGTGACCTGCGAGCCGGCCACGGACAAGTCGCCGGCCATCAAGTACATCCTGGGTCCCGTGGAGGTGAAGGGCAGCAACATCGTCACCTCGTCCTTCCAGCTGCAGCAGGGCGCACAGGGGGCTGTCACCAATGAATGGGCCGTCAACATCCAGTTCGACGCCGAGGGTACAGCCAAGTTCAAAGAGGTCACCGAACGGCTCAACCAGTTCTACGTGGCAGCCGGCGGCCAGTCGGGCACCGACCCCAAGTCCCAGTTCGCCATTGTGCTGGATGACCAGGTCATCTCCGCCCCGCGTTCCCTGGCTGTCATCACTGACGGCCGTCCGCAGATTACCGGTGGCTTCAATGAGAAGACGGCCAAGGCACTCTCCGACCAGTTGAAGTTCGGCGCCCTTCCCATCAGCTTCGACATCCAGAGCGAGCAGCAGATTTCCGCCACGCTCGGTGGCGAACAGCTGCGCATGGGCCTGCTGGCCGGCCTGATCGGGCTCCTGCTCGTGGTGGTCTACTCGCTGTTCCAGTACCGTGCCCTGGGCTTCGTCACCATCGCATCGCTGGTGGTGGCCGGTGCCCTGACGTACCTGGCCATCGCGATCCTGGGCTGGACGGAGAACTATCGGCTGTCACTGGCCGGCGTGGCCGGCATCATCGTGGCCATCGGGCAGACGGCAGACTCCTTCATCGTCTACTTCGAACGCATCAGGGATGAACTGCGTGAAGGGCGCGGCCTGGTATCCGCCGTCGAAAACGGCTGGAAGCGCGCCAAGCGCACCGTCCTCGCCTCCAAGGCCGTTAACCTCCTGGCCGCACTGGTCCTGTACTTCGTGGCAGTGGGCAACGTCCGCGGCTTCGCCTTCACCCTGGGCCTGACCGCCATCGCCGACCTCATCGTGGTGTTCATGTTCACCCACCCCACGCTGCAGCTCCTGGCCCGTACCCGGTTCTTCGGTGAAGGCCACAAGTTCTCCGGCCTCGACCCCGAACGGCTGGGTGCCGTCCCGCTGTACCGCGGCGCCGGACGCGTCCGCACCCCGGAGGACAAGCCCGTGGTGGTCCGCACCAAGAACACAGGGGCGGCTGCCGAGGCCGAGCGCCGCATGACCATCGCCGAGCGGCGCCTGGCAGAGAAGCAGGAACAGTTGGCTGGTTCGTCCAAGACCTCCGCGAAGGAGAACAAGTAATGTCAGGCTTCGCTACTTTCGGCAACGAGCTCTACACCGGGAAGCGCTCCTACGACTTCGTCGGCGCCAAGAAGATCTGGTTCATCATCGCAGCGGTGGGCGTGGCCCTGTCCATCCTTATCCCGGTGGCCAAGGGCGGCTTCAACCTCGGCATCGAATTCCGCGGTGGTTCCGAATTTACCGTGTCCAACGTCAAGACCACCGATGCCTCCATCGGTGAGAAGGCCGTGACTGATGTGGTGTCGGGCAGTGTTCCGCGGGTAGCCAACGTGGCCGGCAACACCATGCGCATCCAGACCGACAAACTGACGGATGACGAGACCCTCCGGATCAAGGAGGGCCTCACCACCGCCTACGGCGTTACCGACAACGAGGTGACCTCCACGTTCGTCGGGCCCACCTGGGGTGCAGACGTGACCAAGCAGGCACTGATCGGCCTGGGAGTATTCGTGTTGCTCGCGGCCCTGCTGATGGCCCTGTACTTCCGTACCTGGAAGATGTCCCTCTCGGCGCTTGCCGGCATGGCCGTCACCATGTTCATCACGGCCGGGGTCTATGCCCTCAGCGATTTCGAGGTCACCCCCTCGGCCATCATCGGGTTCCTCACCGTCCTCAGCTACTCGCTGTATGACACCGTGGTGGTTTTCGACAAGATCCGCGAAAACACGGCCGGGATCGACGCGTCCACGCGCCGGACCTTCGGCGAGGAAGTCAACCTTGCCGTCAACCAGACGCTGGTGCGCTCCATCAACACCATGATGGTGGCCATCCTTCCCGTGGGCGCCATCCTGTTCATTGGTGCCGGCCTCCTGGGCGCAGGAACCCTGCGTGACCTGTCCCTGGCACTGTTCGTCGGAATCCTCATCGGTACAGCGGCAACCATCTTCATGGCGGCGCCGATGTACGCCTGGCTCCGCCAGGGCGAACCGGAGCTGGTGAAGCAGGCAAGGCGTGTTGAGCAGCGCCGCGCAGGTGCAGCTGAACGGGCAGTTCCGGCCTCGCCGGCCAAGGCCTGATCAACAACCACCGGCAGCTTTAAACCACCCAAAGGCCGGGCGGCGCGTACTTTGCGCCGCCCGGCCTTTGCCTGTGCAGGCCCGGTTATAAAAGTCGCTGCCCGGAGGAATAGACTGGGGTAATTAAGACGGTGGTGAGGGGTACTTCATTGGAAGAACGTTCGGCGTCAGCGCCAACGGCACAGGAGGAAAAAAATCCTGCCGGCATGCAAGCCGGTGCGGCACCTTCTGCGCGCCCGGGCTCATTGGTACCTGTCGATAACTCAGGATCCCGCCCCACGTTTCCCGGCCGCCGGGAGCGCACACGCTCCCGGCTTGCCCGCCTGACCGGACGGGGAACCGCCACATACTCACCCATCCTTGAGCCGCTGCTGCGGACCGTACGCGCCAACAACCCCAAAGAGGACTTCGACCTCATCCAGCGTGCGTTCGACGTCGCCGAGCGCAGCCACCGCGGGCAAAAGCGCAAGAGCGGGGATCCGTACATCACCCACCCGGTGGCTGTGGCCACCATCCTTGCGGAACTGGGCCTCAGCGGCACCACACTGGCAGCCGCCCTGCTCCACGACACGGTCGAGGACACTCCCTACACCCTGGCGGACCTGAAACGGGACTTCGGGCCGGAAGTGGCCATGCTGGTGGACGGCGTCACCAAGCTCGACAAGGTCAGCTTTGGCGAGGCCGCACAGTCCGAGACGGTCCGCAAAATGGTCGTGGCCATGGCCAAGGACATCCGGGTCCTGATGATCAAGCTGGCGGACCGGCTGCACAATGCCCGCACCTGGCGCTTCGTATCGGCTGAATCGTCCGCCCGCAAGGCCCGCGAAACCCTGGAGATCTTCGCGCCGCTGGCGCACCGGCTGGGCATGAACACCATCAAGTGGGAACTTGAGGACCTGTCCTTCGCTGCGCTCTACCCCAAGGTGTACGAAGAGATCGTGCGGATGGTGGGGGACAGGACGCCGGAGCGGGAGAAGAGCCTGGGTGTCATCCGTGACCAGATCACTGAGGACCTGCGCGCTGCCCGGATTAAAGCCACCATCACCGGCAGGCCCAAGCACTACTACTCCATCTACCAAAAGATGATTGTCCGCGACAAGGACTTCGACGACATCAACGACCTCATGGGCGTCCGCGTCCTGGTGGACTCGGTCCGGGACTGCTACGCCGCCCTGGGCACCCTGCACTCGCGCTGGAACCCCCTGCCCGGCAGGTTCAAGGACTACATCGCGATGCCCAAGTACAACATGTACCAATCCCTGCACACCACGGTGATTGGCCCCGGCGGCAAGCCGGTGGAAATCCAGATCCGCACGCACGAAATGCATCGCCGGGCGGAGTACGGTGTTGCGGCGCACTGGAAATACAAGGACCAGCCCAACCGCACCGCCGTCGGTCCCGGAAGCCCGCGCGACGGAGACATGGGGTGGCTGCGCTCACTGGTGGACTGGCAGCAGGAAACGTCCGATCCCGGCGAGTTCCTGGACTCACTGCGTTTCGAAATCAATGCGCGCGAAGTGTTCGTGTTTACGCCCAAGGGCGAAGTCATGGCGCTCCCGGCAGGATCGACTCCCGTGGACTTCGCCTATGCCGTGCACACCGAGGTGGGCCACCGCACCATCGGCGCCAGGGTCAATGGAAAGCTGGTTCCGCTCAACAGCGAGCTGAACCACGGCGACTGGGTGGAGATTTTCACCTCCAAGGCCGAGGGGGCAGGTCCCAGCCAGGACTGGCAGCATTTCGTCAAGAGCGCCAGGGCGCGCAACAAGATCCGCCAATGGTTCAGCAAGGAACGCCGCGAAGAGGCAATTGACCGCGGCAAGGAACTGCTGACCCGTGCCATGCGGAAACAGAACCTTCCGCTGCAGCGGCTGATGACGCACGAGGCCCTGGCCGCCGTGGCCGAGGAATTCAAGTACGCGGACATCTCCGGCCTGTACGCCGGTGTGGGCGACGGGCATACCTCCGCCCAGTCGGTCATGGAGAAACTCATTGAAAGCCTGGGTGGCAACGAGAGTGCCGATGATGACGTCGAAGAGGTCAGCATCCCCACCCAGGTCAGCAAGGCCCGCTTCTCCGACTCCGGCGTCGTGGTCCGTGGAGTAGGCGATGTATGGGTGAAGCTGGCGCGCTGCTGCACGCCCGTTCCGCCGGACCCGATCCTTGGCTTCGTGACCCGGGGATCCGGCGTGTCCGTGCACCGCACCGACTGCACCAACATCTCCGACCTGAAGGACCAGCCGGACCGGATCGTGGACGTGGACTGGGCACCCACCCAGTCGAGCGTCTTCCTGGTGGAAATCCAGGTTGAGGCCCTGGACCGGAAATCCCTGCTCTCGGACGTGACGCGGGTCCTGTCCGACAACCATGTCAACATCCTTGCTGCCAGCGTCCACACGTCCACCGACCGGGTGGCCATTTCAAGATTCGCTTTCGAGATGGGCGACCCCAAATACCTCAGCCACGTCCTGAGCGCCGTCCGCAGGATCGACGGGGTTTTCGACGTCTACCGCACCACCGGGAACAAGCGCCGGAGCTAGCAGGGCAAGCTTTTCCAAAGCAGCCCGCTTGTGCGGGACCCTTGGGGTGGCCTCAATGGCGCGCACCAGCAGGCGCAGCCTGACATCCTGCTGCGGCCGGGCCAGCAATCCCGCCAGGGCGGGGACGGCCCGTTCGGCATCCACATGCAGGGCGATATCGAGTGCGGTCCGCAGCGGGCTGGAGACCATCAGTCCGCCGAGGCTGATCACATCGAAGGGCCCGAGCTTCACTTCGTGCAGCGTGCAGCCCCGGGTGTTCCGGAGACTGGACACCCTTCGCTTGGCGTCCACCAGCAGCGCCAGCCTCTCCGGTTCCGCTGCGCAGCCGTAGATCCAGGCCGCCGTCATGCGCCCGGCGACAACACGTTGCCGTATGGCCGCCGGGACGATTCCGGCTGCTGCCCTGGCCCGGAGCTGCGGCGATGCCGGTATTCCGGGGAGGGTGTAGCCATGCTGGTGGAAGCGGGCCAACAGCCCGTCGGCCGCCAGGGACTGCAACTCGGGAGCGGCGAAGGGCACGCCGGGTGCGTACAGGTCGGGAAAACGCGGCGGCGCGGCCGCCTCCCCAACGTTTGCCTGACAGCCCGGCCGTACGCCGGCAGCGGTGGCTTCCCTGCCGGGACCGGCGGCGGAGGGGATTGGAGATGAGGCCATGCCTTCATCCTGCCCCGACGCCGTTAACAGGCACAGGCCCGGCCCGGAGTATGTGGATAACACCCGGACCGGGCCTGTGCCCGTCAGTTCACGACAGAAAAATCAGGCAAGCTCGCTGGCGGAACGCTGGATCTGGTCGAGCCATGCCTGGCGTGCCTCGAGTGCTTCCTGGGCGGCCTTGATCTTGCGCTGGTCGCCGCTCTTCTCAGCCTTGGCAAGGTCTTCCTGGAGCCCGGCAATTGCGGATTCCAGCTGCGAGAGCGCGCTGTTGGTGCGTGCCTTGCGCTCGGGGTTGGACCGCTGCCACTGCTCTTCCTCAGCGTGCCGCACGGCGTCTTCAACCTTCCGCAGCCCGGCCTCGACCCGGCCCATGTCCGCGCGGGGAACCTTGCCGGCTTCCTCCCAGCGGTCACGAACGGACTGAAGGGCTTTCTTGGCCGCTGCCAGGTCCTTCACCGGCAGGATGGCGTTGGCCTCGGCCAGCAGCGCCTCCTTTACCGTGAGGTTTGCTGCGTACTCCTGGTCGATCTCCTCGTTGGCAGCCTGGCGGGACGTGAAGAAGACGTCCTGGGCGGCGCGGAACCTTGCCCAGAGCGCGTCGTCGTCCTTGCGGCTTGCCCGCGGTGAGGCCTTCCACTGGTCCATCAGCCGGCGGTACTCACCGGCAGCGAAGCCCCAGTCGGTTGATGTGGAGAGTGCCTCAGCCTCGGCAATCAACTTCTCCTTGGCGGCCTTCGCGGCAGAGTTGTTGCTGTCCAGCTGGGAGAAATAGGCACGGCGGTGCCGGTCGAAAACGGTGCGGGCGGCACGGAACCGCTTCCACAGGGCATCTTCGTTGCTGCGGCCCAGGCGGACGCCGCTCTTCTGGGCCGTCTTCCAGTTCTCGAAGAGCTCGTTCATCCGGGCGCTGGAGGTCTTCCACTGCGTCTGCGCCGGATCCTGGCCGGAGATTTCCTCTGCTTCAGCGACTATGGCTTCACGTGCTGCCAGCTCGGCGGCACGCACGGCGTCGTGCTCCGCCTTTTCGGCCTTTTCCAGCTCGGTGATCTGGCCTGCCAGCGCGTCCAGGCGCGCCTCCGCTGCACGGAGGTCGCCCACCATGTTGCGCTCGGCGAGCTGTTCCCGCAGGTGCGTCACGGTCTTCTGCATGTCGGTGCTGGGTGCCTTGGAGCTGACCCGCTGCTCCAGCAGGACGATCTGGGCCACGACGTCGTCGTACTTCCGCGCGAAGTAGAGCAGCGCTTCGTCGTCGCTGACACCCGGGTACTGGCCCACGGGGTGTTCGCCACCGTCGATGCTCAGGTAGACGTGTCCGTCCCCCTCCACCCGGCCCCATTTGGAGGCTTCGGCAACGGACGTACCAGGTGCAGCCGGAGCCGTAACCGCGGCCGGAGCGGCAGCGGCAGGCTTGGGACGCGACGCGAACGCTGCCGGTGACGGTGCAGACGGCCGCGGAGCGGGGGCAGGAGCCGGGGCAGGTGCGGAGGTCTCCGCTGCGGCGGTCCCTCCAGCCTGGTCTTCAGCGCCGTGGTCTTCGGTGGCCAGGGCCCCGCTGGCCGGGTCCCCGATGGCCTGGCTTTCGGCGGCCTGGGCTTCGTCAGCCTGCCCGGTGCCCTCATCGGAAGCGGCGGCTTCAGGGGTCACGGGGGACTGCCCGGCATTGGCATCAGTACCGCCAACCTCGGCCGGAGCCGCTGCTTCGGTCATGTCTGTTGCTGTTTCGTCGGATTTCTGACTGTCTGTCACCGCTAAAAGTCTTTCGCTTGGAGGGAAATACTCACTTACTGCACCGCGGCCTGGCCGGCCCGGCTTCCTACTTCAGAGAGAACGAGTCTATCGTGACTGGTTGTTTTGGCGCGCCGTCCGTGTCGCCGGCTCCCGGGGTGATGCCTGCGGCAGCGATGTTGGATACAACATCAAGCCCGGATGTCACCTTCCCCACCACGGTATAGCCGCCGGCAGCATCGGCCGGAATGACCGTGTCCTTGTAGACAATAAAGAACTGTGTCCCGTTGCCGTACGCGTTGTTCCCCGTGCGGGCCACGGCGATGGTGCCGGCAGGGTAGGTGTTGTCTGCGGGCGTGTTTTCCAGCGGACCCCACGTGTAATTAGGGTCGCCCTGTCCGTCCCCGTTGGGGGAGCCGCACTGCAGCACGCCGAACTGGTCCGCAGTGGTGAGCCGGTGGCATGACTTGCCGTTGAAATAGCCTTGGTCGCTGAGGGACTTGAAAACGGCTGCTGCCTGCGGAGCCTTGGTCCCGTCCACTTCCACGCCGAGCGCGCTGCCGTTCAGCAGCAGTTCGCCGGTGAACGTCTTGCCCGCCGCCGTGTCCGCGGACGGGATGTTGGGCCCGTTGGTGGCCGGCGCCGAGGGTGTCGCGGAGGCGCTTGCAGAGGTGGATGGTTCCGTCAGTCCCGCCTGCGCGGCGGCATATTCGTCCTCAGTGGGGTTTCCGGCGAAGGCGGTGAGCTGGAGGACGACGGCGAGCAGCACGGCGGCGGTTCCGGCGCCGGCGGCCACGAGGTTGTCGCGTTTCCGCCGCTTCTCCTGGTCGCGCCGGAGCTCACGCTTGGCTTCCATCTGCTGGATGCGCCGTTTTGCTTCGCGTGCACTGCGTGAACTGGCCGCCAAGGGTCCTCCTCGTCGTCGGGCTGCTGGTGCCCGGCGGTTGGCCGCGGGGCGCAGGTGTTAAGGGCCAGGCCGTGCGGGTCCGCCGCATTAGAGATGCACACGGATGACGCATAAACTGGCTGCCGCACATAGTTTATGCATGGCTGGCTGTGCTGCCGCCGAACGACCGCCGTTGCGGGCGCGGCCGGCAGCTCCGGCGCACCTTCCATTCCTAAGGAGAACCTTCCCCATGGCACGCACCGCCTCCCTGTCCGGATTCCCCGAGTGGCTTCCCGAGGAGCGGCTGGTGGAGCTGCATGTGCTCGATACCCTGCGCCGGGTTTTTGAACTGCATGGTTTCACCTCGATCGAAACCCGCGCCGTGGAGACGGTGGGCCAGCTGCTGCGCAAGGGCGAGATCGACAAGGAAGTGTACGGGCTCAGCCGGCTCCAGGAGGACGAGAGCGAGAACCCCGTTAAAGCCGGCAAGGCCGATCCCCACGCGCTTGCCCTGCATTTCGACCTGACCGTTCCCTTCGCCCGGTACGTGGTGGAAAACGCCGGCTACCTGGCCTTCCCCTTCCGCCGCTACCAGATCCAGAAAGTGTGGCGCGGCGAGCGGCCCCAGGAAGGCCGGGCCCGCGAGTTCACCCAGGCGGACATCGACGTGGTCGGCGACGGCGAGCTTCCGTTCCGCTACGACGTCGAGATCGCCTTGGTCATCGCCGAAGCACTCAGTGCGCTGCCCATCCCCGATTTCCGTCTCCGGATCAACAACCGCAAACTGGCGGAAGGCTTCTACCGGGGCATCGGACTCGATGACACCGCAGGCGTGCTGCGCAGTATCGACAAACTCGAAAAGATCGGTCCGGCAAAGGTGGCCGAACTGCTCAAGACCGAGCTCGGCGCAACCGACGAGCAGGCTGCCAAGGCGCTTCAACTGGCTGCCATCCGAACGGAAGATACGTCCTTTGTGGACCAGGTCCGTGCCCTGGGTGTCAGCAGCGAACTCCTGGACGAGGGCCTGGACGAACTGGAGCAGGTCATCGATGCCGCCGTGCAGCGGGCGCCCGGCAAGGTACTGGCGGACCTCAGCATCGCCCGTGGCCTGGACTACTACACCGGCACGGTGGTGGAAACCGTCCTGGTGGGCCACGAACAGTTGGGGTCCATCTGCTCCGGCGGCCGGTACGACGCCCTGGCGTCGAAGGGCAACCGCAAGTTCCCGGGCGTTGGCCTCTCCATCGGCGTCACCCGCCTGGTGTCCCGGATCCTGAGCCAGGACCTGGCCAAAGCCTCCCGCTCTGTTCCCACTGCAGTGCTGGTGGCCCTGAACCATGACGACAGCTGGGGCACTGCCCAGGATGTCGCCGCCCTGCTGCGCAGCCGGGGAATCCCCACCGAAGTGGCTGCCAAGGCCGAGAAGTTCGGCAAGCAGATCAAGTTCGCGGACCGCCGGGGAATCCCGTTCGTCTGGTTCACGGACGAGGGCGGCACCCACCAGGTCAAGGACATCCGCACCGGCGAGCAGGTGCTGGCCGCCCCTGAAACCTGGATGCCGCCGCTGGAGGACCTGGCAGTGCAGGTTGAGACAACCGCGGCCGCCGCGGCGTCGGTCTAGCCGGGCGCTTATGTCCGGTGCCGGTGCTGCCGGAACCGCAGCACCAGCCAGCGCCCCACCACGCCGGCGGCAAGGACTGCGGCCATGGTCAGCACCGACGCAGCCGGCAAAGTGAAGGCCAGTACCACGCAGCCCACGAAACCCAGCGCGTTAAGCCACCGGGGAGCGTAGCCGGGATGGGCGGAAAGGGTGAACGCTGACGCGTTGGCTACCGCGTAGTAGACCAGCACGCCGAAGCTTGAGAAGCCCACGACGGTCATCACGTTGGTGGTCAGGAGCAGCAGGATCACGACGGCGGCCACGGCCAGTTCGGCGACGAACGGAACGGTGTGGGGACCGCCCACCCTGGCCAGAGGCCCTGGAAGATCGCGCTCCCTGGCCATGGCCAACGTTGTCCTTCCCACGCCCGTGATCAGCGCGAGGAGTGCGCCCAGGCACGCGGCCGCTGCTCCTGCCTGCACCAGCGGTGCACCCGCTGCCAGCCGGCTGTCCAGCACTGCGTCCAGCAGGGGAGTGCCTGTGGACCCCAACCGCTCTCCGAGGTGGGCCTGCAGGAGCAGTGCCAGCAGCAGGTAAATGGCGAATGCGCCCGCCAGGGCCGCCAGGATGGCGCGGGGGATGGCACGCGCCGGATTCCTGACCTCCTCGCCCAGCGTGGCGATCCGGGCATAACCGGCAAACGCGAAGAACATCAGCCCGGCGGCAGGCAGGACGCCCTCCACCCCGCCGGAATGCGCGCCTCCCGGCAGTGGCGCGGGGTGCGGACCCAGCACGGCGGCGGTGCCAACGAACACCAGTGTTGCCAGGACCAGGCACAGCAGGATCCTCGTCAGCAGGGCTGTCCTGGTGATGCCCAGCAGGTTGACGGCGGTGAGGGCCACGACGGCGGCCACGGCAACCGGGACGGCGTAGTCCTGCGCCACATAGCTGCCGAACGTCAACGCCATGGCCGCGCAGGACGCCGTCTTGCCCGTGACGAAACCCCAGCCGGCCAGGAAGCCCGGCCATTCGCCCAGCTGTTTCCGGCCATAGACGTAGGTCCCGCCGCTGGTGGGGTACTTGGCGGCGAGGGCTGCCGATGCCACGGCGTTGCAGTACGCCACCAGCCCGGCAACAGCCACGGACAGGACCAGCAGATTCCCTGCCAGTGCCGCGGCCGGGGAGAACACCACGAACACCCCGGCACCCAGCATGGAGCCCAGTCCGATGGCGGTGGCATCAAAGGTTCCCAGCCTGCGTTGCAGCTGCTGCGGTTCGCTCATGCGGCGGCAGTCCCTTTCCAGCGGGTAAACTCGGACGGGATCGTTCCCGCAACGATCATATTGACTTCCCACTGTTTTCCCGCAGAAAGGCGTGCTGTGCTGCGCACACATGACCTCGGATCCCTTCGCTCCGAGCACATTGGACAAACCGTAACCCTGGCCGGCTGGGTGGGCCGCCGCCGTGATCACGGTGGTGTGGCATTCGTGGATTTGCGCGACGCTTCGGGCGTGGCCCAGGTGGTGGTCCGCGAGGAGGAAGTGTTCCACGGACTGCGCAATGAATACGTCCTGCAGATCAAGGGCACCGTTTCCAGGCGTCCTGAAGGCAACGAGAACCCGGCGCTGGCCACGGGCGAAATCGAGGTCATCGCCGAGGACGTCACCGTCCTCAACACCTCCGACCCGCTGCCGTTCCAGATCGACGAGCACGTGGAAGTCGGCGAGGAAGCGCGCCTCAAGCACCGCTACCTGGACCTGCGCCGTCCCGGCCCCAGCCGCAACCTGCGCCTCCGCTCCGAGGCAAACCGGGTGGCGCGCGAACTGCTCCACCATGAGGGCTTCGTGGAGATCGAGACGCCCACGCTGACACGTTCGACGCCGGAAGGCGCCCGTGACTTCCTGGTTCCGGCACGCCTGGCTCCGGGGTCCTGGTACGCGCTGCCGCAGTCCCCGCAGCTGTTCAAGCAGCTGCTGCAGGTGGGCGGCTTCGAAAAGTACTACCAGATTGCCCGCTGCTACCGGGACGAGGACTTCCGCGCGGACCGCCAGCCGGAATTCACCCAGCTGGACATTGAGGCCAGCTTCGTGGACCAGGACGACGTGATCCGGCTGGGCGAAAACATCGTCAAGGCGGTGTGGCAGCTCATCGGCGTCGACATCCCGACGCCCATCCAGCGGATCACGTACGCCGACGCGATGGCGCGCTACGGCTCGGACAAGCCGGACCTGCGCTTTGGCCAGGAACTGACCGAGCTCACGGATTTCTTCAAGGACACCAACTTCGGCGTCTTCAAGGCACCCTACGTTGGGGCCGTCGTCATGCCCGGCGGCGCGTCGCAGGCACGCCGTGCCCTTGATGCCTGGCAGGAGTGGGCCAAGCAGCGCGGCGCCAAGGGCCTGGCGTATGTCCTCTACAAGGAGGACGGCGAGCTCGCCGGACCGGTCGCCAAGAACCTCACCGAGTTCGAGCGCGCCGGCCTGGCTGACGCCGTGGGCGCCAAGCCCGGGGACTGCATCTTCTTCGCCGCGGGTGAGAAGACGCCGTCGCGGGCCCTGCTGGGTGCTGCACGCGTGGAGATCGGCCACCGCACCGGCCTGATCGATCCCAACGCCTGGGCTTTCTGCTGGGTGGTGGACGCGCCGATGTTCGAGCCCGCAGCAGCCGCTGTTGCCTCCGGTGACGTCGCCGTCGGCGGAGGGCAGTGGACCGCCGTCCACCACGCATTCACCTCGCCCAAGCCCGAGTTCCTTGACACCTTCGACAAGGATCCGGAATCGGCGCTCTCCTACGCCTACGACATCGTGTGCAACGGCAACGAAATCGGCGGCGGCTCCATCCGTATCCACCAGCGGGACGTGCAGGAGCGCGTCTTCGAGCTGATGGGCCTGGACAAGGAGGACGCCCAGACCAAGTTCGGCTTCCTGCTGGAGGGCTTCAAGTACGGCGCCCCGCCGCACGGCGGAATCGCCTTCGGCTGGGACCGCGTGGTCTCGCTGCTGGCGGGCGTCGAGTCCATCCGCGACGTCATCGCCTTCCCGAAGTCCGGCGGCGGCCACGACCCCCTCACCGATGCCCCGGCCCCCATCACGCCGCAGCAGCGCAAGGAGGCAGGCGTGGACTTCAAGCCGGAGGCCAAAAAGCCGGAAGTGAAGAAGCCCGAAGAGAAGCAGTAGCATCACGCAACGCTGCCGCAAGGCAGCGGCCAAGGGAGGTTCCCCGGATCACCGGGGAACCTCCCGCCTTTAAGGAAGGAGCTGTCAGTTGTCCGCCCCGGGCAAAAGTGAACCCGCACCACTGGACCTCGAAGCCGCCATGGATGCCGCCTGGCCGGCCCTGGAACGGTACGACGCCGGGGGCTGGGTCCTGCGCGCAGCAGGCGGAGTGACCCAGCGCGCCAACTCCATCTGGCCGCGTGCCGTCACCGCGGATTTGCAAGGTGACAGCCTCCGGGGCCTGCTCGCCGACGCCAGGTCCTGGTACCGCAGCCGCCGGCTGCCGGTCATCTTCCAGCTGTTCGACACCCCCGCAACAGCCGCGCTGCACGACCTGCTCGACGCTGAAGGCTTCACCCGGCAATCCGGGACCGTGGTCATGACCCGCGGCCCGATGACTGGAGGAACCGCGGACGCTGCCGTTGAAGTTTCCCGGGAACCCTCCGCGGACTGGCTGCGCGTCTGGTGGGAGGTGGACGGGCGCGGCGGGGAGGACGCCCTCGCCATCGCCCGGGAAATCCTGCTGGGCTGTCCTTCGATTTACGCGCTTGTCCGTGACGGAGCCGGGCTGCCCGCCGCCGTCGGGCGCCTCGCCCTTCCCGCCGGAAGCGCCCAGGGCGGGCTGTACTGCATGGCCACCCGGGCTGAAGCGCGCCGCCGCGGCTACGGAACTGCTGTCCTCCAGTCCTTGCTGCAGGCCGGTGCGGAGCAGGGGGCGGGGAAGTACTGGCTCCTTGTCACCGCCGCCAACCATGGGGCGCAGGCGATGTATGCCAACGCCGGGTTCACGGAAGCCGGGCGTTACCTGTACCGGCAGGAACGCCCCCGCCGCGCCCTGACAGGCTGCTGACCAGGCAGCAGCCGTGCGCTATCCGGATGCGTCGGTCACCGTGATCCGGACCGAGCAGGCGTCCACCGCGGCCTTCTTCAACACGGCGGCCCGGGGCTCGGCGACGTCGAGCCACGCGAGGCGTGGCAGGCGGGCGTAGTCACGCAGGGCCGGTTCCTGGAGGACAAGGTCGGCCAGGGGCCGGTCGCCGCCGGGCACCAGGTACTCGAAGGCCGCACTACGGAACACGTCCGCCGCCTGGCCGGCGACGGCCGCAACCAAAGCGTCCGCCTGGTTGGAACGGCGGCGGGCAAACCGCTGCTGGGACTGTCCGCCCGCAGCCGTACGGGACTGGACGTACCTGGTGCCTGCCTTGGATGCCAGCAGGATGCCTTCGCTTGCCACCCCTATGCCGTAACCGCCGCGCCGCACCAGCAGCAGGCCCAGCCGTCGCGGTTGGGCCGCAAGGGCGGCCAGCCGCTCCAGCGCTCCGCCGCCGCGTCCCGGGCGTCCGTCGGCCGGCCACGGCGCCTGCAGGAGCGCTTCGGTGCCGTCGGCCGCCACCAGGCGGAGGCCGTCGTCGTCATCCTGCAGCCGGTAACCGCCATGCGAGGCGCCGAACCGGTCGGCCCAGCCCGGCAGCCGGCTGCCGGGAACGAACGCGGTGCGGACGGACGGCGGCCCGCCGTGGGCAACGGTGGCAGGCATGGGAGTTCCTTTGGTGTCAGGGCCGGGCGGAAGACGGAGGCGAAAAGCAGCGGTGGACTGGAAGTAGCCTATCTATGTGGATGATCTCTTCGGGCACGGACCAGAAAACGACGACGACGACGGTCCCGTCTCCGGGGCAAGCACCGGTTCCGGGGGCCAGGGTTCCAGGGGGCAGGGTTCCCGTAGCCAAGGTTCGCCGCGCAGTCCGCTGGCCGTCCGGATGCGGCCCCGCACCCTGGACGAAGTGGTGGGCCAGCAGCACCTGCTCGGCCAGGGTTCGCCGCTGCGGCAGCTGGCCGCAGGCGCCGGGGCGGACAGTACGGGCCCGGCCGGTCCCACCTCCCTCATCCTCTGGGGGCCGCCCGGTACGGGAAAGACCACGCTGGCGCACGTCATCGCGCGCGGACCGGGACGGAAATTCGTGGAACTGTCCGCCATCACCGCCGGCGTCAAGGACGTCCGCCGCGTCATGGACGACGCCCTGACGGCCAGGGACCTGTACAAGACCACCACGGTGCTGTTCCTTGACGAGATCCACCGCTTCAACAAGGCCCAGCAGGACGCGCTGCTTCCCGGCGTCGAAAACCGTTGGGTGGTCCTGGTGGCTGCCACCACGGAGAATCCTTCCTTTTCGGTGGTCTCACCCCTGCTGTCCCGCTCCCTGCTCCTCACGCTCAGGCCGCTGACGGATGCCGACATCGAGGGCCTGCTGGTGCGGGCCGTCGAGGACCCGCGCGGGCTGGGCGGGAAGGTCCGGCTCAGCGACGAATCGCTGGAACACCTGGTCCGGCTGTCCGGCGGGGACGCGCGAAGGGCGCTCACTGCATTGGAGGCTGCGGCCGGCGTCGCCTTCGGTGACGCGGACGACGTCGAACGTTCCGTGGGGGAGGAGGGTGCAGCTGCTGAGCCGGTCACCGCTGAGCCGGTCACCGTGGAGTTGCGCCACACCGAGCGTGCGCTGGATGCGGCCGCCGTCCGCTATGACCGTGCCGGTGACCAGCACTACGACGTGGCCAGCGCATTCATCAAGTCCATCAGGGGCTCGGACGTGGATGCTGCCCTGCATTACCTTGCCCGGATGCTTGAAGCCGGGGAGGACCCGCGGTTCGTGGCGCGGCGGATCGTCATCTCGGCGGCAGAGGATGTGGGCATGGCCGACCCCACGGCGCTGCAGACCGCCGTGGCCGCGGCGCAGGCGGTGCAGCTGATCGGGATGCCGGAGGGGCGGATCATCCTGGCTGAGGCCGTGGTCCACCTCGCCACCGCGCCAAAATCGAATGCCGCCTACATGGGCATCAACAAAGCCATCGCGGACGTGCGCGCGGGACTCGGCGTCGGCATTCCCGCGCATCTGCGGGATGCGCACTACCCGGGCTCCAAGCAGCTGGGACACGGCGTGGGGTACAAGTACGCCCACGACGCCCCGCACGCGGTGGCAACGCAGCAGTACCCGCCGGACGACCTGGTGGGCCGGGACTACTACCAGCCCACCGGCAACGGAGCGGAACGGGACATCGCCCAGCGGCTGGAGCGGTTGCGGAAGATTGTGCGGGGCAAGTAGCCGCCATGGTAGGCTGGATGTTCGTCTGGCAAGGCACGGACGCACAATCTCCCCAATTCGTTGAGAAGGTTATGCCCTGCGCCCAGTAGCAAAAGGCAGCGGTTGGCCGATGCTCTCCATCGTGGAGGCCAGTAACACTGACACACCGCAGATATTGGAAGGACACTAGTGGCTAACAACACTCGTGCTCGCCGTCAGGCCCGCCTCTCGCGGTCCCTCGGCATCGCTCTGACCCCCAAGGCCGCCAAGTACATGGAGCGCCGCCCGTACGGCCCCGGTGAGCATGGCCGTGCCCGCAAGAAGCAGGACTCCGACTACGCCGTACGTCTGCGCGAAAAGCAGCGTCTGCGCGCCCAGTACGGCATCCGTGAAGCACAGATGACCCGTGCCTTCGAAGAAGCCCGCCGCACCAAGGGCCTGACCGGTGAAAACCTCATCGAGCTGCTCGAAATGCGTCTCGACGCCCTGGTCCTGCGTGCCGGCTTCGCCCGCACCATCGCCCAGGCCCGCCAGCTGGTTGTGCACCGCCACATCATGGTTGACGGCGTCCGCGTTGACCGCCCGTCGTTCCGCGTCGGCGAGGGCCAGCTGGTCCACGTCCACAGCCGCAGCGAGACCATGGTTCCGCTCCAGGTTGCCGCAGCCGGCGCACACCGCGACGTCCTGCCTGCCGTTCCGGCCTACCTGGACGTCAAGCTGGAAGCCCTGCAGGCACGCCTGGTCCGCCGCCCCAAGCGTTCGGAAATCCCGGTGACCTGCGAAGAGCAGCTCGTCGTCGAATTCTACGCACGCTAAATCCCAGCAGCGTATCCAAAGAAGCCCGTGGCACGCGCCGCGGGCTTCTTTGTATGTAAGGTACTTGGGGGACATCTGCGCAACGGGCATTCCGTCACGCCGCGGATGGGGCTCAATCACAGAATTTCGAGGAGATGAACGTCTATGACTGGTGGCGATATTGCCGGCCTGATCGCTGCCGGGGTGTTCGCGCTCCTGGTGCTGCTGCTCGCGGTCCCCATCCTGAAGCTGGGGAAAGTCTTCGACGAAGTGCGGACTGCCATCAGGTCCATCAGCGACGGCGCCACGCCCCTGATGGATGAGGTAACGGCCACCGTTTCCACCACCAACCAGCAGTTGAAGAAGGTGGACGGTATCGCGTCCAACGTCTCCGACGCATCCGCCAACATTTCCGCCCTGTCCTCGCTGGTGGCCGCCACGGTGGGCTCGCCGCTGATCAAGGTTGCGGCGTTCAGCTACGGCGTGCGCAGCGCCGTCGCCAACCGCCGGAAGCCCGCTGCCGGCCGCCGCAGCCGCTAGATTCGAAGAGAACGAATATGAAAAGAATTGTCTGGATGGGAATCGGCGTGGCCATTGGGGTCATTGCCTTCCGCAAAGTGAGCCAGGCCCAGTCCACTCTTGGACCTGAGGGCCTCAACCGTGCGGTAGGGCGTCTTGCCGACGGGGTGTACGACTTCGCGGATGCCGTCCGCGCAGGGATGCGCGAACGGGAAACCGACCTGCGGACCGCCCTTGGCGTCGAGTCCGCGGAACTGGTCCGCCGCTGAGCCCGCGGGGCACAACCGGCACCAGCCAACAACCGGCAGGAACCCGATCCGGGAACCTTGCCACCTGAACGAAATTTCCGTGCCGCCCGGCGGGACGGACCAAGAAGGGTAAGAAAACAGCTCATGAAGTCGCAGGAGATCACAAAGCGCTGGGTGGACTTTTTTGTCAGCAAGGGCCACACGGCGGTTCCCTCCGCATCGCTGGTCTCCAGCGACCCCTCCCTGCTGTTCACGGTGGCCGGCATGGTCCCGTTCATTCCGTACCTCACTGCCCGCGAAGAAGCGCCCTACTCCCGCGCCACCAGCGTGCAGAAGTGCATCCGCACCGGCGACATCGAGGAAGTGGGCAAGACTGCCCGCCACGGCACCTTCTTCCAGATGTGCGGCAACTTCTCGTTCGGCGACTACTTCAAGGAAGACGCCATCAAGTTCGCCTGGGAGCTCCTCACCAAGAGCGTTGACGACGGCGGCTACGGCCTTGCGCCCGAACGTCTGTGGGTGACGGTCTACGAAGAGGACGACGAAGCCGAGGAACTGTGGCTGAAGAACACCGGCGTCCCGGCTGAACGCATCCAGCGGATGGGCAAGTCGGACAACTACTGGCACACCGGCCAGCCCGGACCCGCCGGCCCCTGCTCCGAGATCTACTACGACCGCGGTCCCGCCTACGGCGTTGACGGCGGCCCCATCGCCGACGAGAACCGCTACGTCGAGATCTGGAACCTGGTGTTCATGCAGTACCAGATCGAAAACGTCCGCTCCAAGGTGGACTTCGACGTCGTCGGCGAGCTGCCCAAGAAGAACATCGACACGGGCCTGGGCATGGAACGCCTTGCCATGATCCTGCAGGGCGTCGAGAACATGTACGAGACCGACCAGGTGCGGCCGGTCATCGACAAGGCCGCCGAACTGTCCGGCAGGGAATACACCTCCGCCGAAACCCCGGACGATCCCCACCACACCGACGACGTGCGCATGCGCGTGGTGGCCGACCACATCCGGTCGGCACTGATGCTGATCTCCGACGGCGTGACCCCCTCCAACGAGGGCCGCGGATACGTCCTGCGCCGCCTCATCCGGCGTGCCGTCCGTTCCATGCGCCTCCTGGGTGTGGAACAGGCCTGCCTGCCTGATCTGCTGCCCGTATCGCGCGACGCCATGAAGGGCGTCTACCCGGTGGTGGCGACCGATTTCGACCGGATCAGCCGCATTGCCTACGCCGAAGAGAAGGCGTTCCTGCGCACCATCGCGTCCGGCACCGCCCGGTTGGAAGAGGCCGTGAAGGAATCCAAAGCCGCCAATAAGCCGCTGTCCGGTGCGGACGCCTTCACGCTGCACGACACTTACGGCTTCCCCATCGACCTCACGCTGGAGATGGCGGAGGAAGCGGGACTCAAAGTGGATGAGGCGGCCTTCCGCGGCCTCATGCAGGAACAGCGCCAGCGCGCCCAGGCCGATGCCAAGGGCAAGAAGGGCGGCCACGCCGACCTCACCGTCTTCCAGGACATCCTGGCCCAGGGCGAGACGGTCTTCACCGGGTACACCGAGCTTGAGGGCGAGTCGCGCGTTCGCGGCCTGCTCAGCGCCGGCCGCCAGGTGCAGCAGGCCGCCACCGGCGACGAGATCGAACTCGTCCTGGCCGAAACCCCCTTCTACGCCGAAGCCGGCGGCCAGGCCGCCGACACCGGCCTGATCACCGGTGACGGATTCGTCGTCGAGGTCCTGGACGTCCAGCGGCCCGTGAAGGGCCTGAGTGTCCACAAGGCGATTGTCCGCGAAGGCGAAATCGGCGCTGACTCGCTGGTGCGCGCCGCCGTCGACCGTGAACGCCGCCATGCCGCTGAGCAGGCCCACACGGGCACGCACATCGTGCATGCCGCGCTGCACCAGATCCTTGGTCCGGAGGCCACCCAGCGTGGATCCTTCAACAAGGCGGGGTACCTGCGCTTCGACTTCGCCTGGGGCGAAGGCCTGAGCACCGCCACGCGGTCCGAAATCGAGGAAGTCTCCAACCTGGCCATCCGCAACAACTACGCGGTGGAAACGAAGATCATGGGGCTGGCCGAAGCGAAGGCCATGGGCGCCATGGCCCTTTTCGGGGAGAACTACGGCAGCGAGGTGCGCGTGGTGGAGATCGACGGCGCGTGGTCACGCGAGCTGTGCGGCGGCACCCACGTTGCCAACACCTCGCTGATCGGCAGCCTGTCGCTCCTGGGCGAACAGTCCGTCGGCTCGGGCAACCGCCGCGTGGAGGCTTTCGTTGGCATGGAGGCCTTCCGCCACCTTGCGGCTGAGCGTGCCCTGGTGACCGAACTGACGGACCTGTTGAAGGTCCCGTCCGGCCAGCTCGCCGACAGGATTTCCGCCACCCTGGCCAAGTTGAAGGCCACCGAGAAGGAACTGGACCGGCTCCGCAAAGAACAGCTGGCCGCTTCCGCTGCGCAGCTGGTCAACACCGCCCAGGACGCCGCAGGCGTCAAGGTGCTGGCCCACGACGCCGGCACCGTCAGCGGAGCCGACGACCTTCGCGGCCTGGCCCTTGACCTGCGCGACCGGCTCGGTTCGGCAGCTGCCGCCGTGGCTGTCGCCGGCGTCGCTAACGACCGTCCCCTGATCCTGGTAGCCACCAATGAGGCAGCCAGGGAGGCCGGCGTCAAGGCCGGTGCCCTGGTCCGGGTGGCTGCCGGTGTCCTCGGAGGTGGTGGCGGCGGCAAGGACGACGTCGCCCAAGGCGGCGGAACCGACGCCGGAAAGGTCGGCGCTGCCCTGGCAGCCGTCGTCGACGCCATTTCAAGGCGCTAACCACGTTATGACCGATCCTGTTGCTGCCGGCGGCTACCCCCGGGGCGTCAAACTGGGGGTGGACGTCGGCACCGTCCGGGTGGGCGTGGCCGTCTGCGACCGCGACTCCATCCTTGCCACGCCGTACAAGACCCTCGACCGGAATGCCAGGAAAAACTCGGACGTGCGCGTCATCGCCAAACTGGCGGAGGAACTCGGCGCGGTGCAGGTTATCGTCGGGCTGCCCAGGACGATGAAGGGCGAAGAACATGCCTCGGCCAGGATGGCCACGGACTATGCCCTCCTCCTCGCCGCGGAGTTTTCACGGCGCGGTCTCGCCGTTCCGGTGAACCTCGTGGATGAGCGCCTCAGCAGTGTCACGGCCCACCGGAACCTGCACGAAGCTGGCATGAGCAGCAGGGACCACCGTAAAGTAGTGGATCAGGTCGCGGCGGCGGGTATTCTTCAGCACGCCATCGACATGCAGAAAGCCAGGGGAGCGGATGTCGGCTCACGCGTGACAGCGCCACCCCCGTCCGTGGACCTGGGGGCCGGTGGGACGGACGAAACCGTCCGCGCCATCCCCGCAGACACGGCCCAATCTTCAGATAATGGAAGGCAACAGTGAGCCCTGCCAACATTGACGACACCTTCGGCCGGCTGGATACCGGGGCTGGGAGGCCGTTGACCCGCAAGGAACTGCGGGCACGGGAGAAGAGCCTCAATACCGGTGGCCAGGACGCCGTGCCCGAGCAGGCCTATGAAACCGGCGACGTCCCGCCGCCCCCGGCCGCACCGCCTGCGGCGCCGTCGCCCGCAGCGGCGCCCACGTTTGCTCCGCTGCCCGGCGCAGGTGATGTTCCTGCGGCACCGGAGGCACCCCCGTCCATCCAGGACGAAGAGCCCGCAGGTCCTACCCACACGGACCCTTTCGACGGCGACGCTGCCGCCCCGGACGCCCCTGCGCCCCTTGGACATCACGACGACGTCCCGCACCATGGCAACGTCGGCGGCCATGGCGCCGTCGGACACCATGACGCTGTCACGCTTCATGACGATGTGCACCATGAAGCCGCCCTGCACCACGACGCCGTCGGGCACCAAGACCATGTGCACCATGAAGCGGACCTGCACCACCCGGACCTGCACGACTACCAGGAAGTGGACGACGACCATGTCCACCACGCCGCCGGATACCACGACGATGCCCACGTGGACGCGCCGCACCACGATGTCCACCACCACGACGCGGACCATGGATTGCTGCCCGGCTCATCGGCAGCCCAGGTAGTGCCGCGCCCCTCGAAGAAGGTCCGGCGCCGGCGCAGGCTGCTCGCCCTGTTCCTGACCCTTGCCGTTTTTGTGGCGGCTGTGGCCGTGGGAGCCCAGTTCCTCAAGCCACTCCTGGGCAACGGCAAGCCTTCGGACTTCCCGGGTCCCGGATCGGGTGAGGTCCGGATCACGGTGGCAAGCGGCGAGGGAACCCGATCTGTCGCCACGGAACTGGAGAACCAGCGCGTCGTGGCCAACGCCGACACGTTCATGCAGGCGTTCCATGCCTCCGGCGGCACATTGTCGCCGGGCGACTACACCTTCAAAACCGAGATGAAGAACGCGGACGCGGTCAACATCCTGGCGGGCAAGGACAAGACGAAGGTCATCTACTTCGCCCTTAGCGCGGGCCTCAGGATTGGCGAATCGCTGCAGGCGATCTCGGAGGGCTCGGGGATTTCCGTGCAGCAGCTGCAGTCCCTCAGCAACCAGCCCGCACAGTTTGGCCTGCCCGCCAACGCCAAGAACCTCGAAGGCTACCTGGCACCGGGTGAGTACCGTTTCCCGCTGGGAACCCCGGCCAAGGACATCCTGCAGGCGCTGGTAAAGTCCACTACCGATGAACTCGTGTCGCAGGGCATCACGGACCCCGCCAAGCAGTACCAGGCCGTTATCGTGGCCAGCATTGTCCAGGCCGAGGGCGGACAGGCAGACTACGGTGACGTGGCGGGCGCCATTTACAACCGGCTCAAGCCCAATGACCAGACCGGTGGCTTTCTTCAGGTTGACTCCGCCGTCACGTACGGCCTTGGCACCCGGAGCTTCAACTTCACGGACGAGCAGCGCCAGGACAAGTCCAACCCCTACAACACCTACGCCAATCCGGGGCTGCCGCCGGGACCCATCGGTTCTCCCGGCAAGACCGCCATCGATGCGGCCGCCCGGCCCAAGGCCAATGACTACCTGTACTGGGTGACCATCAATTTGGACACCAAGGAAACCAAGTTCGCCAAGACACTGGCTGAACACAACGCGTACGTCGAGCAGTACAACGCGTGGTGCCAGGCCAACGCGGGCCGCTGCACATGACTTTGCGGGCTGCCGTGCTGGGCCACCCGATCAGCCACTCGAAATCCCCGGCGCTGCATCTCTCGGCATACGGGCAGCTGGGTGCGGGCATCAGCTACACGGCCATCGACGTCACAGAGGAGTTGCTGCCGTCCTTCATGCGCCAGATCCGGCACCAGCCGGGCTGGCGCGGGCTCTCCGTCACGATGCCGTTGAAGACGGCGATGCTCCAGGAAGTGGACGAGGTACGGGGAGTCGCGCAGACCCTGGGCGTGGTGAACACCGTTACCTTCGAGGACTCAGCCGGCGGCATCAGGACGGTGGGCTCCAACACGGACGTTGCCGGGATCGTCAACGCCCTGTGCCATGCGGGCACCCCCGCAGCACCAACGGCTGTCATCCTTGGTGGCGGCGGGACCGCTGCATCGGCCATCGCTGCCCTGAAGGAACTGGGCACCCGAACGGTGCAGGTCTTCGTCCGCGATGCCTCACGCACAGCAGATGTCCGTGCAGCCGCGGACAGCCTGGGAGTTGCCCTGGAGGTCCGCCCCCTGGCTGGAGCCGCGCGCCCCACGTCGGAAGCCGACGTCGTGATTTCCACCCTGCCGCCCCGTGCGGCAGACGGACTCGCAGCCGAAGTGGCCGCCTTGAAAGCTCCGACGCCCGGCGTGCTGCTGGATGTTGCCTACGATCCGTGGCCCAGCCTGGTTGCCTCGGTATGGCAGGCCGGCGGTGGCCGCGTGGTGCCGGGGCTGGAGATGTTGCTTTACCAGGCAGTGGAGCAGGTGCGGCTCTTCACCCGTCGCGGGGAAGACGTTAATGCAGCTGTCATAGATGTGATGTGTGACGCAGTCGGCCTTGCCCGGCGGGCGTTCTGACCGCCCTACGTGGCAGGATGGAAATTATGCGTTGGTTGACTGCCGGTGAATCCCATGGTCCGGCTCTGATGGGAATTATTGAGGGCGTCCCCGCCGGTGTGGAAATCACCAGCGGGCACATCGCAGACTCCCTGGCCCGCCGCCGCCTTGGCTACGGCCGCGGTGCGCGGATGAAGTTCGAGCAGGACGTGGTCACCATCCTCGGCGGTGTCCGGCACGGCATCACCCAGGGCGGCCCCGTTGCCATCCAGGTGGGAAACACCGAATGGCCCAAATGGGAGCAGATCATGTCCGCCGACCCGGTGGCCCCCGAACTCCTCGCCGACCAGGCGCGCAACGCGCCCCTGACGCGTCCCCGTCCGGGGCACGCGGACTTCACCGGCATGCAGAAGTACGGCTTCGACGAAGCGCGTCCGGTGCTGGAACGCGCCAGCGCGCGGGAGACCGCCACCCGGGTGGCGCTGGGCACCGTAGCGGCGCAGTTCCTCAAGCACCTCGGCATTGAGCTCGTCAGCCACACCGTGTCCATTGCCAGCGTGACGGTGCCCGAAGGCCGTCCGTTGCCCGTACCGGGCGATGTCATTGCCCTGGATACCGACCCCCTGCGCTGCTTCGACCGTGACACGTCGAACGCCATGGTGGCCGAGGTGGACGCCGCGCACAAGGAAGGCGAAACACTGGGCGGCGTGGTGGAGGTCCTTGCCTACGGCCTCCCGCCGGGACTTGGCAGCTACGTGCACTGGGACCGCCGGCTGGACGCCAGGCTTGCTGCGGCCCTCATGGGGATCCAGGCCATCAAAGGCGTGGAGGTGGGCGACGGCTTCCTCACCGCAGCCCGCCGCGGTTCTGCCGCCCATGACGAGATCGTCCGCGACGGCGGCGGCCGGATTGTGCGCGCCAGCAACCGTGCCGGCGGCATCGAAGGCGGCATGAGCATCGGGGATGTCCTCCGCGTCCGTGCAGCCATGAAGCCCATCGCCACCGTGCCGCGTGCCCTGCGGACTATCGACGTCAGCACCGGTGAACCCGCCAAGGCCCACCACCAGCGCTCGGACGTTTGTGCAGTCCCGGCCGCCGGCGTGGTGGCCGAGGCCATGGTGGCCCTGGTCCTCGCCGAGGCCGTCATCGAAAAGTTCGGCGGTGACTCAGTGGCGGAAACCGCACGCAACATCAAGGGTTACCTGGACAACATCCCGGCATCCCTGGACTCGATCGGCCAGTAGTGCTCCACCGCAGCAGTACCGGATCTGTCGGCGACCGGCCGATTGTGCTCATCGGCCCCATGGCCGTGGGCAAATCGGCCATCGGCCAGCTGCTGGCGCAGCAGCTGGGCGTCCGGTTTGTCGACACGGACGCCGTGATCGTTGCCGGGCATGGATCCATCGCCGAGATCTTCGCGGGCCGCGGTGAACACGCCTTCCGGGAAATTGAGGCGCGGACCGTCGCCCGCGCCGTTGAGGAAGCCGAAGGGACACCCACTGTTATTTCGCTCGGCGGGGGAGCGGTGCTCGACTCGGGGACGCAGCAGCTGATCAGCCACTGCACCGTCGTGTACCTGGAGTGCGACGCCGACACCGTCGCCGACCGGATTGCCCGGAACTCCGGCCGGCCGCTCCTTGCCGGCGACGCCATGGGCCGCTGGACAGCAATGTTCGCCACCCGCAGGCCGGTCTACGAGAAGCTGGCCGACATCACCCTGGACGTCCGCCATGGCTCGATACCCGAGCTCGGCGGCCGGCTGGAAGCAGCACTGCGGAACCACGCAGCTGCCAAACAGGAAGTTGAAAAGTGAACACCCAATCAACAGTCATCAACGTCACCGGCGAGGGTGCCGGCAACAACTACGGCGTCGTCGTCGGGCGCGGCCTGCTTGGTGACCTTCCCGCGCTGCTCGGGGAGCGCGTCCGCCGGGTCCTGGTGATCCACCCCCGCGCCCTGCGCCTCACCGGCGACACCGTCCGCGATGAACTCGCAGCCGCCGGTTTCACCTCCCTCACCGCCGAAATCCCGGACGCCGAAGAAGGCAAGCACATCCAGGTGGCAGCTTTCTGCTGGCAGGTCCTGGGCCAAAACGACTTCACCCGCTCGGACGCCATCGTCGCCGTCGGCGGCGGGGCAGTGACCGACCTGGCAGGCTTCGTCGCCGCCACCTGGCTGCGGGGGGTCAAAGTCATCCACATGCCCACCAGCCTGCTGGGAATGGTGGACGCGTCCGTGGGCGGCAAGGCCGGCATCAATACCGCGGAGGGGAAGAACCTCGTCGGCGCCTTCCACCCGCCCGCCGCCGTCCTGGCGGACCTGGACACCCTGGACACGCTGCCGAAGAACGAGATCATTTCCGGACTGGCCGAGGTGATCAAGTGCGGCTTTATTGCCGATCCCGCCATTCTTGACCTGGTGGAAAAGGACCCGGCCACCGTGGTTGACCCGCGCTCCGACGTGCTCCGGGAACTCATCGAGCGGGCTATCGCCGTCAAGGCGAAAGTTGTTTCCGAGGACCTCAAAGAGTCCGGGCTGCGGGAAATCCTGAACTACGGACACACCCTGGGACACGCCATCGAACTGGTGGAACGGTATTCCTGGCGGCACGGCGCCGCCGTGTCCGTGGGCATGATGTTCGCAGCGGAACTTGCCCGCAGCGTGGGCCGGCTCAGCGATACCGACGCCGACCGGCACCGGAGCATCCTGGAAGGCCTTGGGCTCCCGGTCACCTACCGGCGGGACCGTTGGCAGGGCCTGCTGGACGGGATGCGGCGCGATAAGAAATCCCGCGGCGACCTGCTGCGCTTCGTGGTGCTTGACGGCATCGCCAAACCGGGGATCCTCGACGTCCCGGACACCTCGCTGCTGTTTGCGGCCTACCAGGAAATTGCCTCCTGATGCAGGGCAACATGAGCGGAACCTCCGACTGGCCCGAGGCCGGCTTCCCGGGTATCCGGATCAATCCGGACACGCTGCTGCCCCAGGTCGTCAACGAGGACGCGGTGCGGGAGGCGTTGGCCGCCTCCACCGACCCCGCTGACCACATCTTCGTGCTGCTGGTTGAGGGCCACGCGTCCGAAGCTGCCGAACTGCTGGCCGAGGCACGCTTCAAGGACCCGGAATCATTCCTGCTCCGTGTGTTCGAAGCCGAGGTGCTCAGCGTCAGCCACCGCATGGACCGTGCCATTGGGTTGTTCCGGCAGCTCCTGGCTGAGGCGCACGGCACGCCGCGGGAGGCCCTGGCCCTGCTGTACCTGGGCCGCACGCAGTACGCAGCCGGCCAAACCTCCGCGGCGGTGGAGTCCTTCTCCAGGGCGCTTGACCTGGGGGTGGCGCAATCGGCGGATGCCGCCCAGATCTATTCCTCCACGGTGGCCCTCCAGCGTGCCAGGGACGTCCTGGACCTGGCCTGCTGAGCCGGCCGGCAGCGCCGGCGGAAAGGCCCGCTCCGATTTACCGGTAGAATGGTTGTGGAATTTTTGCATCCACGCGATTTTTGACAAACACGTGCAGGCGGGCCGTTGTGGCGTGCCCGCCCGGCATACAGCATCTGACCACGCGGCCAGACAAAGAAACCAGAGGAAACCAGTGGCAACCACTAACGACATTAAGAACGGAACGGTCCTGAAGCTTGAGGGCCAGCTCTGGAACGTCATCGAATTCCAGCACGTCAAGCCCGGCAAGGGCGGCGCCTTTGTGCGGACCAAGATGCGCAACGTGATGTCCGGCAAGGTTGTTGACAAGACCTTCAACGCCGGGCTCAAGATCGAGACGGCCACCGTGGACCGCCGCGACTACCAGTACCTGTACCAGGACGGTGCGGACTTCGTCTTCATGGACACCTCCGACTACGACCAGATCACCGTCTCCGGTGCCACGGTGGGCGACGCCACCAACTTCATGCTCGAGAACCAGATGGTCAACATTGCCATCCACGACGGCAACCCCCTCTACATTGAACTGCCGCCGAGCGTCGTCCTCGAAATCACCTACACCGAGCCGGGCCTGCAGGGTGACCGCTCTTCCGCGGGTACCAAGCCCGCCACGCTGGAGACCGGCTACGAGATCCAGGTTCCGCTGTTCATCGAGAACAACACCAAGGTCAAGGTGGACACCCGCGACGGCAGCTACCTGGGCCGGGTCACTGAGTAGTGAGCGCCCGCGGTAAAGCCCGCAACAGGGCACTGGATGTTCTTTTCGAGGCGGAGCAGCGCTCCGTTTCGGCGTTCGACGTGCTTCGTGCGCGCCGGGAAAAGACCGACCAGGTGGTCAACCCCTACACCCTGGAAATCGTCGAAGGCGTGCTTTCCCAGCAGGCAGCCATTGACGAGTTCCTGGAGACGTACTCGCAGGGCTGGAGCCTGGAGCGGATGCCGTCCGTAGACCGCATCATCCTGCGCATCGGCACCTGGGAGCTGCTCTACAACGACGACGTCCCCGACGGCGTGGCGGTCAGTGAGGCCGTCGCGCTGGCCAAGACGTTGTCCACGGACGAGTCGCCGCAGTTCATCAACGGCCTGCTGGGCCGGCTGCAGCAGCTGAAGCCTTCGCTGCTCGCGTAGCCTTTCCACCACGCAACAGGGCCCCGCCATCTGAACTGGTCCCCGAAAGTTGGACTCGCAAATGCGATGTATCCACCTTAGCGGCCAGCGATCGGCTCTTCGCAGAAGTCCCCGTCCCATTTTGAACTGCTCCCCGGAAGTTGGACTGACTAAATAAGAGCCTAAGCCGCGAGGGTCTGGGTCCGGTATTGCACCGGGCTCAGGCCCTTGAGCTTTGTCGAGATTCTTTCGGTGTTGTACCAGCGGATGTATTCGTGCAGTGCCCCTGCCAAGGCGTCGGTGCTGAGGTATCGCACGTGGTGGAAGAGCTCTTCCTTAAGGTGGCCGAAGAAGTTTTCCATCACGGCGTTGTCGTAGCAGTTGCCCTTGCGTGACATCGACTGGCTCGCGCCGGCTTCCTGTAAGAGTTTTCGCCACGAGACGTGCTGGTACTGGAAGCCCTGGTCCGAATGCACGAGTGGCTGCTGGTTATCCTCAAGGCAGGCAAGGGCCTGGCGCAGCGAATTATTGGTGAGCTCCAGATTCGGAGACGGGCTGATCGAGTAGGAGATGATCTGCCGGTCGAAAAGATCCATAACCGGCGAAAGGTAGAGCTTACGGTCGCCGACGCTGAACTCCGTCACATCCGTTACCCACTTCCGGTTCGGGGCATCAGCCTCGAACTCCCGGTTCAACACGTTCGGAGCAACCCGGCCCTGCCCGCCCTGGTAGGAGTTATAACGCTTCTTCCGCCGGACCTTGCACACCAGATTCAGGGACCGCATGAGCTTCAGAACGGTCTTTTTCGCGACCGTCCACCCTTGCTTGACCATCTCGGTGTGGACCCGCCGGTGCCCGTACCGGCCATGGTTCTTCTCGAAAATTTCCCTGACAGCGGCCTTGATGAACTCCTGCGGATCAGGGCCTTGGATGCGTGCCTGATGATAGAAGAACGTCGATCTGGCAAGAGATGCTGCCTGCAGCAGGACCGGAAGCGGGAAGTCAGCCTTGAGAGCGATGAGGGCTTGGACCTTCACCGTCGTTCCTGCGCCCTCAAGGCCCGCAATTTTCCCAGGTAAGCCACTTCCGCCCGCAACCGTTCGTTCTCCCGCCGTAACCGCTCCAGTTCCGATACCTCGGCCGGCTGCGGGGCATCAGGTGCCTTAGGCCTGCCCTTGGACTTGGGACGTAATGCGTCCGGGCCCTCGCGGCGATACGCCCGGGCCCACGTCTTCAGTAGCGTGGGCGAGGACAAACCCACCTCCGCCGCGAGATCCGGGGCAGTCTCACCGGCGATAAACCGTTCAACCAGCGCGAGCTTGAATTCGAACGAGTACACCTGTTTCGTCGGCTTGGCCACCAGCGCTCCTCGACCATGGATCTTCCACCGCCGATAGAGAACCCTTATCGGCGGGCGGGACACCCCTAGCAACGTCGCCGCCGCACTATCCGCGATGCCCTTCTCAAACCACGCTACAGCGGCCTCACGTTGAACCTCAGACAACGAACTACGTGCATGCATAAAACTGCTCCCCGGAAGTCGGAACTGAATTTCTCAGTCCAACTTCCGGGGAGCAGTTCATTTGGGGCGGGGACTTCTGCGTGTTTGTACTACCTGCCAAGCGAAGGGGTACGAGAGCTGCACCTGGGTTTAGCCCGTTCATTGACCTTCATGCCGTATTCGTGGATCGTTTGGTCCATGAGCCGGGGGACGCGAATCGCTTTGTCTTTGATGGTTTCCGTGTTGGTGCTGGCGGGCATTTTTGCCGGCGTCCGGCTATGGAACGTCCATCAACAGACATCGGACTGGGTCCTGTCGCCCAAGGAAGTTCCGTCCAAAGTGCACTTTGCCGACCGCGAATATAACTGTGGTCCCAACCCACAGCCCGCCGAACACGATGTATCCGCCCTAACCTCTCAAGGCAGGACAGCCGGAGGGGGCGAGATATTTGCTCAGGAGCCTTCTGCCGAAGCCAGAGTGTTTATCGTCGTGCAGACAGGCAAGGGCGCGTTCGGCTGCGGTCTAATGGGGGGACCCTAGTCCAGCTGTGCTTCTAATTGGGACCTAAGCCGCAAGCATCTGAGCACGGTACTGTGCCGGGCTCAAGCCCTTGAGCTTGGTGGAAATTCTTTCGGTGTTGTACCAGCTGATGTATGCGTGCAGCGCTGATGCGAGTGCGTCGGTGTTGAGGAACCGGACGCGGTGGAAGAGCTCTTCCTTCAGGTGTCCGAAGAAGTTCTCCATGACGGCGTTGTCGTAGCAGTTGGCTTTGCGTGACATTGATTGGACGGCGCCGGCGTTCTCCAGGAGTGTGCGCCAGGAGTTGTGCTGATACTGGAACCCTTGGTCTGAGTGGACGAAGGGTTTCTCCCCGTTCTCCAGCGTGGCCAAGGCGCCGCGCAATGAGGAGTTGGTCAGTTCCAGGTTGGGCGAGGTCCCAATGGCGTAGGAGATGATCTGCCGGTCGAACAGGTCCATGATCGGTGAGAGGTAGAGTTTCCTGTCGCCGACGCTGAACTCGGTCACATCGGTAACCCACTTCTGGTCTGGGGCGTCCGCGTCGAACTGGCGTTTCAGCAGGTTCGGGGCCACGATGCCATGCTCGCCCTGGTAGGAGTTGTACCGCTTCCTGCTTCGGACCTTGCAGACCAGCCGGAGGGAACGCATCAGCTTTAGAACCGTCTTCTTGGCGACCGTCCATCCTTGCTTCAACAGTTCAATATGGATCCGGCGATGCCCGTACCGGCCGTGGTTCTTCGTAAAAATGTCAGTGACAGCGGCCTTCAGGGACGCCCGTGGATCGGGGCCATTGAGTTTGGCTTGGTGGTAGAAGAACGTGGACCGGGCTAACCCGGCCACGTCCAGCAGAACCTCTAATCGGTGCTCAGCCTTGAGAGCGATGACAGCGCGAACCTTTAGCGCTGTTCCCTGTCCCTCAAGGCGTTTACTTTTCCCAGGAAAGCAACCTCTGCACGAAGGCGTTCGTTCTCACGTCGCAGCCGCTGCAGCTCCGGTTCCTGCCGCGGGGTATCTGGGTTCTTCCTTGGGCGGCCTTTAGGTTTCGGACGGAGGCCTTCCTCGCCCTGAGCCCGGTACCGCATCGCCCACACGGCTATCAGGTGTGGCGAGGATAGTTCGAGCTCTTTGGCCAGTGCGACCCTGGTCTCGCCGGAGATATATCGCTGCACGGCGTTGAGCTTGAGCTCGAATGAATACACGCGGTTGCCTGGTTTGGTCACAAGAGCAGTATCTCCACGAACGCGCCATCTGTCGTGCAACCGGAGGATCGGCTTCCGACCCACCCCGAGCCTGGTTGCTACAGCTCTGGAGCCCCACCCGATCTCAAACAGCGCCACCGCGGCCTCGCGCTGTTCCTCGGACAACGAACTTCTTCCATGCATAAAACTGCTCCCCGAAAGTCAGAACTGATTTCTCAGTCCAACTTTCGGGGAGCAGTTCAATCCGGCGGGGCCCTGTTGCGTGCAAGCGGTTCACATCATCCGGCCACTGCCGCCCTCAGGGACACGATCCGCTGGAGCTGCTGCCTTTCCTCGGCCTGGTGCAGCGGAACATCGCGTCCGCTCAGGATCCGCTGGCGGGTGTTGGCAAGCTGGGTGGCCGCCTTCACGAACTGCTTCATCTGCCGCTTCCTGCCCGAACCCGCAGCCCATGCCAGGACCATGCGCCTGCCGCCGCGGGTGGCCAGCAGCTGGACTTCCGCGGGCGTGAACCATCCCGCAGCGGAATACTCCATCAGCCGCTGCCGGGTGAGGCGGTTTTCGGCCACCCGCAGGAAGATGATGCCGCCCACTGCCAGCACGAAGATCGGTACCTGGACCATGATGTAGTCCAGCAGGAAGCCGCCGCCCATGCTGTTCCACCTGTTGTGCAGGAACATGGCCGGCAGCAGTCCCACGAAGAAGGCGCCGATCGAGGCGCCCGTGTGCCAGCGCCTGGCAGCGAAGCCCATGACCAGGCCTGTGGTGCCGGTGAAAATCGCATGGGCGAAGGGGGACATGACACCGCGGAGGAAGAACACCTGGGCGAAGTCGCTGGCCGGGGATGCCGATTCCGCGATGGCCCTGCCGAAGTAGAGGATGTTTTCGGTGAAGGCGAAGCCGCCGGCGATGGTGAAGGCAATCACCACCCCGTCCACGGGACCGTCGAATTGCCGGCGCGCCGCGAGGAGGAGGATGAGCAGGCCAAGGGACTTAGCGAACTCCTCGACGATGGGGGCCTGGACGGTGGCCATGTAGGTCTGCAGGTCTGGTTCGTCGGTGAACTGGAAGGCGATCACGAAGAACGGCTGGATGAGCAGGGTCACGGCAACGGACACCGCCGCACCCCACGTGAAGGCAAAGAACAACAGCCGCTTGGGTTCCGGTTCCCACCTGTCGATGATGTGGACCGCAGCCAGGACCACCGACAGCGGGACCAGCGATGCCAGGAAACCAATCAGGAAACCGGCGGCGCCGGTGTTGGACAGCAGGAACGGCACCACCAGGAAAAGGCTCAGGAAAGCAAGCACGCCGCCCGCAACCGTCAGGCCCGCCAGCCCGCTGCGGGTCCGCGATGCCCGCAGCGCGGCTTCCTGCGCCTGCGGCGGCACCACTGCAGCCAGCGGGTGGCCCTGGTGTCCGGGGGCGGCGCGGTAGTATTCGGGCTGCACCTGTCCCATCCAGCTGGGATTGGCCTGCCGGGGCAGGGGGCCGGTGGGCCTGCGGTAGGGGTCGTCGGGGAGGCCGGAGGAAGGCTGCTGCGGATACATCGGCATATCCGAAAGCCTAAGCGGGGGCCACCACACCACAAAGGAGCGGGCCTCCCGCGCCGTTCGGGTGTGACCAGTACCGCGTCACCCGGGGACCGGCCGGGCAGGGACCGTGTGGTAATTTTGAACAGCAAACATTCCTTTTTTAATTCCGTCCTGTGAGGCGGGGAAAGGGGAGACGAGCGTTGACTTCCGTCACCAGCGCACCGGTTCCAGCCAGGGTTGTCCTCAGCCAGGCGGACATTGACCGGGCACTTACTCGTATCGCCCATGAGATCCTCGAAGCCAACAAGGGATCCCAGGACCTGGTCCTGTTGGGCATTCCCCGCCGCGGCTACCCACTGGCTGTCCGGCTGGCGGAAAAAATCGCCGCCGCGGACGCCACCGTTGACGCCGCCGCCATTGTGGGCCAGCTCGACGTCACCATGTTCCGCGACGACCTCTCCCACCAGGGGACACGGCCGCCGTACCCCACCAGGCTGCCCCGGACAGGCATCGACAACAAAGTAGTGGTGCTCATCGACGACGTCCTGTACTCCGGCCGGACCATCCGCGCCGCCCTGGATGCGCTGGTAGATCTCGGCCGCCCCCGCATCGTCCGGCTTGCGGTCCTGATCGACAGGGGCCACCGCGAACTTCCCATCCGGGCTGACCACGTTGGCAAGAACCTGCCCACGTCCTCCGCCGAGAAGGTCCGGGTCCGGCTCGAAGAAACAGACACGTCCGACGCCGGAACCCCGGTCAACGAAGTCGTGATCGAAGGCGGCGCATGAAACACCTCCTGTCCACCGAGGACCTCAGCCTTTCGAACGCCATCCGCATCCTTGACACCGCGGAGGAAATGTCTGCCGTGGGGGAGCGGGAAGTCAAGAAGCTTCCCGCGCTGCGCGGACGCACCGTGGTCAACCTCTTCTTCGAGGACTCCACGCGGACCCGCATCTCCTTCGAAGCCGCTGCCAAGCGGTTGTCCGCTGACGTCATCAACTTTGCCGCCAAGGGATCATCGGTGTCCAAGGGCGAATCCCTCAAGGACACCGCCCAGACCCTGTCCGCCATGGGCGCCGACGCCGTCGTCATCCGGCACTGGGCCTCCGGCGCGCCGCACCGGCTGGCCGCCACCGACTGGATCGACGCCGCAGTCATCAACGCCGGCGACGGCACCCACGAACACCCCACCCAGGCCCTGCTTGACGCCTTCACCATGCGCCGGCACTGGGCCCGCCTGGCCGGCACGCGTTCCGATGGGACTGACCTGAAGGGCATGCGGGTCGCCATCGCCGGCGACGTCCTGCATTCCCGTGTGGCCCGGTCCAACGTCTGGCTGCTCCGGACACTCGGGGCCGAAGTCACGCTGGTGGCGCCGCCCACCCTCCTGCCGGTCGGCGTCGACAAATGGCCCTGCAGCGTCAGCTACGATCTGGACCAGACCCTGGCCAACGGTGTCGACGCCATGATGATGCTCCGCGTCCAGGGCGAACGCATGAACGCCTCGTTCTTCCCCAGCACCCGCGAATACTCGCGCCGGTGGGGTTTCGACGACAACCGCCTCCGCGCCCTTGACGACCTGGGCATGACGGACACCATCATCATGCACCCGGGGCCAATGAACAGGGGCCTGGAAATCAGCGCCGCCGCAGCGGACTCACCCCGTTCCACCGTCCTGGCTCAGGTCCGCAACGGCGTGTCCGTGCGGATGGCCGCACTGTACCTGCTGCTCTCCGGGGATACCCGGGAACCAGCCGCCCACCGGGCACCGGCCTATGCCGCCGCGGCCCCGTCCCCCAAGGAGAGCAACTGATGGCAGGCAACACCGGAACCTACCTCATCCAAGGCGCCGCCATCCTGGGCGGCGACCCCGCGGACCTGCTGGTCCGTGACGGCATCATCGCCGAGATTGGCACCGGCCTTGACGCTGACGGGGCCACTGTCATCGACGCTGCAGGCCTGGTGGCCCTGCCGGGCATGGTCGATGTGCACACGCACCTCCGCGAACCCGGCCGCGAGGACGCCGAGACCGTGGAGACCGGAACACGGGCTGCGGCCCTGGGCGGCTACACAGCTGTGCACGCCATGGCCAACAGCACCCCCGTCGCGGACACCGCAGGCGTGGTGGAGCAGGTCTACACTCTGGGCCGCGCGGCCGGCTGGGTGGACGTGCGCCCCGTTGGTGCCGTCACCGTTGGACTGGCAGGGGAGCAACTGGCCGAGCTGGGCGCCATGGCCGATTCCCGCGCCCGGGTGCGGATGTTCTCCGATGACGGCATCTGCGTCCACGACCCCGTGCTGATGCGCCGCGCCCTGGAATACGTCAAGGCGTTCGACGGCGTCGTGGCTCAGCACGCACAGGAACCCCGACTTACAGCCGGGGCACAGATGAACGAGGGCGACGTCTCCGCGGTCCTGGGCCTCACCGGTTGGCCCGCGGTGGCGGAAGAAAGCATCATTGCCCGCGACGTCCTGCTGGCCCAGCACGTCGGCTCCCGCCTGCATGTGTGCCACGTGTCCACGGCCGGCTCGGTGGAAATCATCCGCTGGGCCAAGGAACGCGGCATCGACGTCACGGCCGAGGTCACCCCGCACCACCTGCTGCTGACCGATGACCTGGTGCGCAGCTACGACCCCGTGTTCAAGGTCAACCCGCCGCTGCGCACCGACGCCGACGTCCAGGCATTGCGCGCCGGGCTGGCAGACGGGACGATCGACGTTGTGGGTACCGACCACGCGCCGCACCCCAGTGAGCACAAGGAATGCGAATGGGCGCAGGCAGCCATGGGCATGACCGGGCTGGAAACCGCCCTGTCCGTGGTCCAGCACGCCATGATTGAAACCGGCCTGATGACCTGGGCGGACTTCGCCCGGGTCACGTCCACGGCGGCCGCGACGATTGGCCGGCTGAGCGACCAGGGCCGGCCCATCGAAGCCGGGGAACCCGCCAACCTCATCCTGGTGGATCCGGCGGCGCGCTGGACGGTGGACCCCTTCCAGATGGCCACCATGGGCCGCAACTCGCCGTTCAAGGGCAGGGAACTCCCCGGCAAGGTGGTGGCCACCTTCTTCAGGGGGCACCCCACCGTCCTTGACGGCAAACTCAACACCCCGCACCCGGACTCCGCCGCAACCCCGGCAGGCGCTGCCTGATGGACAAAATCCTTCCCGGACTTGCCATGCTGGCGGTGGTCGCCGTCGTGTTCGTCCTCCTCGCCGTCGGCTGGCGCAACCGCCTCAAGCGCCAGTCCGACGTCGAACAACTGCCCCAGGTGCCCGCTGTGCCCGGTGAGCCCACCGCAACTGCCGAAGGGCAGTACGTGGCCACCACCACGGCCGGCGACTGGCTGGACCGCATTGCCGTGCATGGGCTGGGGATCCGCACCAATGCCACCCTCGCGGTGTACCCGCACGGCGTGCTCTATGAGCGGTCGGGTGCGCCTGCGCTGTACATCCCCGCAGCCTCCCTCTCCGATGTCCGGCAGGACAGCGGCATGGCGGGGAAGTTCGTGGAGAAGGACGGCCTGCTGGTGCTGGCATGGACGCACGGTGCCCACCACCTGGACACCGGCTTCCGGACCCGCCGCGCCGCGGACAAGGACGTTCTCTACCAGGCCCTTCAGGATTTGATTTCGTCAGCCCCAGCGGCTGGTGCCACCAGTGGAAAGTAAGACAGTGAAAGCGAATACATTGACAGCAACCACCTCCGCTCCGGCAACGCCAGCTGCGCTGGTACTCGAAGACGGGCGCATCTTCCGCGGCACCAGCTACGGCGCCACCGGCACCGCCCTGGGCGAAGCCGTCTTCGCCACCGGGATGACCGGATACCAGGAAACCATCACCGATCCCTCCTACGCCCGCCAGCTGGTGGTCCAGACGGCCCCGCACATCGGCAACACCGGCGTGAATGACGACGACGCCGAGTCCCGGCGCATCTGGGTGGCCGGCTACATTGTGCGCGACGCCGCGCGCCGGCCCTCCAACTGGCGCTCCGAACGGTCGCTGGACGAAGAGCTGGTGTCCCAGGGCATCGTGGGCATCCAGGGCGTGGACACCCGCGCCATCACCCGGCACCTGCGTGAGCACAAGACCATGCGCGCCGGCATCTTCTCCGGCGAGGCAGCCCAGGCCACGGACAAGGAACTGCTCGACGCCGTCCTGGCCAGCGCCCCCATGGAGGGCTCGCGCCTGGCCGAGGAAGTCAGCGTGGACGAAGCCTACGTCGTGGAGCCAAAGGACCACGGCTGGGACGGCGAACCCCGCCTCACCATCGCTGCAATCGACCTGGGCATCAAGGCCATGACCCCGGTCCGGTTCGCCGAGCGCGGCGTCCGAGTCCACGTGCTTCCCGCCACCGCCACCCTTGAGGACGTCAAGGCCGTCAACCCGGACGGCTTCTTCATGTCCAACGGCCCCGGCGACCCCGCCACCGCCGACGCCCAGGTCAAGCTGCTCCGCTCGGTCCTGGACGAAAAGCTGCCCTACTTCGGCATCTGCTTCGGCAACCAGATCCTGGGCCGCGCCCTGGGCTTTGGCACCTACAAGCTCCGCTACGGCCACCGCGGCATCAACCAGCCCGTGATGGACCGGCGCACCGGCAAGGTGGAGATCACCTCCCAGAACCACGGCTTTGCCGTGGACGCCCCCCTCGACGGCGCCACGCAGGCCCCGGAGGCACGCTACGGGCGGGTGGAAGTGAGCCACATCAGCCTGAACGACGACGTCGTGGAAGGCCTCGCCTGCCTGGACATCCCGGCGTTCTCCGTGCAGTACCACCCGGAAGCCGCGGCAGGACCGCACGATGCCGCCTACCTGTTCGACCGCTTCATCGAGCTCATGGAAGGCACACGGGACGGCCGGAACGCCAACGCGTCCAAGGACCCCGTGGACGCGGCCCACCCCGCAGGCGCTGACCACAAAAACGACAACAAGACTGAGGACAAGAAGTAATGCCGAAACGTACAGATCTCAAGAGCGTCCTCGTCATTGGTTCCGGCCCGATCGTCATCGGCCAGGCCGCCGAATTCGACTACTCCGGCACGCAGGCACTGCGTGTCCTCAAGGAGGAAGGCCTGCGCGTCATCCTCGTGAACTCCAACCCGGCCACCATCATGACCGACCCCGAGTTCGCCGACGCCACCTACGTTGAGCCCATCACCCCCGAGGTGGTGGAGAAGATCATCGCCAAGGAACGTCCGGACGCCGTCCTGCCCACCCTGGGCGGGCAGACCGCGCTGAACACTGCCATCGCCCTGGACAAGAACGGCGTACTGGAGAAGTACAACGTCGAGCTGATCGGCGCCAACATCGCCGCGATCGAGCTGGGCGAGGACCGTGAAAAGTTCAAGGGCGTGGTGGAACGCTGTGGCGCGGAATCCGCCCGCAGCCACATCATCCACAGCATGGATGAGGCCCTCACGGCGGCCGAAGACCTGGGCTACCCCATGGTGGTGCGCCCGTCCTTCACCATGGGCGGGCTGGGTTCCGGCCTGGCCTACAACGAACAGGACCTGCGCCGCATCGTCGGACAGGGCCTGCAGTACAGCCCCACCAGCGAGGTGCTGCTCGAAGAGAGCATCCTGGGCTGGAAGGAATACGAGCTCGAAATGATGCGGGACAAGAACGACAACGTGGTTGTCGTCTGCTCCATCGAGAACTTCGACCCCGTGGGCGTGCACACCGGCGACTCCATCACCGTGGCACCGGCGCTGACCCTCACCGACCGCGAATACCAGAAGCTGCGCGACGTCGCCATCGCCGTCATCCGCGAGGTGGGCGTGGACACGGGCGGCTGCAACATCCAGTTTGCCATCGATCCCAAGACCGGCCGCGTGGTGGTCATCGAGATGAACCCCCGCGTTTCCCGCTCCTCGGCACTGGCATCCAAGGCCACCGGCTTCGCCATTGCCAAGATCGCCACCAAGCTCTCGCTCGGCTACACCCTGGACGAGATCCCCAACGACATCACGCAGAAGACCCCCGCGTCCTTCGAACCCACCCTGGACTACGTGGTGGTCAAGGTCCCGCGGTTCGCCTTCGAAAAGTTCCCGGCAGCGGACAACACCCTCACCACCACCATGAAGTCGGTGGGCGAGGCCATGGCCATGGGCCGGAACTTCACCGAAGCCCTGCAGAAGGCCCTGCGCTCCCTGGAACAGAAGGGCTCGCAGCTGGACTTCAGCTCCGTCCCCGAATGGGAAGTGCCGGAGCTCATCGAAAAGGCCAAGCGCCCCACCACCGAACGCCTGCACCAGGTCCAGCGCGCCCTCCTGGGCGGCGCCACCGTGGAACAGCTCTTCGAAGCCACCAAGATCGACCCCTGGTTCCTTGACCAGCTGGAGCTGCTCAACGAAATCTCCCGCGAAATCCGCCAGGCCGGCGCCCTGACCGCCGACATGCTCAAGCGCGCCAAGCGCCACGGTTTCTCCGACGAACAGATCGGCGCCCTGACGCACAACCCCGAGGCCGTGGTCCGCGGCGTACGCCAGGCGCTGGGCATCCGTCCCGTCTACAAGACCGTGGACACCTGCGCCGCCGAATTCGCCGCCTACACGCCGTACCACTACTCGGCATATGACGAGGAGGACGAGGTTGCGCTGCACTCCAAGCCGTCCATCCTGATCCTCGGCTCAGGGCCCAACCGCATCGGCCAGGGCATCGAGTTCGACTACTCCTGCGTCCACGCCTCCATGGCGCTGCGCAAGGCCGGCTACGAGACCGTCATGGTCAACTGCAACCCGGAAACCGTCTCCACCGACTACGACGTCTCCACCCGCCTGTACTTCGAGCCGCTGACGCTCGAGGACGTGCTGGAGGTCATCGCGGCCGAGGAACGCACCGGCGGCGTCATGGGCGTGTTCGTCCAGCTCGGGGGCCAGACCCCGCTGAAGCTGGCCCAGCAGCTGGCCGACGCCGGCGTCCCCATCCTGGGAACGTCCCCGGAGGCCATCGACCTCGCCGAGCACCGCGGCGCCTTCTCCCGGGTGCTGGACAAGGCCGGCCTGGTATCGCCCAAGAACGGCACCGCCGTCTCCTTCGAGGACGCCAAGAAGATCGCGGACGAGATCGGCTACCCAGTCCTGGTCCGTCCGTCCTACGTGCTGGGCGGCCGCGGCATGGAAATCGTCTATGACGAGCCCAACCTCTCCCGCTACATCGCCAACGCCACCGAAATCACCCCGGACCACCCCGTGCTGATTGACCGGTTCCTTGAGGACGCCGTCGAAATCGACGTCGACGCCCTCTACGACGGCACCGACATGTACCTGGGCGGCATCATGGAACACATCGAGGAAGCCGGCATCCACTCCGGCGACTCCGCCTGCGTCCTGCCGCCGATCACCCTGGGGAGCAACGTCGTCGAACGCGTCCGCACCGCCACCCGCGCCATCGCTGAAGGCGTGGGCGTCCGCGGCCTGATCAACATCCAGTTCGCGCTGGCCTCGGACGTCCTGTACGTCCTGGAAGCCAACCCCCGCGCGTCCCGGACCGTGCCGTTCGTGTCCAAGGCCACCGGCGTCCAGATGGCCAAGGCCGCTGCCCTCATCGGCACCGGCGTGACCATCAACCAGCTCCGCAGCGCCTACAAGATGCTGCCCGAAACCGGTGACGGCTCCACCCTGCCACTGGACGCCCCCGTCGCCGTCAAGGAAGCCGTCCTGCCGTTCAGCCGGTTCCGGACCCTTGAAGGCAAGGTGGTGGACTCCCTGCTCGGTCCCGAGATGCGTTCCACAGGCGAGGTCATGGGAATCGACAAGCACTTCGACACCGCCTTCGCCAAGAGCCAGGCGGCCGCCAACAACGCGCTGCCCACCGAGGGCAAGGTGTTTGTCTCCGTAGCCAACCGGGACAAGCGCTCGGTGATCATGGGCGTCAAGCGGCTCTCGGACCTCGGCTTCGAGATCGTCTCTACCGGCGGCACCGCCGACGTGCTGCGCCGCAACGGCATCCAGGCCACCCCGGTCCGCAAGGTCGCCGAGGGCAGCAGCGCCGAGGGTGAAGGCACCATCGCGGACCTCATTGTGGCCGGCGAGATCGACATGGTCTTCAACACCCCCTCCGGCGGCGAAGCCCGCAGCGACGGCTACGAACTGCGCGCAGCGGCGACGTCCATCGGCATTCCGTGCATCACCACGGTGGCCGAGTTCAACGCCGCCGTCCAGGCCATCGAAGCCCTGCGCACCTACGAGTGGTCCGTCACCAGCCTGCAGGAGCACGCCGCCGCGCTTGCGGAATCACAGAAGGCTGCGCTGCAGCATGCCTGAGCAGGTACCAGGCAGCAGGCCGGTATCCGCCGCCGGCCGGGAGTCCTTCGGCTCCCGGCTCGGCGCGGCCATGGCCGCCCGCGGCCCGCTCTGCGTGGGCATCGACCCGCATCCGGCACTGCTGAAGAGCTGGGGACTGGACGACGACGCCGCCGGGCTGAGGCGTTTTTCCCTCACCGTCCTGGAGGCGGTGGCTTCGCTCGCTGCCGCGGTAAAGCCCCAGGTGGCGCTCTACGAACGGCACGGATCGGCCGGTATGGCGGTCCTGGAGGAAGTCCTGGCCACCGCCCGGGACGAGTCCGTCCTGAGCATCGCCGACGCCAAGCGCGGCGACATCGGGTCCACCATGGCCGCCTATGCCGACGCCTGGCTCCGGGACGGGTCCCCGCTGGCGGCGGACTCCGTCACGCTGAGCCCCTACCTCGGCTTCGAGTCGCTGCGCCCCGCGCTGGACCTCGCGGCCGAAACCGGGCGCGGTGTCTTCGTGCTGGCGCTGACGTCCAACCCTGAAGGCGCTTCCGTCCAGCATGTTGGCGGTAAGGACTCGGTGGCCCGCAGGATCACGGCCGCCGCAGCGGCCGAAAATGCCCGGTACGGGGGCAGCCTGGGTTCCGTGGGCCTGGTGGTTGGCGCCACCGTTGGCAGTGCCCAGAAAGACCTTGAACTCGACCTCGCTGCCGTCCGCGGGCCCATCCTCGCCCCCGGCCTGGGGGCGCAGGGGGCAACGCCGGCCGACCTCCGCTCCACCTTCGGCGACGCCTACCCGCTGGTCCTGGGAACCTCCAGCCGCGACATCCTTTCGGCAGGCCCGCACCTGGGTGGCCTGCGGGAGGCGGCCCTGCGGACGCTGGACGGGCTGCGGGGACAATAGGCTGCAATTGCCCGGATGCATTGATTCGGGCTGCACCAAAGGGTAGTTTCAGGACAGGTCCAAGGGCGGCCGCCCTTGGATGAAATCCGCCGAATCCGGGGGTGTCCGTGATGGTCCTGCGACCTTTATCCGCATCTGAACGGGCCGACGCCCTGGGCAAGGCAGCGGCAGCCAGGGCCACCCGTGCGGCCGCCAAGGAAAGCCTTCGGAACGGCGACAGGTCCGCGGCGGACATTATCAGCTCCGCCCTGGAAGACGACGCACTGGCCAGGATGAAGGTCTCGGAACTGCTTGAGGCCCTTCCCGGCATCGGGAAGGTGCGGGCCGCCGCCATCATGCAGCAGCTGGGCATCGCGGCGTCCCGCAGGGTCCGGGGCCTGGGCGTCCACCAGCGCCGGGCGCTGGTAGATTTTATTGACGAGCATTGAGGCAGGCGGCGCCTGTCTTTCCCCCAACTGCGGCAAAAGGAATACGTGAGCAAGAAACCTGGACTGACAGTCCTCGCAGGTCCGACGGCTGTTGGCAAAGGCACCGTGTCCACCTACATCCGTGACAACTACCCCGAAGTATGGCTTTCCGTTTCAGCCACCACCCGGGCGCCCCGGCCCGGGGAAGTTGACGGCGTCCACTACTTCTTCAAGACCAAGGATGAGTTCGAGCGGCTTATCGCCGATGGTGAACTCCTGGAATGGGCCGTCGTCCATGGACAAAACACCTACGGCACCCTGAAGAGCACCGTGAACCAGGCCATCGCGGAGGGCCGCTCCGTGCTGCTGGAGATCGACCTGCAGGGTGCGCGCCAGGTCAAGGCAGCCGTCCCGGACGCCCAGTTCGTCTTCCTGGCCCCGCCCACCTGGGACGAGATGGTCCGCCGGCTGGTGGGCCGGGGCACCGAAACACCGGAAGAACAGCAGCGACGCCTGGAAACCGCTAAACTGGAACTTGCTGCTGAACCGGAGTTCGACCACACCGTCATCAACGACGACGTCCGCCGGGCAGCGGACGAGCTAGTTTCACTCATGGGGCTGACACCGCATCCACACCTGCCGGAACCGTCAGCCCGCTAGGAATTTGGAGAATTCGTGTCCACGAACCTTGAAGGCATCATCAACCCGCCGATCGACTCGCTGCTTGAGGCAGCCGACTCCAAGTACGGCCTGGTGATCTTCGGTGCCAAGCGTGCTCGTCAGATCAACGCCTACTACGCCCAGCTGCACGAGGGCCTCTTCGAGTATGTCGGACCCCTGGTCGACACCAAGCTGAACGAAAAGTCGCTGTCGATCGCACTGCGCGAAATCAACGAAGGCAAGCTGGTTTCCACGCCGATCGAAGCCGCAGAGTAATCCTGCCGCTGAACTGACTTGCTGTTGACGGAGGTCACGTGCGCATAGTCCTCGGAGTCGGGGGAGGGATCGCCGCCTACAAGGTGGTATCGCTCCTCCGGCTTTTTACTGAAGCCGGCCATGACGTCACGGTGATTCCCACGGAGGCGTCCACCCGCTTCATCGGTACCGCCACCTGGGAGGCGCTGTCCGGAAACCCGGTCAGCAACAGTGTCTTTGATGACGTGCACCTGGTGAACCACGTCCGCCTTGGCCATGAGGCGGACCTCGTGGTGGTGGCACCTGCCACAGCGGACCTCCTGGCGAAGGCTGCCACCGGCCAGGCCGGGGACCTGCTCACCAACACCCTGCTGATGGCCCACGGCCCGGTGCTGTTCGCCCCCGCGATGCACACGGAAATGTGGCAGCATCCGGCCACCCGGGCCAACGTTGAGACGCTCCGCGGCCGGGCCGCAGCCGTCCTGGAACCCGCCTCCGGCAGGTTGACCGGGGCAGACTCAGGTCCCGGCAGGCTTCCGGAACCCCAGGTGATCTTCGACGCAGCCATGGCCCTGGTCCAGGGACGCAGTGATTACCAGTTGCCCCTTGCCGGCCGCACCGTCACCATCAGCGCCGGCGGCACCCGCGAACCGCTGGACCCCGTTCGCTTCCTTGGCAACCGGTCATCCGGCAAGCAGGGAGTGGCCCTTGCGGTCGCAGCGCGGAACGCCGGGGCTACCGTGCGCCTGCTGGCAGCCCACATGGACGTTCCGCCGCCCGCCGGCGTGGAGGTGGTCCGCGTGGAGACCGCCCTGCAACTTCGGGAAGCCGCACTGGAAGCCGCCGCCGTGTCCGACGTCGTCATCATGTCCGCGGCCGTGGCCGATTTCCGCCCGGCGGAAGTCTCGGACACCAAGATCAAGAAACGGGACGACACCGCCGATCCCGTCATCACCCTGGTCCGCAACCCGGACATCCTGCAGGAGCTCGTGGAGCAGCGCAACGCGGGTGCCGGCGAGGCCGGGCAGCTCATCGTCGGATTCGCCGCCGAAACCGGGGACAGCCAGGGCGACGTCCTGGCATATGCGGAAGCAAAGCTCCAGCGGAAAGGCTGCGACCTGCTGGTGGTGAACCACGTAGGAGCGGACAAGGTCTTTGGCCACGACTCCAACTCGGTGGTCATCCTGTCGCGCTCCGGCTCCGAACCACAGGAAGCTTCGGGAACCAAGACAGAGGTTTCGGAAGCCATCGTCCGCCGCATCAGCTTTGAACTGAACCGTGTTTCGTCCACTTGAACCTGTTTCGCCCCTCGCCTGAAGTGTTTCCGGCCACCTTTGCTTAGCACGGGGACATCTACCGACTTCTCCCTGACGGGAGTGCCACCACCAACCAGTAAGGTAGTTGAGTGACTTTACCGCTGCACCTTCCCCACACCCATGGGGCCACGCCCTCCGCGCTCCGGCTTTTCACGTCCGAATCGGTCACCGAAGGCCATCCGGACAAGATCTGCGACCAGATCAGTGACGCCATCCTGGACGCGCTGCTGGCCGCGGACCCCGAATCCCGCGTGGCTGTGGAAACGATGGCCACCACGGGCCTGGTGCACGTGGCAGGCGAAGTCACCACCGACGCGTACGTCGAAATCCCGCAGATCGTCCGGGAGACCATCCTGGGCATCGGCTACGACTCCTCAGCCAACGGCTTCGACGGCGCCCGCTGCGGCGTGTCCGTCTCCATCGGCCAGCAGTCCAACGACATCGCCGGCGGCGTGTTCAACTCCCTTGAGGCACGCGAAGGCCGCCAGGAGGACGACTATGACCTCCAGGGTGCCGGCGACCAGGGCCTGATGTTCGGCTACGCCAGCGATGAAACCCCTTCCTACATGCCCACGCCCATCTGGCTGGCCCACCGGCTGTCCGAGCGGCTCACCGAAGTCCGCAAGACCGGCCAGCTGCCGTATCTTCGCCCCGACGGCAAGACCCAGGTGACGGTCGGCTACGACAAAGACGTGCCCGTTTCCGTGGAAACCGTGGTGATTTCGAGCCAGCACGCGGAGGGGGCAAGCCTGGAGCAGTTGCGCGCCGACCTTGCCGCCGTCGTCATTGAACCCGTCCTCGCGGGCGCCAACCTGGACATCTCACGGACGGCAAATATCCTCAATCCTGCCGGCGAGTTCGTCATCGGCGGCCCGGTGGGCGACGCCGGCCTCACCGGCCGCAAGATCATTGTGGACACCTACGGCGGTATGGCCCGCCACGGCGGCGGCGCCTTCTCGGGGAAGGACCCGTCCAAGGTGGACCGCTCCGCCGCGTACGCCATGCGCTGGGTTGCCAAGAACGTGGTGGCCGCTGGACTGGCCAAGCGCGCGGAGATCCAGATCGCGTACGCCATCGGCCAGGCCCGGCCGGTGGGAACCTACGTGGAGACGTTCGGCACCGAGACGGTGGATCCGGCCCGGATCAGCGCAGCAATCGCGGAAATCTTCGACCTCCGTCCGCGCGCCATCATCGATGCCCTGGATCTGAAGCGCCCCATCTACGCCAAGACCGCCGCCCACGGGCACTTCGGCCGGGATGAGCCCGACTTCACCTGGGAGCGCCTGGACCGGGTGGACGACCTGAAGGCATTCTTCAACGCCTAGCCGGCTTCGGCCGGCTGCCGGACGTCCAATGTCAGTGCCCGGTGCTTGGCTGATCCTGTCCAACCCGTCAGCTGAACGGAGGTGACCGCCATGGTTGCTGGCAGTTCCGTCCAGCCGTCCCTGCTCCAGGGCTTCCCTGCACGTCCCGTGCAAGGCGGCGTCACCGTGGCGGAGCAGCTTCCGGTGGCGCGGGTGCTCATTGAGTCCTCGCTGCCTCACCTGGACCGCCCATTCGACTATGCCGTCCCGGCCGCGCTTGACCAGGCAGCCCAGCCTGGGGTCCGGGTCAAGGTCAAGTTCAACGGCCAGGACCTCAATGGATTCGTCCTGGAACGCGTGGCACAGTCCGACGCCGGACACACCCTTGTACCCCTGGCAAAAGTTGTGTCCCCGGTCCAGGTCCTTACGCCGGCCGTCCGGGACCTCGCCACGGCGGTCGCTGCACGGTATGCGGGGACGGTCAGCGATGTCCTGCGCCTAGCCGTTCCACCCCGGGTTGCCAGGCTGGAAAAGGACTTTCCGGACTCGTTGGACATCCCCGACGCCGAAGCCGTGCAGGACGTCCAGGGCAGCCCCGGATCTTCAGCCTGGGGCACACTCCGCACAGGTGCCGCTTTCCTGCGGCACCTGGCCGCCGGTGGATCTCCGCGGGCCGCCGTCAATCCGCTGCAGGGCTACGGGACTGCCGGCTGGCCGGCCATGCTTGCCCAGGCCGCCGCTGCAGCGTATTCCTCCGGAAGGGGCGCCCTGCTGGTGGTGCCTGACTACCGGGACCTGGATCGCCTGGAGCAGGCACTCAAGGACCTGGTGCCGGACGCTGCCGTAGCCAGGCTGACCGCCGACGACGGGCCCACACCCCGGTACCGGAACTTCCTGCGCCTGCTCGCGGGCAAGGCCACCATCGCCATCGGTACACGCTCGGCCGCCTTCGCCCCGGTGCAGGACCTGGGGCTCGTGGCGTGCTGGGACGACGGCGACGACCTCCATATCGAGCAGCGCGCACCGTACGCCCACGCACGGGAGGTCCTGCTCCTTCGCGCCGAGCAGGAGGGCACGGCCTGCCTCCTTGCCGGGCACGCGCGCAGCACCGAGGTCCAGCGTCTGGTGGAAGCCGGCTGGGCCGTCCCGGTTGACACCGAGCGTGCCACCGTCCGCAGGACGGTTCCCCGCGTGGTCAGCACGGCAGACAGCTTCGAGCAGGGGCGGGACCCACTGGCCACCATCGCGCGCCTGCCGCACGCTGCCTGGCAGGCCGCCAAGGAAGGTCTTGAGCGTGGCCCTGTCCTGGTCCAGGTTGCCAGGGCAGGGTACGCGCCGTCACTGGTGTGTGAAACCTGCCGGGAGCCGGCCCGCTGCGGGAACTGCCAGGGGCCCCTTGCGCTGGCCGGCACCTCGGCGCTTCCCCAATGCCGCTGGTGTTCCACGCCGGCGCCGGACTGGAAGTGCTCCCACTGCGGCGCCCGGCGGCTGCGGAAAGGTTCAACCGGAGTCCTCCGTACAGCCGAGGAGCTTGGCCGGGCCTTTCCCGGCACAACGGTCATCACGTCGTCCGGCGACCAAGTGAAAGCCACGGTGGGGGCGGGAAAGTCGCTGGTGGTGGCGACCGTGGGGGCCGAACCGGTGGCGGAGGCCGGGTATGCCGCCGCCCTGCTGCTGGACGGCGATTCCCTGCTGCGCCGGGAGACTCTCCGGGCGGGCGAAGACACGGTACGCCGCTGGTTCAACGCCGCTGCCCTCGTCCGTCCCGCCCCGGACGGCGGGCTGGTGGTGGTCACCGCCACGGACGCAGCAGCCACCGGCGCGCTGCTGCGCTGGGACCCGGCCGGCTATGCCCAGCGGGAACTGTCCCTGCGCGTGGAACTGCAGCTTCCCCCAGCGGTGCGCATCGCCTCGGTCACCGGGCCGCGCGCCGCCGTCGAACACTACACAGGTGCCGTGGAAGCGGACCTCGCCGGCGCGGGGATAAGTATCCGCACCGCCGGTCCGGCGCCGCTGGTGCTCACCGCACCGCCTTCCGGCCGGCGCTCGGCCGAGGACGTCCGGACCCTGCTGTTCTTCCCCTATGGCCAGGCCGCCGCCGTCGTCCGTGTCCTGCGGGTGACCCGCGCAGCCGTGGCCGCCAAACGGGCCACGGACCCTGTGCAGCTGCGCCTGGACGGTGTTGACGTCCTCTAGGCTGGGGACGTCCTGTGACGGCCAGGGCAATGATGCCTTGGGGACGTCCTCAGCGGCGCCTTTTCGCCACGACCTCGTGTGCCGCCTCCACCAGTTGGCGGGCCGATTCATCCCAGCTGAACTCCCGCGCCCGGGCCAGGGAGCGGCGCGACATGTCCTGCCAGTGCGCGTCGTCCTGCAGCTGCGCAACCGCGTCCGCGAACTGCCCGGGTGACTCCGGGTCCACGTAGGTGGCGGCGTCCGCGCCGACTTCCCGGAAGATGGGAATGTCGCTGGCGATCACCGGGGTACCCACGGCCATGGCCTCGACCAGGGGAAGGCCGTATCCCTCGGCCCGGGACAGGCTCACCAGCGCCGTTGCCCGGCGCAGCAGGCCGTCATACTCTGCGTCCGTCACGCCGTTGTGGAACACCACGGAGGCGCCCGGCGGGATGAGGCTTTCCAGTTCCGCCCGCCGCTCCGGCGTGATCCGGCTCAGCAGGTGCAGCGTGTATTTGGGCAGTCCGGCCATGCCGGCCACCATGGTTTCCACGTTCTTGTAGGGCATGAACGAACCCATGTAAATGATGGTCTTGTCCGCGCCGTCGCCAGGCTGGCGGGGTTCCTGCGCCGGTTGGGGGGCGTTGGCGATGATGCGGACGGGCCGGCGCGTCAGCCGGTACTTGGCCATCAGCGCCTCAGTGGTCCTGCTGATGGTGGCCACGGTGTCGGCCCGGTTGAGGAGCAGCCGCTGCGGCCAGAATGCTTTGTGGTAGAGGCGCCAGAGCAGCCGGACGGGGGCCGGCAGGAACCCCGGGGGAGCGGGGTGCTCATAGTAGATGAGGTCGTGCAGCGTGAGGATCAGCCCGTACTTCCGGCCCCAGGTACCCATGGTCTGCATGGGGCACACCACCACGTCAGCCCCGGTGGCATTGACCTTCCGGGCAACGAACAGCTCCAGCGGCGACAGCGGACTGCTGATGAGCGTGTACGGCACGTCCGGCAGGAGGGCCAGCTGCCGGACGTCGGAAACCAGCATGGAGACATCCGCGATTTTTGCCGTGGCAGCGATCAGGCTGGCTCCGTAGCGGCTGATGCCGTCGTGATGGTCTGTACGGGTGAAACGTGCATCAATGACGATCTTCACGCGGGGTGGTCCTTCAGGAAGCTGCGGATGTGTCGGGCGGCCGGCTCCGGAGTTTCGTAGTGGATCAGGTGTCCGACGCCGGGAATCACCTTCAGTTCCCCGTCCGGAAGCAGTGACAGGAGGCGGTGCTGGCTGGGAAGGGTGGCGATTTCATCCTTTTCGCCCGCGATGAGCAGCACGGGGAGTTCGAGTTGTCCGGCCACCTCCGCCACGTGGTTGCTGACGGAGGCCGTGAACGACTCCAGCAGGCTGTCCCGGTCCGCGAAGGAACTGAAGTAGGCGTGGTGCTGGCCGTGGATGAAAGCCCTCAGCTCCCGGTCGCGGGTCTTGGCCATGGCCTCGCTCATGACCCGCACAATCAGCCGGTTGCGCAGCAGGGCCAGGCCCGGCCCGCGGGGGAGCCGTGCCGCCAGCCGGTAATACAGGACTGCCAGCCGCGTCATCACGCCCTTGGGTCCTTCCAGCGCCGGAGCAGCGATGGGGTTGATGAGGATCAGGGGACGCACGGCCTCCGGGTTGTTGGCCACGAAGTACGCAGCAAGGATGGAGCCGAATGAATGTCCCAGCAGCACGGTTTCCGGCCCCAGTCCCTGGGACGCCATGAAGTCACTGATGAACTGCCCGTAGCGCTCCACTGAGTGCGGGTCCCGGGCAAAGGCATCGGAGCTGCCGAAGCCGGGCAGGTCCGGCATGATGATGCGCATCTCCGGCAGTTTGTCCGCGACGCGCAGGAGCCCGTGGTGGTCGCCGCGGAACCCATGGACCACCAGGATGGTGCGGGTCTCCGGCGTTTCCTGCAGGGGCGCATAGGTCCAGAAGGCCACCGTGCCGCCGTCGATGGTCACGGTGGAGGCTGAGGTGCGGGCGGAAAGCCCCGCGCTCAGGTACGCAGGCGCAGGGGAGGTCCCCGGATTTACGGTGTCCATGCGCGGGCCTAGTTGACGTTGTCCGGGTGCGAGCCCGTCCGCTGCCCGCGGTCCAGCGCGTTGATGGCCGCCAGGTCGCGTTCGGAGAGTTCGAAATTGAAGACGTTAAGGTTCTCCCGGATCCGCACTTCGGAACTGGCCTTGGGAATGGCGATGTTCCCCAGCTGCATGTGCCAGCGAAGGATCACCTGCGCAGGCGTCCGGCCGTGCTCGGCGGCGCAGGCCTGGATCACCGGATCGGCCAGGACCTGGCCGCGGCCCAGCGGGCTCCACGCTTCTGTCCGGATGCCCAGGCCGGCGTGCTTGCTGCGCAGTTCCTCCTGCTGCAGCCACGGGTGCAGTTCGATCTGGTTGACGGCGGGAACCACCTCGGCACTTTGGAGCAGGCGGTCAAGGTGTGCCGGCTGGAAGTTGCTGACGCCAATGGCACGGACCCTGCCTTCGCGGTACAGCGTTTCCAGGGCCCGGTAGGTTTCCGGGAACAAGCCACGGCGTGGGCAGGGCCAATGGATGAGGTACATGTCCACGTAGTCCAGTCCCAGGTTGACCATGGAGTCGTCGAAAGCCCGCAGCGTGGCGTCGTAGCCGTGGTGGTCGTTCCACACTTTCGTGGTGATGAAGATGTCCTCCCGGCTCAGGGACGGCGACAGTTCCCCGGAGCCGCCGCTGCCTGTCCCGTCGCCCAACTGGGAACTGATGCCGCGGGCCACGCCGGTTTCGTTCCCGTACATGGCGGCGGTATCGAAGTGGCGGTAGCCGGCGGCGAGCGCGGTGGCCACGAGCCCTTCCGCCTCTGCTGGCGGCACCTTGTACAGCCCAAAGCCGAGCTGGTCTATCAGCACGCCGTTGTTCAGGCTGAGCCGGGGTGAGGTTCTCATGGCAACGACTCTACCCACTTCAGCTGGTCAGTCCCTCGTAATCGACCAGGCGGCGTGCGGTGGCTTCGTCCAGGATCAGGTCGGTGGCCAGCCTCGCTGCCAGGGCGCCGCGCAGGCCGTTGATCTTGGAAACCCCCGACACCACGCAGATCCTGCGGCGCACCTGCCGCAGCTGGGCAAGCGCCGGACCGGTGGACCTTTCGTTCAGGACGATCCCGTCGGAGGACCCGTCGGCGCGGAAGAAGACCGTGGCGACGTCACCCACCACGTCCGAGTTGGCAAGGGCGTTCAGGTCGTCCTCATCGAGGTACCCGCCCGCGTAGACGTGGCTGGGATAGTCGGCGTGCACGGAACCCACACCGAAGATGGCGATGCTCATCTTTGCCTGCAGCTCCAGCACGCGCTGCACGCTGCGTTCATTCCACATTGCCGTCTTGGTGGCGGCGTGGTCGAAGAAGGCCGGAACCGGGAACTGCTCCACCCGGGCTCCGTACGCGCTGCCGAACCTGCGCATGATGTCGCTGGCATAGGTAATGCCCGTGGTGTGCATGTTTCCGGCGCCGTTGAGCTGGACTATCACGCTGTCATGCGTGATTTTCCTGGTGAGGTGCCGGCTGACTGCACTGAGCGTTGATCCCCAGGCCACGCCGATAATGGCGTTGGAATCCACCAGGGGCCCGATGGTGCGCGCCGCCTGCATGGCCACGCGGTCGAGGGTTTCGGCTTCGTTGAGCGTGCCAAGGATGGGAACCACGTGGACATCAAGGTTGTACCGGCGGCGGATGATCCCTTCCAGTTCGGGTCCGGTGTCCAAAGGGTTGCGGATTTGGATCTGTACCAGGCCCGAATCCCGTGCGGACGACAAAAGGCGGGAAACCGTGGACCGTGACGTGCGCAGTTCACGCGCAATCGCGTCCATGGTGAGGTCCTGCAAGTAGTACATTTGTGCAGCTCGGAGGGCATCTGCGTCCCGTGAAAGTGCCATCTCACTTCCATTCTGCACGTTCGTGCATAGTCCTTGACTCCATTTTCCATTTCTCCGAACAATAGAGCAGAACGGCGGCGCTATCCAGTGCGTCCGCATCACACAAAGCCCCAAGGGAGTCGTTTTGGGACCCAAGGATTCAACTGTTCAACCCTCCTCTGTTTCAGTGCCCCGGCCGGGGGCCGGGCGCGCGTCCGTCCACAGCCTGCGGCAACGTCCGCACGCGAAGGTGCTGGTTGTTGGCGGTGGCATCAACGGAGTGGGCACCTTCCGTGATCTGGCACTCCAGGGCGTCGATGTCGCGCTCGTGGAACGCGGAGATTACTGCCAGGGCGCCAGCGGTGCGTCCTCGCACATGATCCATGGCGGAATCCGCTACCTCGAGAACGGCGAGTTCCGCCTGGTCCGGGAGTCCGTGGTGGAACGCAACCGCCTGCTCAGGATTGCGCCGCACTATGTCAAGCCGCTGCAGACAACCATCCCCATCTTCAGCACCTTCTCCGGCATCCTCTCGGCACCGCTGCGCTTCCTGACCCACAAGCAGCAGGGAAAGCCCAAGGAGCGTGGAGCGTTCCTCATCAAGGTGGGGCTTAGTCTCTACGATTCGTTCTCCAGGAACGGCGGGACGGTACCGCGGCACCAGTTCAGGACCCACAAGGCAGCCCTCGGGGAACTGCCCGCCCTGCGGCCCGACGTCAAATACACGGCCACCTACTTCGACGCGTCCGTCCACAACCCGGAGCGGCTGACCCTGGACGTCCTGCAGGACGGCGAAAAGGCCGGACGCGCCGGTAACGCGAGGGGCACCAGCGCACAGAGTGATACGGCCCGCGCCAGCAATTACCTGTCACTCCAATCCATGTCTGCAACCCCCAATCCGGGAACCGGCAGGGGAAGCACTGTCCGCCTTCGCGACGAACTGACCGGTGAGGAATTCGACTTCACGGCGGACATCATCGTCAACACCACCGGGGCCTGGGTGGACCACACCAACCAGGCAATGGGTGCGGCATCCTCGTTCATGGGAGGCACCAAGGGGTCCCACATCGTGCTGGACCACCCGGGCCTCCTCGCCGCCTGCCGCGGCCGGGAAATCTTCTTCGAGCACACCGACGGCCGGATCGTCCTCATCTACCCCATGGGCGACCGGGTTCTCGTGGGCACCACGGACGTTGACGCGGACATGTCGGAGGACGCCGTCTGCACCGACGAGGAGATCCAGTACTTCTTTGAACTGATCAACCACGTCTTCCCCTCGGTCGACGTCACACCAGAGGACATCGTGTACACGTTCTCGGGTGTCCGCCCCCTGCCCAGCCATGACGCCACCCAGCCCGGCTTCGTCTCACGTGATTACCGCATCGAACGCCGCGCGTCCGCACCTGAGGGGAGCGGCGCCGTCGTGCTGAGCCTGGTGGGCGGCAAATGGACCACCTTCCGTGCCCTTGCCGAGCACCTGACCAACGAGGTCCTCAGTGAACTCGGCGTGCAGCGCAAGGTGTCCACGGCGCAGCTCCCCATCGGCGGCGGCGCCGGTTTCCCTGCCGACGAAGCTGGCGTGCAGAAATGGATCAAGGCCCACATGGCCGGCGGCCGGGATGCAGACCGCACGGCCGGACTGCTGACCCGCTACGGGACCCGGGCCGAAGAGGTCATCGCCTACCTCGATGCCGAGCCCGACCACGCGCTGCGGTCCACCCGTGAACTGAGCGTCCGTGAACTGGAATTCATGGCGGCCAATGAGCAGGTGGGGCACCTGGTGGACGTCCTCATCCGGCGTACCTCCCTGGCCTTCCGCGGACTGGTTACCGGTGAACTCCTCAACGAAGTGGCGGAAGTCCTGTCCGTCCCGCTCCAGTGGGACGCGGCGGCGCGCGCCGCCGAGATCAAGCACGCACAGGACGTGCTGCAGCGTTTCCACCGCGTGGAAACGCACAGCCTGGTCGCCTAAGGCCAGGTTTCCGGCCGGGGCGTTACAGCGTCCCGGCCACACGGTCCTTCACCAGCGGAGGACCGACAACTAAACAAAGAAATGGAGTCAAAGATGTCTCTAGGAATAGTCTTCCTCTCCGAAGTCTTTGGCACGGGCATGCTGACCCTGTTGGGTTGCGGCGTCGTTGCCAACGTGGCTTTGCGGGGGACAAAAGGCAACAGTGGCGGCTTCCTGATGGTCACTTGGGGATGGGGCATTGCCGTCTTCTGTGGTGTCTTCGTCGCCGCCAAGTCGGGCGCGCACCTGAACCCTGCCGTCACGCTCGGCCTGCTGCTCAATGGCAAGGCTGAATATGCGCCGGGAGTCACCGTAGACTTCGCTTCCACCCTCACCTACTTCGGTGGCGAGATGGTGGGTGCATTCCTTGGTGCCGTGGTCTGCTGGCTGGCCTACAAGCAGCACTTCGACGACGAACCCGAGCCTGCCAGCAAGCTTGGGACCTTTTCCACCGGCCCTGCCATCCGGTCCACCCCATGGAACCTGATCACCGAAATCATCGGCACTTTTGTGCTGGTCTTCGTCATCCTCACCCTCGGCGGTACCCCCTCAGGGCTCGGCCCGCTGGCAGTAGCGCTGCTCGTGGTCGGTATCGGTGTTTCCCTCGGCGGCCCCACCGGCTACGCCATCAACCCTGCCCGTGACCTGGGACCGCGCATCGCCCACGCTGTGCTTCCCATCAAGGGCAAGGGCTCCAGCGACTGGAGCTATTCGTGGATTCCTGTGGTCGGCCCGCTTGTGGGCGGCGCCCTGGGTGGACTCGTCGCCCGGATTGTCCCGATCATCATCACGGCCGCTTCCTGACCCGTACTCATCACAGCCATTAACAAGACAAGGACGTCATCATGAACCAGTACGTAATCGCCATTGACCAGGGCACCACCAGCACCCGCGCCATCATCTTCGACCACAGCGGCGCCATAGTCTCCTCCGGCCAGATGGAACATGAGCAGATCTTCCCGCAGGCAGGATGGGTGGAACACGACGCCGCGGAAATCTGGAACAACACCCGTGAGGTCATCGGCTCGGCCCTCTCCAAGGCGAACCTGACGCGGCACGACATTGCCGCCGTCGGCATCACCAACCAGCGTGAAACAGCCGTCGTGTGGGACAAGACCACAGGCAAGCCGGTGTACAACGCCATCGTGTGGCAGGACACCCGCACCCAGGACATCGTCGACGAACTGGGCAGGGACGGCGGCGCGGACCGTTTCAAACAAAAGGTGGGCCTGCCGCTGGCCACCTACTTCTCCGGCACCAAGATCAAATGGATCCTGGACAACGTTGACGGCGCCCGTGAAAAGGCAGAGGCCGGGGACCTGGTGTTCGGCAACACCGACGCCTGGGTCCTCTGGAACCTCACGGGCGGCGTGGACGGCGGTGTCCACGTCACCGATGTCACCAACGCCTCCCGGACCCTGTTCATGGACCTCGAAACCCTGCAGTGGGACGACGAAATCCTCGGGATCTTTGGCGTGCCGCGAAGCATGATGCCGGAGATCAAGTCCTCCTCAGAGGTTTACGGCACCGTCCACAGCTCGCAGCTGCTGCGGGAAACGCCGGTGGCGGGCATCCTGGGCGACCAGCAGGCCGCCACATTCGGCCAGGCCGCCTTTGAAGCAGGAGAAGCCAAGAACACCTACGGCACCGGCTGCTTCCTGATCTTCAACACGGGCGAGGAAATTGTCCACTCGAAGAACGGGCTGCTGACCACCGTGGGCTACAAGCTGGGCGATGCCAAGCCGCACTACGCCCTGGAAGGTTCAATCGCCGTGACCGGCTCGCTGATCCAGTGGCTGCGCGACAACCTGGGCATGATCAGCAGCGCCCCCGAGGTGGAAACCCTGGCCGCATCCGTCAAGGACAACGGCGGCGTCTACATCGTCCCCGCGTTCTCCGGCCTCTTCGCCCCGTACTGGCGCTCCGACGCGCGGGGGGCCATCGTGGGCCTGACCCGGTTCGTTAACAAGAACCATATCGCCCGGGCAGCCCTGGAGGCCACGGCATTCCAGACCCGCGAGGTGCTTGACGCCGTCAACGCGGACTCCGGCGTTCCGCTGACCGAACTGAAGGTCGACGGCGGCATGGTCGCCAACGACGCATTGATGCAGTTCCAGGCGGACATCCTCGGCGTCCCGGTGATCAGGCCCAAGGTCATCGAGACCACGGCGCTGGGGGCAGCCTACGCGGCTGGCCTGGCTGTTGGCTTCTGGAAGGACCTGGGCGAGTGCTCGGCCAACTGGTCCGAGGACAAGCGCTGGGAACCGCAGATGGACAAGGCCGAACAGGACCGCCAGATGCGGCTCTGGAAGAAGGCTGTCACCAAGTCCATGGACTGGGTCGACGAGGACGTGCGCTAGGCAGCACTCTCTGCGGCCCGGACAGCAGTGGACAATCCGGGCAGCAGTGAACAGTCCGGGCAGCAGTGTACAATCCGGACAGCAGTGAACAATCCGGACAGCAGTGAAAAGGGAGGGCGGCATTGGTGCCGCCCTCCCTGTTCACGGGCTCCGGTCAGGAGATGTCCGGTTCCGAGGCTCAATCGCAGAGTTGGGCCCGCGGTGTCTTCGCGTAAACGCTCCTGCTGACCTCGTAGCCCCTCGCGTCCTGCTCCAGGGCCTCCTCATTGACACGGGCGAAGTGCCGGGCATCCAGCTGCCGCACTTTCACCAGATCCATGAATTCCTGGTCGGAACCGCCCACTGCAGTGACCTTCACCAGCCCGGTTCCGGCTGAATAGAACTTTCGCTGATGCCCGGCGTCAGGTGGTTCCAGAGGGTTGAATTCATCGATCACCAGCACGTCGTTGTAGCAGCCCGTAGGAACACAAACGTGCTGGTCCTGCTTGAAGACTTGCCCGCAGTCAAGGAAATCCACCTTCGGTGCGTACGCCTGCACATACGGAGGAGTATCTGTCCGGGGCGTGGCCTTCATTGCGATACCGGCCTGCGCCTTCGCGATGCCGCTGATGAAGGTGCTTGGTGCGCCGGCCAACTTGCCGTTTTCGTATTCCTCGGGGTATTCGCCGAACAGCCAGACGGCGCCGCTGGTGCTCTGCGCGAAGAACGCCAGCTCGGATTCGACCAGTTCGCCGTTGTCATAATCGCGGTCCCACACCACCTGCGTGGTGATGCCGTCAATCACTTTCGTCAGCCCTGTCACGGTGCTGACCACGCTGTGCGCGTGGACGCCGTCCGAAGAGGACACCTCCCCAGTGGTTGTGAATTGCATGCCCGGCTTGAGCGGGAACCATTTGTTGTCGATATGCGGTTTTGTCTGGAAATCAGAAGGGTCGAAGATGATCGCAGAGCCGGGACCGCAGAGCTCCGGTGGTTGTTGTGCCGCGGCCGCGGTGGCGGCGGACGTCACGGTGAGCGTCGCCAGGACAAGCATGAGCGTGGAACCGTATGCGGTGAATCGCTTTTGTCGATGGAACATGGCCGGCCTTTCGTTGTGAGTGGGTTTTGTGCACCCTGCCGCTATCCAGCGGGGGCTGGTTCCGGGTTGGGGCGGCGAGTGCCGCGGGCCGGGCGCCGCTTGGCGAAGCGGAGGTACAGCGACGGCACAATGAAGAGGTTCAGCAGGGTGGACGTGACGAGGCCGCCCAGGATGACCACTGCCATGGGGTGTTCGATTTCGTGGCCCGGGACATTCCCCATGACCACCAGGGGCACCAGGGCCAATCCGGTTGCCAGGGTGGTCATGAGGATCGGGGACAGCCGCTCGGCTGCCCCGCGCAGCACCAGGTCACGGCCAAAGGTCTCACCCTCGTCCCTTTCCAGATGCTGGCAGTGGCTGATGAGCAAAATGCCGTTGCGCGCAGCGATACCCATCACCGTCAGGAAGCCCACAACCGAGCCCAGGGAAAGGATCCCGCCGGACATGAAAGCGGCGAAAACCCCGCCCACCAAGGCGATCGGCAGGGTCAGAAGGGACAGTACGGCGAGCCGCCAGCTCCGGAATGATGTTTGGAGGAGCAGGAGGATCAGGACGAGGGCAGCGGCGGCGAAAATCATCAGGCGGTTCGTGGCCGCCTCACGTTCGGTGTATTCGCCTAGCAGCTGCACGCTGTAACCGGCCGGCAGGTCCAGGGTGTCAAGGCGTTGCTGCAGCTCGCGGGCGACGTTGCCGAGGTCTGCGCCCGATGCCAGGAACGATCCAACTTCAACGCGGCGCGATCCGTTCGTACGGTCAATCTGGTTCGGCACCGGCTGAAGGGCCACGGTGGCCAGGTCAGCGAGGCGGACCCGCTGGCCGGTGGGCGTGTCGATCGGCAGGTCTTCGATGCTGGTAACGCTGGACCGGGTGGCGGGAGTGCTCCAGACGTGGACGTCGTAGGCACGTCCGTCGCGGAAGACGTCGCCTACCTCCTCGCCAGCCACGAGCGTGGCTGCCGCACGTCTCACATCGCCAGGTTTCAGTCCGTATTTCTGTGCCTGGGCCAGGTTGACCGTGACAGAGATCTGCGGGACCTCAACCTCAAGGGAGACATGGGCGTCCTGGGTGCCGTGGATGCCGTCCAGGATGTCTTTGACCCGTTGGGCCTGTTCACGCAGCACGTTGAGGTCATCCCCGTAAACGCGGACGAGGATCGGCTCACTGGCTCCCGTGAGGACCTCTTCGATCCGTTCCTTCAGGTAGGTCTGGACGTCCCGGTGCAGGCCGGGATACCCGTTGACAACGTCCTGCACGGCGGCGAGCGTCTCGTCGTAGTTGGCGTGACGGTCAATGCTGATCCAGTGCTCGCCCGCGTTGACGCCAACAATCTCGTCGGCGGTGAAGGCCTGACCAATGTGTGTACCGCAATTCAGGACGCCGGGCACTTTGAGGAACTCCTCGCAGCCGCGCTGCGAGATCCGATATTCCTCCGCGGCTGACGTTCCCGGCTGTGAGACCCAGTGCATCAGGAAGTCCCGTTCCTTGAAAGTGGGGAACAGGGATGAGCCCAGGAGGGGTGCTATCGCCAAACCTGCCAGGGCGACGACTCCGAATCCCGCGTAGCCGTAGCGGGGCCGCTTCATCATGCCTGACAGGACCGCGTGGTAGCCGCGCTTGAGCACGCGGACGAGGGGAGCGTCACGCTCCTCCAGTTTGGCGTTACCGAGGAGGATCAGTGCCAGGGCCGGAGTGACCGTCAGCGCCACCAGCATTGAGGCGAGTACTGCCAGCGTGTAGGTGATTGCCAGCGGCCGGAAGAAGACGCCCGTCAGTCCATCCAGGAAGAAGATGGGTACTGCCGCCACCACAATGATCAGGGTGGCATAGACGATGGGGCTCCGCATCTCGAGCGAGGCTTTCAACACCACCGAGGACGTGGATTCGCCGCTGCCCCGGGCGCGGTGCTGCCGCAGCCGCCGCATGATGTTTTCGACGTCGATGATGGCGTCATCGACCACGACACCGACCGCAATAACCAGCCCCGCAAGGACCATCGTGTTGATCGAACTCGCGGTGAAATACAGGACCAGGGCAGCTGTGAGCAAGGACAGCGGAATCGCGATGAGGCTGATGAGGGCTGTCCGCCATTGGAAGAGGAAAGCGCCCAGGATCAGGACGACGAGCAGGCAGCCGAGCAGCAGGGCCAGGCTGAGGTTGGAGATGGATTCCTCCACAAAGCTTGCCGGGCGGAAGATAGTGGTGTCGAAGCTGATTCCACTCAAGCCGGGCTGCAACTCATGCAGGGCCTCCTCAACGCCCTTGGTCACGTCCAGGGTGTTGCCCCAGGGCAGTTTCTCGACAATGAGCATGAGCCCATGGCCGCTATTGATGACGGCGTCACCGATGAGTGGCTGGTGGTCTTCCACTACTTGGGCTACGTCGCCAAGGTGGAGGGGCACGCCGTCCTTTTCACGGATCGTCACCTGGGCCAGGTCGGCGGGAGTCTTTATCGGCTGGACGTGCCGAACCCCCATTCTCTGGTTGGGGCTGTCAATAAAGCCCCCGGTGCCGATGAACCTTCCGGGCGAGTACCTGAGCAGGCCTGCGTCGAGGGCGCCGGCGGTGACTTCCATGACCTGGTTGAGGGAAACGTCCTGGGCTTTGAGCTTGTCGGGTTCCACCTGCACCTGCAGCATCTGGAGCCGTTCCCCCCAAATTGCCACGTTGGCCACACCGGGAACCCGCAGGAGGCGGGCCCGGATGGTCCAGTAGGACAGCATGGACATCTCAATGAGCGAGTGCTCGGATGACGTCATTCCTATCTTCATCACGCGGCTCGTGGCGGACAGCGGCTGCAGCATGACCGGCGGGGCCGCCCAGGTCGGCAGCGCCGCTGTCACGGACGCCATGCGTTCCGAGACCTGCTGGCGGGCGTTGAGCAGGTCGGTGCCCGGATGGAAGAGCAACACGATCGAAGACAGCTGCGCAACGGATTTGGACCGCAGCTCGTCCAGTCCCGGCATGCCGCCTACCGCTGCCTCGATGGGAACGCTGACCAGCTCTTCGACTTCCTGGGCAGTCAGGCCAAGGCACGCGGTCTGGATTTCGACCCGGGGTGGGGCGAATTCGGGAAAGACGTCCACGGACGCGGCACCCAGCTGCAGGGATCCGAGCAGCATGACCGCACACGCGATGGCGACGACGATCGTCCTAAACCTGAGGCTGACCCCGATTATCCAGCGCATGTCACTGGGCCGTGTCGAATTCCGCGCCAAAAAGCTCCTCAGCGCCCGTGGTCACCACCGTTGTGCCGGGAGGCGGCCCGTCGCCCAACTGCGCAACATCGGCGTTGATGCGTTCGACGGTGATTGGCGCGCGGACGTAAACCAGGGGCTCGGGGTTGGTGTAGACCCACGTCTTGCCGGTGCTGTCATACAGGATGGCCGCATAGGAGACGGTGAGCTTCCCGGTCTGGGGGTCCGTCGCCACCTGGACAGTGGTAAGCCCAAGGCGTTGGACAGCGTGATCGGTGAGCGTGATGCGGTGAAGGTCCGTTCCCGGCACCGTGGCAATGGCCGCCGGGTCGTTGGCTGACGCCGCTTCGGACACTTGGGCGCACCCTGCAACCAGGAGTGACAGGAACGCCGCGATAATGAGGGCTGCGTGCTTCCTGGCGGGCCCTGCTGGAATGGATTTCATCACACAACCTGGTTTTCAGTAGGTTCATAGGTGGCGTGGCCGTCGCTGTGTGCTGGTGCCTTCGGCGCGAAGGCGAGCAGTACGGCGGGTACCACGAACAGGGTGGACAGGGTGGAGGTCAGCAGGCCGCCCCAGATGATCACGGCAAGCGGTTGAATGATTTCCGTTCCTGCCACGCCGCCGAACAGGACGAGGGGCACAAGTGCAAGTGCCGTCATCCCGGCCGACATCAACGTCGGACCCAGCCTGTCCCTCGCCGCATGGACCACCAGGCCAGGCATCGGCACGTCGCCGCCCCGGGCCTGTAGTGTCCGGACGCGTTCCGCCATCAGCAGGGTGCCCCGGGCCGCGATCCCCAGCACGACGGCGAACGCCACCAGTGCGACCAGGGAATTTACCGCCCCGGTAACCAGGGCGGCAAGCACGCCTCCGGAGAGCGAAAGGACCAGGCACAGGGCGAGCGGGACGGCGAGCCGCCAGCTTCCGGCAGCAGTCTGCAGAAGCACCAGGATGCCGGCCGCGGCAATGGCTCCGAGCAACCAGAGCCACTGGATGTTGCTTTGCTGCTGGGCATACTGCGTGAGGATTTCGGCGTGGTACGACATCGGGAACTGCATCTTTTGGAGGCCCGCATTAATGTCGTTTTGGATGTCGCTCAGGGGCCGGCCCTGGATATCGGCTTTCACGTCAAGGCGGCGATAGGTGTCATCGTGAAGAATGACGGACTCGTTTCCGACCATATTGACCTGGGCGACGTCGCCCAGGCGGGCATGCCCGCCGCTGGGGGTGTCGATGATCAGGTCACGAACGCTGTCCAGGCTGTTCCGCGTGGACGGGACCCCCTTGACGATGACCGAGAAGACCTTCTGCTGTTCGTAGAGGTTGCCCACTTCGATACCTTGCACCAAGGCGGCCGCAGCGCGTCGAACATCCCCGGGGGCGACGCCGGCCTTCTGCGCCTTGGCAAGGTCAACCGTGACCTCGGCAATGGGCTGCTCGGGGGGAACGTCAACATGGGCGTTCGCAATGCCGGCGGTGTGTTCCAGAATCTGCTGCACCTCCGACGCCTTCTGCCGCAGGATCGCGGGGTCCAGGCCGTAGACCCGGACGGCGAATCCGCTGTCCGCAGCGTCCCGGATCGCGTCGAGGCGCTCCTGGGGATAGGTCGATACCTTGCTGGTCAGCCCGGGGTAGCCGGCAATGACCTGCTTGACGGCGGCAGCAGTATCCCTGAAGGACGCATCGTGTGCCACGCTGACCCAAAGTTCACCCGAACTTACGTCACCGACCTGGTCGGAGGTGATGGCCCGGCCAACGTGGCCTCCCACATTGGCCACGCCGGGCACGCCGCGCAGCTCGCCCGCCGCCGCCTCCGTGATCCGGCTCATTTCCTGGTCCGAGGTACCAGCGATCGCGCTCCAGTGCACCACCAGGGTCTTGTCCGCCATTACCGGTACCACGGGGTGGCCGGCTGCCAGCTGGGGCATCAAGGCCAGCCCCGCCAGCGCCACAACGGCGGAAGCAGCGAACATCCATTTAGCCCCTCCCCTCAGGCGGACCAGGAGCCGGCCGTAGCCCACCTCGAGCCGCTTCAGCGACCGGCGTTCCCGCGGCGCGTTCAACGCTCCGGGGAGGACGAACACCAGCGCGGCTGTGACGGCCAGCGCCACGATCATCGAGACTGCCAGGGCAAGCAGGTAGGCCAGGACAAGTGGACCGAAAAGGGCTCCATTCTCACCTGTGAAGAAGAATGCCGGCATCGTGGCCAGCGCCATGATCAACAGCGAGTAGAGAATCGGAGTACGAACCGAGCGAAGGGCCTCCGGAACCAGGCCCGAGCCCCGCTGGGTATCGTGCAGCGCGTCCCCGCGTTTCCTGGCGGAAAGGTTCGCCGCCACCACCCCACTGAGGTCCTCGGCGACGTCGCCTACGATAACCGCGAGGGCGAGCACCATGCCCGCGAACACCATGGAGTTCATCCCGACCCCGCGCCAGTACAGGACAAGGGCCGCCGCGGTGAGTGCCGCCGGGATGGTGACCAGGCTGATGACAGCGGCACGCCATGACCGGAAGAACGCCCAGAACATCGCGACGATGACCAGCAATGTGATGAGCAGGCCGACGCCGATTACGCCGACTTCCTCCTCGATGAAGGACGCCTGTCGGTAAACGGTGGTGTCCACCTGTACCCCGGGCAGGCCCGGCTGGAGTGCGCGCAGTGCCTCGTCCACGCCCCGCGTCACGTCCATGGTGTTGGTCTCGGGGAATTTCTCGATCACCAGGAGGAGTTCGGTTTCCTTGCTCAGGAGGGCATCGCCGATCAGTGGCTGGTGGTCCGTTTGAACCGTGGCGACGTCCTTCAGGAGGAGGTTCCCCGCCGGACTGTCCAATGGAACCTGACCCAGGTCCTGGGGAGTGGTGATTGGCAGGACGTGCTGGACGCCGATCCGCTGGTGTCCGGTCTCGAAGAAGCCGCCCGTTCCCGGGGTGGAGGCCTCCAGGTAGCTCAGCGGTGATACCCATACTGAGTTGCCGGTGGTCTTGATGACATCGTCCAGCGTGACGCCTTTGGCTGCAAGCTGACCCGGATCCACCAGGACCTGCAGTTGCTGATCCCGTTGGCCCCAGATGGCCACGTTGGCGACACCAGGCACCGCCAGGAGGCCTGGCTTCATCGTCCAGCGGGCCAGGACAGACATGTCGATGGCCGACATGTCCTTTGACGTGAGCTTGATCATCATCACCCGGCTGGTGGATGAGAGCGGCTGCATGAGGACCGGCGCTGCTGACACGTTCGGCAGTGCGCGGGCCTGGGTAAGGCGCTCAGAGACCAGCTGGCGTGCCCGGAAAAGGTCAGTCCCCGGCTTGAAGACCATCTGGATCGAGGACAGCCCGGGGAGGGACTTGGATCGGATCGCCTCCACCCAGGCAACGCCGTTCAGCAGGTCGGCCTCCATCGGGGAGGTGACGAGCTGTTCCACCTCGGCGGCCGAGAGCCCCAGGGCCTCCGTCTGGATCTCCACCTGCGGCGGGGCGAATTCCGGATAGGCATCAACGGACATGCCCGGCAAACTTGATAACCCAAAAGCGAGAATTCCCGCAGCCAATGCCAGGACCAACAACCGGAACTGGACAGCCCAGCGAATTATGGCGGTCATGACCAGTACCACGGTGATTGCCTGGCCCACAACCCGGGAGCTTCGGTGCGGACCTTTACTTTTGCGGGGGCGAAGCTGCTGTCCGCCAGTTGTCGTGCGGGAAATCTACGCCAAGAACACATTTCGGGCTCCTCGACCTGAGACCGTTCAGTACCCCGCAGACTTGCCATCACTGTGGACCGCATAGCATAACTTGGCAAGAGTACTTAGCCCCTCAACTTTGCGGCTCCGGCAGTAGGGGGAGCACCCAATTCGGGGTGGTGGCTTTAGGGGGATGCGGGCTCCGGCGTGTGCCCTCATCGGCTGGGCGGTAATCCGGCACTTGTTTACACTGGGGGTGCGCTAAAGTAGAGCCATGCGTGCGATCCTTCTGCTTAGTTAGCCGCCGGCTCCGGATATCGGATAGCTGAGCGGCAGCCCCTCCCTTGGCGAGGGGCTTTTGTGTGTCCGGGGTATGGCGCCGGGCCGGCAGCAGGAGGATCAGGCCGTTATGGCAGCACCGATGCCGTAACAGAACAGAAGAGGGCAGCAGTGGGCGTTCAGCCGGAGACAGAGACCGGAACAGCAACAACAGTATCGGCGGAGCCTGAGGAGGGCACCTACAGTTTCACCGCCATGGAGGCCAAATGGCCCCAGGTGTGGGAGGACCTCAAGGTCTTCACCCCGGTGGATGACGGGTCCCGGGAGCGCCGCTACGTGCTTGACATGTTCCCGTACCCGTCCGGTGACCTGCACATGGGCCACGCCGAAGCGTTCGCCATGGGTGACGTCGTGGCCCGCTACCTGCGCCAGAAGGGGTACGACGTCCTGCACCCCATCGGCTGGGACTCCTTTGGCCTGCCCGCGGAGAACGCTGCCATCAAGCGCAACGCCCACCCCAGCGAGTGGACCTACGCCAACATCGACACCCAGGCAGCGTCCTTCAAGCGGTACGCCATCTCCGCCGACTGGTCGCGCCGCCTCCACACCTCCGACCCCGAGTACTACCGCTGGACCCAGTGGCTGTTCAAGCGCTTCTACGAGCGCGGGCTGGCCTACCGGAAGAACTCCCCGGTCAACTGGTGCCCCAAGGACCAGACCGTCCTGGCCAACGAGCAGGTAGTCAACGGCGCCTGCGAGCGCTGCGGCACCACCGTGACCAAGAAGTCGCTCAACCAGTGGTACTTCAAGATCACCGACTACGCGGACCGCCTGCTGGATGACATGGACGAGCTGCGCGGCCACTGGCCCGAGCGCGTCCTGGCCATGCAGAAGAACTGGATCGGCCGGTCCGAGGGTGCCCACGTCAACTTCGTGATCGAGGCCGACGGCGGCAAGCCCGCCAAGGAGGTCACGGTCTTCACCACCCGCCCGGACACCCTGTACGGGGCAACCTTCTTCGTGGTGGCTGCCGACGCGCCGCTCGCCGTCGAACTTGTCACGGACGACCACGCAGCTGCCCTGGACGAATACCGTGAACGGGTCAAGGCGCTCTCCGAGATCGAACGCCAGTCCACCGAGCGCGAAAAGACTGGTGTCTTCACCGGCCGCTACGCCATCAACCCGCTGAACGGCGAAAAACTGCCGGTCTGGGCTGCCGACTACGTCCTGGCCGACTACGGCACGGGCGCCATCATGGCCGTGCCCGCGCATGACCAGCGGGACCTCGACTTCGCCCGCGCGTTCAACCTGCCGGTCCGCGCCGTCCTGGACACCGGCGAAGAGGATCCCGCCGTCTCGGGCACCGCCACCTCGGGGGAGGGCACCCTGATCAACTCCGGCGAGCTCGACGGACTGCCCAAGGCCGAGGCCATCCCGGCGGCCATCACCATCCTGGAGCGGCAGGGCACCGGCGAGAAGTTCGTGAACTTCCGGCTCCGCGACTGGCTCCTGAGCCGGCAGCGGTTCTGGGGCACCCCCATCCCCATCATCCACTGCCCGTCCTGCGGCGAAGTCCCCGTTCCCGATGAGCAGCTGCCCGTGACCCTTCCCTCGGACCTCCGCGGCGAGGACCTGGCCCCGAAGGGCACCTCGCCGCTGGCCGCGGCCGAGTCCTGGGTCAACGTCGAATGCCCCACCTGCCACGGCCATGCCAAGCGGGACACCGACACCATGGACACGTTCGTCGACTCCTCCTGGTACTTCCTGCGCTTCGTCTCCCCGCACTACACCGGGGGCCCCTTCGATCCGGAGAAGATCAACGACTGGATGCCCGTGGGCCAGTACGTCGGCGGTGTGGAGCACGCCATCCTCCACCTGCTGTACGCCCGCTTCTTCACCAAGGTCATCCACGACCTGGGCATGATCGACGCCGACGAACCCTTCAGCGCCCTGCTGAACCAGGGCCAGGTACTCAACGGCGGCAAAGCCATGAGCAAGTCGCTGGGCAACGGCGTGGACCTCGGCGAGCAGCTCGACAAGTACGGCGTGGACGCGGTCCGGCTGACCATGATCTTCGCCTCCCCGCCGGAGGACGACGTCGACTGGGCCGATGTTTCGCCGTCGGGCTCGGCGAAATTCCTGGCCCGCGCCTGGCGCCTGGCGCAGGACGTGGCCAGCGGGCCCGGCGTGGACGCCACCACCGGCGACCGCGCGCTGCGGTCGGTAACGCACCGCACCATCGCGGACGCCGCTGAACTGCTGGACGCCAACAAGTTCAACGTGGTGGTGGCCAAGCTGATGGAGCTGGTCAACGCCACCCGCAAGGCCATTGACTCCGGCGCAGGGGCGGCGGATCCGGCGGTCCGCGAAGCCGCTGAAGCCGTCGCCGTGATCCTCAGCCTCTTCGCGCCATACACCGCCGAGGACATGTGGAACTTGCTGGGCCACCCGGCGTCGGTGGCCAACGCAGGCTGGCCCGCCCACGATCCCGCGCTCCTGGTCCAGGACACGGTCACCGCCGTTGTCCAGGTGCAGGGCAAGGTCCGTGACCGGCTTGAGGTGTCCCCGGACGTCTCCGAGGATCAGCTCCGCGAGCTGGCCCTGGCGTCCGACAACGTCCAGCGCGCCCTTGACGGCCGCGGCATCAGGACAGTCATCGTCCGTGCGCCTAAGCTGGTCAACATCGTCCCGGCATAAGCGCTGCACCCTGCAGCACGCACCGGCCGCGGGAAGTTTTCCGGCGGCCGGTGCTGACTGATCCGGACACCGTCTCCAGGAGGCCCCTTGCCCGACAGTAATGCCGCTGCCTGGCCATGGGTCCGTGCACGGCTGTCAGGCCTCCGTCCCGGGGCGCGTCCGGGGACGCGGCGGGCGGCCGGGAGCGCTGAGGTGCGCACAGCCGTCGTCACTGATTCCGCTGCCGCCCTGCCTGCGGACTATGCAGGCAGGCTGCCGCGGGACGGCATCCTGACCGTGACACCCATGCCCGTCATGGTGGGCCGGGAAATCTACGGCGAGGGTGAAGACGACATCCTCGAGACCATCGCCGTGGCGCTGGCCTCCGGAACGCAGGTCAAAACATCCAGGCCGTCACCGGGCCAATTTGAGCAGGCGTACCGCGCGGCCGAACTCCGGGGATTCCAGGCGGTCGTTTCCGTCCATATCTCCGGGGAACTTTCCGGCACTGCCGACGCGGCCCGGCTTGCTGCGGCAAAGGTGGGGATCCCCGTGGAGGTGGTGGATACCCGAACCGTGGGCATGGCACAGGGGATGGCCGTGCAGGCTGCCGTGGAGGCTGCCGCCGCCGGCGCCGACCATGCCGGGGTTGCTGCCGCGGCAGCGGCCCAGGCAGCCCGCACCAAGGTCTTCTTCTACGTCCCCAGCCTGGAACAGCTGCGGCGGGGCGGACGGATCGGCGCCGCGGCCTCGCTGCTGGGCACCATGTTTGCCATCAAACCTATCCTTGCGGTCGACGGCGGCAGGATCGTCCCGCTGGAGAAGGTGCGGTCAGGTGCCAGGGCCGTGGCGCGCCTTGAGGAAATCGTGGTGGCCGAAGCGGCGGCGCGTCCGGGAGAGGCCGTGCGCCTGGCCGTCCATCATTTCGGGAACTCCGAAGAGGCGGAGAGCCTGGCCGCGCGGCTGGAAGCGGCACTTCCCGAATGCCCGCCCGCCCAGATCAGTTCCCTCCCGGCGGTCCTCGCTGCCCATGCGGGCCTCGGCGTCCTTGCGGTCATCGTGGGCAGGACGGCCGCCGATGGGGGGACGGACGGCGGACCGGGCGCTGAAGCGCACCTTTCCACATAGCCTCTTTGCCGGCTGCCGGTCGGCGGACCGTGTTCCTAGGGTGGAGCTATGTCACGCCGGGATGCTGGAGCAGCAGGTCAGCAGGCGCGCCATGTGAGGGCGAGGCTCCATGCCACCCTGGGGGAGGGACCTTCCGGGCTCCTGCAGGACGGGGCCGGCCCCGACGGTTTTGAGTACCGGGGTTCCGGTGACGCGGGCGGAGACAAACCCGGCAGTGGCTCCGGAGCTGGTTCCGGTGTGGCGCCTTCGCTCCGGTGGCGGGTGGGGCTGCGCGTCGCCGTGCTGCTGGCTGTTCTGGCCGTGGCCGCGGGAGCCTGGTTTTGGTGGCAGGCCGGGGCGGCCGCGCCCCAGGTCCTGCCGTTGGGCGGCACCGGTTCCGGCGGCGCATCAGCAGCGGCCGGTGACAGTGGTTCCGTCCAGGGCGGGGCCCCAGCCCCACCGGATTCCGGCAGCGGGCAGGGCGGCTCCGCGTCAGCGGGGACGGTGGTGGTGCACGTTGTTGGCGCCGTGGCCAGACCCGGTGTTATCCGGCTGCCGCACGGCAGCCGCGTTGAGGACGCCATCGCTGCGGCGGGCGGTGCGACTCCGGACGCCGACGTCAACCGGCTCAACCTTGCCCTCGTGGTGGAGGACGGCCAGAAAATCCACGTTCCGCGGCAAGGGGAACCCCAGGCCTCCGCGGCCGGTGCCGCAGGTCCGGACGGCACTGGGTCAATGGGTGCTGGTTCAGGCACTGCGCAGCAGGGGACGGTACCCGGCCAGACCGGCGGAAAGGTCAACCTCAACACCGCGGACGCTGCCACGCTGGACACGCTGCCAAAAGTCGGGCCGGTCCTGGCCCAGCGGATCGTGGACTGGCGGAAGGAACACGGCCCCTTCAAGAGCGCGGAAGAACTGGACGCCGTCGACGGCGTGGGACCAAAGATGCTTGAGGCCTTGCTCCCGCTGGTGACGGTCTAGGGACGGCCGTGGGAGCGAATTCAGGAAGGGGAGGCCGGGACAAGGGTCAGGGATGGAATGCGCCCGATCCCGGCGGCGGAAAGCAACGGCGCAGTCCCTGGCACCGCTTCATCGAGTCCGCGGTGAATGGCCCCGGCCTGGAACCACAGGCTCCGACGCCTCCAGGCGCAACGGAAGCCTCCGGGACCCCTTCTCCGCCTTCGACACCGGCCCACCCACGGACCCCCTGCTTGCCGGCCACCGGGCACCGGCCGCTGCAGGGGCACTGGACGCGCGCCGTGCACCACGTGCGCCAGCGGGTGGCCGATGGCGGCAAGGCCCAGGAAAACGCTGATACCAGTCCCGCGGAACCACGACGCCGCACGGACCTCCGCCTTGCCCTTCCGGCATTATTGGTATGGACCGCCTCAGTGGCCGGGCTCTGGCTGCCGCCTGCGGAGCTTGCAGCACTGTGCTCCGCACTGGCGGCACTTGGCGGCCTCCTCCTGGCCCGCGCGGCCAGGCATCGCACGGCACGAACTGCGCGTCCCGCCGTCGGCCACCAGGAACGGGCCGGGCCGCCCCGCGCCACCGGACGCAGCTTTCCCGCCGCCCTGGGCGTCTCCCTGATGCTGGCCGCTGCCGCCGCAGCCCACGCTGCAACGTCGTCAAGCCAACGGTTCGAGGGTCCCCTCGCCGACGCGGTCACTGCCGGCAAGTCCGTCGTCGCCATTGTGGAGGTGGCCGGAAACCCAAGGGCCATGGCAGGACCGGGCGGGTCGGCGGGACGCTGGGCAGTTCCGGTGTGGACGCAGGAAGTGACCACCGGCGGCATGCTGGTGCGGACACGGGCGCGGCTCACCATCATGGGCGGGCAAGGCTGGGGCGGGGTGGTTCCGGGGCAGACCCTGCGCGCAGCAGGAAAGCTGCGGCCGGCGGAGCCGGGGGACCAGGACGCGGGAACCCTGGCCGCCTCCACCGCCCCCGGCAAGGCCATGGGAGGCTCGCTGCTGGAGGGGGCAGCGAAGGAGCTTCGGGCGCGCTTCGTTTCCGCCGCGGTTTTCCTGTCACCCGATGCCCGCGGACTCCTTCCGGGAATGGTCACCGGAGACACCAGCGCACTGGACGAGGGACTGGACAACGCCATGAAGGCTGTGGGCATGACCCACCTAACGGCGGTCAGCGGGGCAAACTGCAGCCTGGTGCTGGGGGCCTTGCTGCTCCTGTGCCGCCGGTGCCGGCTGCCGCGTGCTCCCGCTGCGGCTGGAGCACTTTGCGGCCTGGCCCTCTTCATAGTCCTGGTGGGACCGGACGCCAGCGTCCTGCGGGCCGCTCTCATGGGTGCCATCGGGGTGGCCGCCCTCGCGGGCGGACGCCCAGGGCGCGGACTGAGCTTCCTGTGCCTCGCCGTCATCGGCCTTCTACTGGCCGAGCCTGCCCTTGGCACCAGTTTCGGATTCCTGCTGTCCGTCCTTGCCACGCTGGGGATCATTCTCCTGGGGCGGCGGATCGTCGCCTGGATTCCCGCAGCGGTGCCCCGGTGGATCGCCGCCGCCGTTGCGGTTCCGCTGTCCGCACAGCTGTTGTGCGGGCCCGTCATCGTCCTCCTGCAGCCCCGGTTCGCCACCTATTCGCTGCTGGCCAATGTCGTGGTGTCACCCCTGGTGGCGCCGGTGACCCTGCTGGGAACGGCAGCGGTGCCGCTGGTGGTCCTGCTTCCGTGGGCCGCCACGTTTCTGATCGCTGTGGCTGGAACGTTCAGCGCCGGCGTCGCCGCCACCGCCAGGTTCACGGCGCAGCTGCCCGGCTCCGCCCTGCCCTGGCCTGAGGGAGTGCCCGGGCTGCTGTCGATGGTGCTGTTGTCCACCGTTACCCTGGCGGCCGTGTGGGCAGTGGTCCGGCCCCTGCGGTTCGCCTGCCAGGTCCGGAAAGCGCACGCCGTCACGGTGGCACTGATCGGGCTGATGGAGCTGCGGCTGCAGCACATCCGCCGCAAGGGCAGCTTGGACCGCGGGCGCAGACGTGGCAGGCTGGGATACTGCAATAAAACCTCCGGAAGGGACCTTGGATGGCCGTCGCGCAAAAGCGGGCAACACGCTCCCCGGCGTCGAACACAGCCTCCTGGCGGGACGTAGCCCCGGCCTCGATCGTGCTGGTAAGCGGCCCGGAAGAGTACCTGGGCATCAGGGCCATGGACAGGATCCGCTCACAGGTCAGGGCGGCCGCGCCGGACGTCGAATTGAGCCGCATCAACGCCGCCGGCTATGACGCCGGCACCCTGACCATGCAGGTGAGCCCTTCACTGTTCGGTGAGAGCAAGCTCATTGAAGTGGAGGCCGTGGAAGGGATGAACGACGCCTTCCTGGCGGATGCCCTTGCCTACCTGCAGCACCCGGAACAGGACGCCGTCGTCGTGCTCCGGCACGCCGGCGGAGCACGCGGCAAAAAGCTCCTCGACGCCGTTAAGAAGGGTGGCTGGCCGGTCGTCGACTGCCAGCCACTGAAGAAGGATGCGGACAAGGTCTCGTTCGTCATGGCGGAGTTCAAGGCGGCCGGGCGTCGGATCAACCAGGACGCCGTCCAGGCGCTGGTGAATGCCGTGGGGGCCGACCTTTCGGAACTCGCCGCGGCGTGCTCGCAACTGATTGCCGACGCAGGGAGCACCGTCACTACTGAGACCGTGGACAAGTACTACGGCGGACGGATCGAGGCCACCGCGTTCAAGGTCGCCGACGCCGCAATGGCAGGAAACGCCCCCGTGGCGCTGTCGACGCTGCGCCACGCCCTTGCCACCGGTGCTGACCCGGTTCCGCTGGTGGCAGCCCTCGCCTCGAAGCTGAGGACTGTCGCACGGGTGGCCGGCGCCTCCGGATCGCCCGCGCAGATCGCGGCGGAACTCGGGATGCAGCCCTGGCTCGTGGAGCAGGCACAGCGGGACGTCCGGCGCTGGACCCCGGAAGGCCTGGTCCGGTCCATCCAGGCCACGGCGGAGGCTGATGCGCAGGTCAAGGGCTTGTCCCGGGACCCCGTCTACGCCGTCGAACACGCCGTGACGGTGATTGCCATGTCCGTCCAGGGCAGGTAGGCCGCAACGCTTAAAAGCGTGTGGCCGGTACCTTGCGGTACCGGCCACACCATCAGTTCGTGGGAACTGGAAACCTTAGAGTGCGTTGACCTTCTTGGAGATCGCCGACTTGCGGTTCGCTGCGTTGTTCTTGTGCAGAACACCCTTGCTGACAGCCTTGTCCAGCTTACGGCTGGCAGTAACGAGCGCAGTAGTAGCAGCTTCCTTGTCAGAGGACTCAACGGCGGTGTTGACGGCGCGGATGGCCGTCTTCAGCTCAGACTTGACTGCGTTGTTGCGCAGGCGTGCCTTCTCGTTGGTCAGGATGCGCTTCTTCTGGGACTTGATATTCGCCACGTGTGAACTCTCTTTGTAATGCGGAAATGGTCTAGAGGGCTTTCAGGCTGGCCTTGACTGAGCGGCGTGGGGATACCTATGGCGGCCAGCCATCAGTGACCGTCGACCTGCACGGACACACAGCAATAAAGAATAGCAGGTCAGCGGCGGCACTGGCCATTTGGGTTGGTCAGGTCCAGCCGTGTCGCCGGCGCAGCCCGGCCGCAACTTTCTCAAACCGCGCCGCGTCCAGCACGGCGCCCTCCCGCCGGATGCTGTCAGGGCGGATCTGCAGGATACGGTCCAGGCGCACTTCACTGGGCCTGCCCTGCTTGTCCCAGTCCCCGGAACCGAGGTCCACGTAGTCGCCGGACGTTGAACCGGCAGGCACCCTGTCCCTGCTGGTCAGCATCAGTCCCAGGAGGAACGGGCCGTTATGCCCCACCAGCAGCACCGGCCGGTCCTTCCCCTTGCCGTGGTCCTCCTCGTAAGGGACCCAGGCCCACACCACCTCGCCCGGATCCGGGTCGCCGTCCGGCTGCGGTGCATACCGGACGGCGGACCGCCCGCTGTAATCACCGGGATACCCGGACCCGGCAGGACCTCCGCCGGGAGCCTGAGGCATGGCCCCCGCCCGGCGGTCCCGGTCGGGGCCCGGGGCCGGCGGGGCGGGCCGCCGTTTCTGCAGCATGCGCAGGCCGCGGCGGACGGCGTTTCCCAGGGAGCGGAGATCAATGACCATGCGAAAAGCCTATCGGCGGTGGTTCGGCATGGAACTGCCCGGCGGCGCCCTGCCCGGATGCGGTCCGTGGGTCCCGGACGTGGGACACTGGATGTTCAAGATGTGCAGCTGTTCCGCAGGCGCCTATGGCGTTGCCCGGCGGGTGGCTGCTGAAAAGCCAACAGTAAGGACCCTGCGTGTCTCCCATGGCCCGCACCGCACCGGTGCCCGCCGCGACAGATCCGGCAATCATTCGGAACTTTTGCATCATCGCGCATATCGACCACGGCAAGTCCACGCTGGCTGACCGCATGCTGCAGTCCACCGGTGTGGTCCAGGCGCGTGACATGAAGGCCCAGTACCTGGACCGGATGGACATCGAGCGGGAACGTGGCATCACCATCAAGTCCCAGGCCGTCCGCATGCCCTGGGAGGTGGACGGCGTCAGCTACGCGCTGAACATGATCGACACGCCCGGCCACGTGGACTTCACCTACGAGGTATCCCGGTCACTGGCGGCCTGCGAAGGCGCCATCCTGCTGGTGGACGCGGCGCAGGGCATTGAGGCCCAGACGCTGGCCAACCTGTACCTGGCCATGGAGAACAACCTCACCATCATCCCGGTGCTGAACAAGATCGACCTTCCGGCGGCGCAGCCTGAAAAGTACGCCGCCGAGCTGGCCAGCCTCATCGGCGGCGATCCCGAGGACGTCCTGCGCGTATCCGGCAAGACCGGCGTCGGCGTCGAGGCCCTTCTGGACAAGATCGTCCGCGACCTGCCGGCGCCGAAGGGCAACCCCGATGCCCCGGCCCGTGCCATGATCTTCGACTCGGTCTACGACACCTACCGCGGCGTGGTCACCTACGTGCGTGTGATGGATGGCATGCTCCATCCGCGTGAGCGCATCCAGATGATGTCCACCAGGGCCTCGCACGAGCTTCTGGAAATCGGTGTCAGCTCCCCGGAACCCACACCGTCCAAGGGGCTCGGCGTCGGTGAAGTGGGCTACCTGATCACCGGCGTGAAGGACGTCCGGCAGTCGAAGGTGGGCGATACCGTCACCAACCTGGCCAAGCCGGCGGCGGAGTCCCTCCCCGGCTACGCCGATGCCAAGCCCATGGTGTTCTCCGGCCTGTATCCGCTGGACGGCGCCGACTATCCGGTACTCCGCGACGCCCTCGAAAAGCTCATGCTCAACGACGCCGCGCTGGTTTACGAACCGGAAACCTCGGCTGCCCTCGGCTTCGGGTTCCGCGTGGGCTTCCTGGGTCTCCTGCACCTCGAGATCACCCGCGAACGCCTGGAGCGCGAATACAACCTCGACCTCATCTCCACCGCACCGAACGTGGAATACGAGGTGACCCTGGAGGACAAGAAGGTGGTCCGGGTGACCAACCCCAGCGAGTACCCCACCGGGAAGATCGCCGAGGTACGCGAGCCCATGGTCTCCGCCACCATCCTGGCCCCCAACGAATTTGTCGGCGCCATCATGGAACTGTGCCAGTCCCGCCGCGGCGTCATGGGCGGCATGGACTACCTTTCCGAGGACCGGGTGGAAATCCGCTACCGCCTGCCGTTGGCGGAAATCGTCTTCGACTTCTTCGACATCCTGAAATCCAAGACCCGGGGCTACGGCTCGCTGGACTGGAAGGCCGACGGCGAGCAGGCCGCCGACCTGGTGAAGGTGGACATCATGCTCCAGGGCGAACAGGTGGACGCGTTCAGCGCCATCACGCACCGGGACAAGGCGTACGCCTACGGCGTGATGATGACCGGCAAGCTGCGCGAACTGATTCCCCGCCAGCAGTTCGAAGTGCCCATCCAGGCCGCGATCGGTTCCAGGATCATCGCCCGCGAAAGCATCCGCGCCATCCGCAAGGACGTGCTGGCCAAGTGCTACGGCGGTGACATCTCGCGGAAGCGCAAGCTGCTGGAGAAGCAAAAAGAAGGCAAGAAGCGCATGAAGATGGTGGGCACAGTGGAGGTGCCGCAGGAAGCGTTCATCGCCGCCCTGACCACCGACGAATCGAAGGACAAGGCCAAGAAGAAGTGACCACCGCACAGCGGGGGACCCGCTGATGCCCAGCGTTCTTCCCCTCGGCGACCCGGCGCCGTCGGACGGTCTGCTGCCTGCCCAGGCAGCGGACGGTGCGGCGGCCCGGGCTTTCGGGTTGTACGTCCACATCCCGTTCTGCGCTGTGCGCTGCGGCTACTGCGACTTCAACACCTACACCGCCACGGAACTTGGCGGCGGAGCGTCCCAGGACGCATACGCCCAGACCGCCGTGTCCGAGGTGTCGCTGGCGGCTGCTGTGCTGTCACGTTCAGGGCTGCCGGACCGGAAGCTCAGCACCGTCTTCTTTGGCGGCGGCACGCCCACGCTGCTGCCGGCCGATGACCTCGCCCTGATCCTCCGGGCCGCCATCGACCAATGGGGCATTGACGACGGCGCCGAGGTCACCACCGAAGCCAACCCCGATTCCGTCACGCCGGAGTCCCTTGCCGTCCTCAAGGACGCCGGGTTCACCAGGGTGTCCTTTGGGATGCAGTCCGCGGTTCCGCACGTGCTCAAGGTGCTGGACCGGACCCATACGCCCAGCCGGGTGCCGCAGGTGGTGCAGTGGGCGCGCGAGGCAGGACTGGCTGTCAGCCTGGACCTGATTTACGGGACGCCGGGGGAGTCGCTGGCCGACTGGCGGCACTCCCTCGAAACGGCGCTTTCCTACGGGCCGGACCACATCAGCGCCTACGCGCTGATCGTTGAGGAGGGCACCAAGCTGGCCGCGCAGATGCGCCGCGGCGAAGTCCCGGGAATCGACGACGACGACCACGCCGACAAGTACGAGCTCGCCGACCAGCTGATCACCGAAGCCGGACTTGGCTGGTACGAGGTCAGCAACTGGGCGCGGACTCCGGAGCAGGCCTGCCGCCACAACCTCGCATACTGGCGGGGTGACGACTGGTGGGGCATCGGCCCGGGCGCGCACTCACACATGGGCGGGGTCCGCTGGTGGAACGTCAAGCACCCGTCCGCTTACGCGAACCGGCTGTCGCAGGGGCTTTCGCCCGCCGCCGGCAGGGAAACCCTGGACGCGGAAACAAGGAACCTGGAGCGGGTCATGCTGGAGGCCCGCCTCCAGTCGGGACTGGATGTCTCAACGCTGAGTGCCGGGGGACGCCACGAGGTGGCCGGACTGATCGCAGCCGGCCTGGTTGATCCTGCTGCCGCATTCCGCGGACGCCTGGTCCTGACCCTCAAGGGCAGGCTCTTGGCAGACGCAGTAGTCCGCCGCATCCTGCCGGACTAGAGCCGGCCCGCGGGCAGTTGCCCTTACTTGATCCAGCGCAGGTTGTACTGGTAGCGGTGCGGCTGGCCCCGGTTGACGTGGATCCCTGCCGCGACGGAGAAGCACGTGAGCGCCACCCAGATCAGCGTGGCAATGACCGCGAAGATGTTCCCGACGTAGGGGACGAACACCAGGATGTTGGCCAGCACCGCGGCGATGGTGGGCGGCAGGCTGAAGTTCAGCGCTTCCTTGGATTCCTGGGCGGTAAATGGCCCGCGGTCACGGAAGATCAAGTAGATCAGCAGCGAGGGGACGCACCCCAGGATCCCGCCGAAGTGCGCCAGCGTCGCCCACTGGCGGTCTTCGCTGGCCGTAAGCGGCAGGGCGTTGGCGGGGACGCCATGGTACTCGGAACGGCCCTGGCCGTCCCTGTGATCACGTGCGTTTTCTGCCACAGTCTGTTCCTTCGAAGGTGCAAGTGGTGCTGACTACAATTCCGGCGCGGTGCGCAGTGCCTCAGGAAACAAGGAACCGCACTACCAAGAATACTGGTTCCCGGGACGCCGTCCGCCCTTCACGGCACGGTCAGGAAATCGATGACTTCCTCGACCCTGCCCAGCAGCGACGCTTCGAGGTCCGCGTACGTGCGCACGGCGCCCAGCAGCTTCTGCCATCCCAGGCCGACATCTTCCTTGGTGGCGTGGGGCCAGCCGAAGGCTTTCAGGATCCCTGTCTTCCAGTCCTGCCCGCGGGGCACGGCCGGCCATTTGTCGATGCCAAGGACAGCGGGCCGGATCGCCTGCCAGACGTCCACGTAGGGGTGACCGACGATCAGGACGTTGCCTGCGGCGCCCGGGGAGGCCATGACGGCATCCGCGATGCGGGACTCCTTGGAGTCAGGAACCAGGTGGTCCACCAGGACGCCAAGACGGCGGCCAGGCCCCGGCCTGAAGTCCGCGACGGCTGCGGCAAGGTCGTCAATGCCGTGCAGGGGCTCGACGACGATGCCCTCCACCCGGAGGTCGTCTCCCCAGACCTTCTCCACCAGTTCGGCGTCGTGCTTGCCTTCCACCCAGATCCGGCTGGCCTTGGCCACCTGGGCGCGTTGTCCGGCGACCCGAACGGACCCCGAGGCCGTCCTGCCCGCCGCGGGACCGGCAGCGGCCGGCCGGGGGGCGGGTGGCATCAGCCGGATCGGCCGGCCCTCCAGGAGGAAGCCGAACCCAAGGCGGAAGGTACGCGATTTTCCCCTGCGGTCCTCCAGCGCCACCACATGCATGCCGCCGGATTTCTCCACCCGGGTCACGGCACCCACCCAGCCTGACTGCACTTCCTCGAGCACCATGCCGCGCTCCACGGGGACCTCAGGCAGTTCCGTCCGTGCGGGAGCGGATATGCCGCGTGGGCCCCAGTTCCGGTAATCCATGGATTTAATCCGCCTAGCACTAGTGTTCAACTCCGCAATTTCGCCCGGAGCGGTACCAATGCTAACAACGGGCCGAGGCATAATAGACTGTTAGCACTTAGGCATGTCGAGTGCTAACCCTGGGTTGCATCGGGAGGGGCATGCGCCCCGAACCATGGATGGAGGTGGAGAGTGAGCGAGCCACGCAAGCTGGAAGTACTGCGGGCCATCGTGGAGGACTACGTCCACTCCCGCGAGCCGGTTGGGTCCAAGGCCCTGGTGGAGCGGCATCATCTTGGTGTTTCCAGCGCCACCATCCGCAATGACATGGCCGCACTGGAGGACGAGGGGCTGATCACCGCCCCGCACACCAGTGCCGGCCGGATTCCCACGGACAAGGGCTACCGGCTCTTTGTGGACCAAATCTCGGCTGTCAAGCCGCTCTCGGCCGCCGAACGCCGCGCCATCCAGTCCCTGCTCGAAGGCGCGGACGACCTCGACGACGTGCTGGAGAGGACCGTCCGGCTGCTGTCGCAGCTGACCAACCAGGTTGCCGTGGTGCAGTATCCGCACCTGAGCAGGGCACTGGTCCGGCACATCGAATTCGTCCTGCTCGCCCCGCGCAAGGTCCTCGTCGTCCTGATCGCCAACAGCGGCAAGGTGGAGCAGCGGGTGATCGACGTCGGGCAGGACCTTGGCGACGACGCACTGGCTGAACTGCGCACCCGGTTCCTCGGTGCACTGGGCGGAACACCGCTGCGCCAACTGGCCCAGGCGCTGCCCGCCGTCGTCGCCGCCACCCCGCACCCGCAGCGGCAGGCGGCACACGCATTGGCGCTCGGGCTGGAGGGCCTGGCGCAAAACAGCCGGGAGGACCGGATGGTCATGGCCGGCACCGCCAACCTGGCCAGGTCCAACGTCGACTTCCCCCTCAGCATCGGCCCGGTGCTCGAGGCGCTGGAGGAACAGGTGGTGATGCTGCGGCTGTTGAGCGAAATGGCCCAGGACCACCGCGGCGTCGCTGTCAGCATCGGACGGGAGAACCCGTACGACGGCCTTGCCGAGGCCTCCGTGGTGGCCACTGCCTACGGTCCGGACAGCTCGGCGAAAGTAGGCATCCTCGGGCCCACCCGGATGGATTACCCCACCACCATGGCCGCCGTCAGGGCAGTGGCGCGCTACCTTTCCAGGATTTTGGGGCCCTGACTCTTGGCCGCCGGAGCGCGCTTCGGCCGGAAAGCAAGAGCTGGGCCGCCCAACTGAACGCAGTACAACAAGGAAGAGATACGAACTTTGAGCAGCCACTATGACGTCCTTGGAGTCTCACCCGAAGCGACGGGTGAAGAAATCAAAAAGGCCTACCGCAAGCTGGCCCGCACCCTACACCCGGACGTAAACCCCGGTGCGGACGCATCGGAACGGTTCAAGGCAGTAACTCACGCCTACGAGGTGCTTTCGGACCCCCAGAAGCGCCGGATCTACGACACCACCGGCAATGAGAACGGCACCGACAACGGTTTCGGCGGCGCAGGCTACGCGGGCCAGGGCTTCGCGTTCCAGGACATTTTCGACACCTTCTTCGGCGCCGGCGGCACGTCCGGTCCCGCTTCCCGTATCCGCCGCGGCCAGGATGCCCTGATCAGCGTACGGATCGACCTCCGCGACGCCGTATTCGGCGTGAACAAGAAACTCGAAGTGGACACCGCCGTGGTCTGCCCCACCTGTGACGGATCCTGTTGCCGCCCCGGCACCCATCCGGAACGCTGCGACATCTGCGGCGGCAGCGGACAGGTCCAGCGGGCCGTCCGCTCCATCCTCGGCCAGGTCATGACGGCCGCCCCCTGCGGCACCTGCGAAGGTTTCGGCACCGTCATCAAGGATCCCTGCAACGAGTGCAGCGGCCAGGGCCGTATCCGCAGCCGCCGGTCGCTGACCATCAAGGTCCCTGCCGGTGTGGCCACCGGAACCCGGATCCAGCTCTCCGGCCAGGGCGAGGCTGGCCCCGCGGGCGGTCCGGCCGGCGACCTGTACGTGGAGATCCGCGTCAACAATGACGCCACCTACGTGCGGGAGGGCGACGACCTGCACGCCACCCTGCACATCCCCATGACGGCAGCCGCCCTGGGCACGGATGTCAGCCTGGAAACCTTCGACGGCACGCAGGAGATCGACGTCAAGCCCGGTACCCAGTCGGGGGAGATCATCACCCTGCGCGGCCTCGGCGTCACCCACCTGAGGGGCTACGGCCGCGGCGACCTGAAGGTCCACCTCCAGGTGGACACCCCGGCCAAGCTCGACCCCGCGCAGGAGGACCTCCTGCGCCAACTGGCCAAGCTCCGTGGTGAACAGATCACCGAGGGCAAGCTCGCTGCCAGCGGCGGCATGTTCGCCAAGCTCCGGGACCGGCTCGGTAACCTGTAGCGGTGAGCAACCCCGTCTTCTTCACGCCCCCCGGTTCGCTGGCCGGGATGGCGGCCGGCAAACTCTTTGTCCTCGACGGGGCGGAGGCGCGGCATGCCGTCACCGTCAAACGGCTGTCTCCCGGCGAAGCGGTGGACATCGTCGACGGCGCCGGCACCCGGATGACCGGGAAGGTGGTGTCCGCCGCTCCCTCCGCACTCGAGGTGGAATGCGGGACGCTGACCGTCGAAGACAGGCCGGACGTCCGGCTGGTGCTGGTCCAGGCCCTCGCCAAGGGGGACCGCGACGAGCTGGCCATCGAGACGGCCACGGAACTGGGCATCGACGCCGTCATACCCTGGCAGTCCGAACGGTCAATCGTCCGCTGGAAGGGCGACCGCGCAGCCCGGGCCCATGCCAAATGGGAATCCTCCGTGGCCGCGGCCGCCAAGCAGGCACGGCGCGCCTGGATCCCCGAAGTGCGGTCCGCCGTCGACACTGCCGGGCTTTCCGCTGCCGTGGAAGCTGCCGACCTCGCTGTCATCCTGCATGAGGACGCCGTTCGGCCGCTGCGCACCGTCCTTGAAACATGGCAAGGGAAAGCAGGCTCCGGACCCCGGGAAATCCTGCTCATCGTCGGTCCGGAGGGCGGCATCAGCCAGCGGGAGGTAACGAAACTCTGCGATAAGGGCGCCGTGACCGCCCTCCTGGGGCACCATGTCCTGCGGTCCTCCACGGCCGGCCCGGCCGCCGTCGTGCTTGCCAGCGACGTCCTTGGCCGGTGGACGGCTACCGGACCTTAAAGGACCTCGTGTCCTCGTTCCGGTCCGGTTCCCCGCCGGAGCCGGCCTGGGCCACCCGCAGCATGTAATCGCCCGGCGGAAGGTTCAGGGCCAGGGTGAAGACGCCGGCCTGCCCCTGTTCGGACGCAGCCGTGGTTTCACCCGCCAGGAACGGTGCTTTGCTGCCGCCGTCCGTAGACTGCAGGATCTGCCAGCGGAGCTTCGCCCCGGGCGATGTGCTGCGGCCGGTGATCTTCACGCTCCCGCCGGGCACTTCGGCGTTCTCCTGGGGATCAATGATCCAGACGGGCGCCACCAGGCCCGCGGCGCGGGTCATCAGGGCCCCGAGCTGCACTTTGCCGAAGGCCACGTAGTCCGTGTGGCCGTCCACGAGGATCCGGACCCGGATCTGCTGGCCGGTGTCGATCAGGCCCGAACTGGCGGCGGCAGCGGTTGCCGTGTAGATCAGCTGCTGGATGGCCCGGGCAGCCATGTCGGCATCGAGGTTGCTGTTGAAAGCGTCCGAGGAGACGTCGACGGTGATGACGTCCTTGCCGGAGATTGAGGTGGCAAGTTTGTCCGGGTTCTGCCAGGGCGTGAAGAAGTCAGGGTCCAGCGGCTTCTCGGACATCATGGCCCGCAGGGCGCGGGTGACCGGGTTCTCCTGTTCAGGGACGTCGCGGAATTCCCGGTAAAGAAAGATGTTCCCGCCGCTGCGGCCGATCCAGTAGACCGGCGCCTTGTTGGAGGACTGTGCGGTTTCCAGCGGGGCGCTGGTGGACAGCGTGTCCGGCATGGTGCCGCCCGTTGCCGGCACTGAGGCGATGGTGCCGGTGGGTGAGGGGCCGCCCTCGGCCGTGCAGCCCGCAAGGACCGGAACCAGGACCAGGATTCCTGCAAGGACGGCGGGGCGCAGACGGCCCATCGGTCGTCCCGCCCTTTCGGGCGCAGAGGTTTCCGGCACTGTCCTGCCCTTGTCCTTTCCTGGCGTGGCGGGCCGATCCCCCTGGCGGCCTGGTGTTCCAGCAGATGCTGGATTTCCAGCATTGCACAGCGGCGCGGCCGCCCAGCCGCTCTTTGCCTCCGCGGGCACAACTGCAACGGGAACGATATGAGGCCGATATGAAGTTGATACCTAAGGACGTCCCGGCACCCTCCGGACGGGTTGCAGCCGCTGCTCCATGGCGGCCTGGTATCCGGCCCGGCCCCGCGCTGGCGTAAGATAAAGGGATCGCTGGGGCCAGGAGCACCGTCCAACGGGCGCCGGCATCAGCGAACGCAAACATAGATGTCGATCTTCGAGGGGACCACGGGCCTGCGGGCCAGCACCATGACTGAATCAGCAAATGGTAAGCGCCGGCTCAATACGGGCGAAGGCAGTCCGGGTGAATTCCCGCACTCCCTGCCCGGCACCCGGACTGAAGTAGTCCTCTTTGAGAACTCCGACCAGATGGTTCAATCACTCGGCAGCCATGACGAGGCGTTGCGGTTCATCGAAGAGCAGTTCCCGGCCGTCAACTTCCATGCCCGGGGTAATGAACTGTCCATCAACGGCCCCGCCGGTGATGTTCCCCGGATCATGCGGCTCCTGCAGGAAGTCCGTGGCCTGGTGGCCCGCGGCACGGTCATCACTCCTGCTGTGCTGCAGCAGCTGGTGTCCCTCCTGCGCACGCAGTCACTGCAGAATCCCGTGGATGTGCTCACCCACGACATCCTCTCCAGCCGCGGCAGGACCATCCGGCCCAAGACGCTGAACCAGAAGAACTATGTTGATGCCATCGACGCCAACACCGTGATCTTCGGCATTGGTCCGGCCGGCACCGGCAAGACGTACCTGGCCATGGCAAAAGCCGTCCAGGCGCTGCAGCAAAAAGAGGTCAGCCGGATCATCCTGACCCGCCCCGCGGTGGAAGCGGGGGAACGGCTTGGTTTCCTCCCCGGCACGCTCAGCGACAAGATCGACCCCTATCTCCGGCCGCTCTACGACGCCCTGCACGACATGATGGACCCCGAATCCATTCCGCGCCTGATGGCGGCCGGCACCATTGAAGTGGCACCCCTGGCCTACATGCGCGGCCGGACGCTTAACGACGCCTTCATCATCCTTGACGAGGCGCAGAACACCACGCCGGAACAGATGAAGATGTTCCTCACCCGGCTCGGTTTCGGATCCAAGATGGTGGTCACCGGAGACGTCACCCAGGTGGACCTGCCGTTTGGGACGCGTTCCGGGCTGCGGATCGTTGAGGAAATCCTGCAGGGAATCGACGGCGTGAGCTTCTCGGTCCTGGATGCCGCCGACGTGGTGCGGCACCGGCTGGTCGGGGACATCGTCAACGCGTACAGCATCTGGGATGAAACCCAGCGGAGCCGGCTCAAGCATTCAGCCGGCCGGGAAAAACGGGGGGAACACGCGTGAGCATCGAGGTGAACAACGAGTCCGGCGTCCAGGTGGAGGAGTCGGAGCTCGTGGCACTGTCGCGGTACATTTTTGAGCAGCTCTACATTCATCCGCAGGCCGAACTGTCCATCCTCCTCGTGGATGAGCCGGCCATGGAGAAGCTGCACATTGAACTGATGGACGAACCGGGTGCCACCGACGTGCTCTCGGTTCCCATGGACGAATTAACCCCGGGGACGCCAGACCGGCCCACCCCGCAGGGCATGCTGGGTGACATTGCCATCTGCCCGCAGGTTGCAAAGGTGCAGGCCCGGAACGCCGGCCACTCGCTGCAGGACGAGATGCTGCTGCTGGCCACACACGGCATCCTTCACCTGCTGGGCTATGACCATGCCGAACCGGAGGAGAAGGCAGAGATGTTCGGGCTCCAGCGGGAACTCCTGTCCGGCTTCACGGGCAAAGAAGCACCTGCAGAGACGACCCAGTGACGCAACTGCTCCTGGTCGCGGTGGCATTGGTTTTCCTTGCCGTCGCGGCCCTGCTGACAGCGGCCGAGGCCGCCTTCAGTTTCCTTCCCCGGCACGACGCCGAAGATGCTCTGCACAGGAGCCGCGGCACCGCCATGCGGCGCATCCTTGCCGAGCCCGTGGCCCACACCCGGGCGCTGCGCTTCTGGCGGGTGTGGTTCGAGATGGCCTCCGCGGTGGCCGTCGCCGTCCTGATCTCCAGCCTGCTGGACAACGTGTGGCTTGCCGGCCTGGTGGCCACCGGCATCATGGCCCTTCTTGGGTTCGTGATCGTGGGCGTTTCGCCCCGCCAGCTGGGCAGGCTGCACTCCACTGCCGTTGTCCGCTTCACTGCCCCGATGGTCCGGTTCCTCACCAGCGTGCTGGGACCGATTCCCGGCTGGCTGGTGGCGTTGGGAAGTTCGGCGGCCCCCGGGGCGCCGGGCGGCGACGATGCGTTCTTCAGCGAACAGGAGTTCCGGGAACTGGTGGACCGTGCCAGCGAGTCCGACATGATCGAGGACACCGAAGCGGAGATGATCCAGTCGGTCTTCGACTTCGGCGACACCCTGGTGCGCGCCGTCATGGTTCCCAGGACGGACATCGTCAGCATTGACGCCGGGTCCAGCCTGCACCAGGCGATGTCCCTGTTCCTGCGGTCCGGATACTCGCGGATCCCCGTCATCAACGAGAACACTGACCACATCCTTGGCATCGTGTACCTCAAGGACGTTGCTGCAGTGATCCACCAGCTCCGTGCGGACCAGGAGCCGCCGCTGGTCGAGTCGCTGGCCCGCGAGGTGCGCTACGTGCCGGAGTCCAAGCCTGTGAGCGACCTCCTGCGTGAACTGCAGAAGGAGTCCACGCACGTTGCGATCGTGATCGACGAATACGGCGGCACCGCCGGACTGGTAACCCTCGAGGACCTGATCGAGGAGATCGTCGGCGAGATCGTCGACGAATATGACACCGAGAGCGCGGAAGCCGTCGCGCTGGGGGACGGTTCCTACCGGGTCAGTGCCCGGATGGGCATCGACGATCTCGGCGAGCTCTTCGACCTGGAAATCGACGACGACGAGGTGGACACCGTGGGCGGCCTCCTCGCCAAGGCACTTGGCCGCGTCCCGATCGTGGGCAGCAGCGTGGAAGTGCAGGGCGTATCGCTGCGTGCGGACCGGCTTGAAGGCCGGCGGAACCGGGTCAGCCACATCATTGCGGCGCCGGTACCAAGAGTAGAGACTGACCTTGAAGGCCTCCTGGAAGAGGCCGAAGCAACCCAGCAGGGAGTTCCACGTGAGCAAGAAAAATAAGGCTGCGGCCACGGACGACTTCGGCGGATTCCGCGCCGGATTTTCGGTGCTCGTCGGCAGGCCCAATGCGGGCAAGTCCACCCTGACCAACGCGCTGGTGGGCAAGAAGGTGGCCATCACGTCCGCCAAACCGCAGACCACGCGGCACACCATCCGGGGCATCGTGCACCGCGAGGACGCCCAGCTGATCCTGGTGGATACTCCGGGCCTGCACCGTCCCCGCACCCTGCTCGGCAAGCGCCTGAACGACCTCGTCGCGGATACCCTCGCCGAGGTGGACGCCATCGGATTCTGCCTGCCGGCCAACGAGAAAATCGGCCCCGGCGACAGGTTCATCGCCGCCCAGCTTGCCGCCGTCGGCCGCAAACCGGTGATCGCCATCGTCACCAAAACTGACCTCGTGGACAAGCAGGCGCTCACCGAACAGCTCCTTGCGGTGGCGGCCCTGGGCCGCGAAGTAATGGGGGAGGACGGCTGGAAGGACATCGTTCCGGTATCCGCCACTGACGGCTTCCAGGTGGAAACAGTCGCCGACGTGCTGATCAGCCACATGCCGCCGTCGCCCCCGTTGTACCCGGACGGCGAACTGACGGATGAGCCCGAGGCAGTCATGGTGGCGGAACTGATCCGCGAAGCTGCCCTTGAGGGTGTCCGGGACGAGCTTCCCCATTCCCTGGCCGTGGTGGTGGAGGAAATCGTTCCCCGGGAGGACCGGCCTGACGACAGCCCCCTGCTTGATGTGCGCGTCAACCTCTATGTCGAGCGGCCGTCCCAGAAGGCCATCATCATCGGCAAGGGCGGCAGCCGGTTGCGTGAAGTCGGGACCAACGCCCGCAAAGGCATCGAAGCCCTCCTGGGCACGCGCATCTACCTGGACCTCCACGTCAAGGTGGCCAAGGACTGGCAGCGCGACCCGAAACAGCTGGTCAAGCTGGGTTTCTGATCCACGAAAAGAACGTTCGCAGGAGTGCGGCAGGCAAGTTTTCCAGGCTGGACCACTAAAATGGACCGGATTCTGTATTTAGAGGAAGGTTCACGACGTGGGTCGAGGCCGCGACAAACGCGACAACGGGGCTGACCTGTCAGCCGGACCGGGACCGGTATCCCGCCACGCGAACGGCGGCGCCGTAGGTGCCGCCCGGCACCTCGGTACGCTGCGCGGGATGCCCATCTGGCTCAAAGCCGTCACGGGTGTCATGGCGCTGGTCCTCGTGGCCGGGATCGCCTTTGCCGGTTTTTGGTTCCTCCGGCTGCAGAACAACATCTCCAAGGCGCCGCTGAATGCCGGCGGCGAAAGCACCGAATCCCCCGGGAACGATGCCACGGGCCGGCTGCAGATCCTGATCCTCGGCTCGGACACCCGCGACGGAAAAAACTCGCAATATGGCACAGCCGACGATTCCACGGGCTATGGCAAGTCGGACGTGATGATGCTGATGGACATCTCCGAGGACAACAAGCGCGTCAACGTCATCAGCTTTCCGCGCGACCTGCTGGTGGACATTCCTGACTGCAAGGACAAGAAGACCGGCAAGGACTATCCTGCCCGCACCGGCGTCATGATCAATGAGGCCATGAGCGAGGCCGGCATCGGCTGCGCCGTGGATACCGTCAACAAGCTCACCGGCATGCAGGTGGACCACTTCATGATGGCCGACTTCAACGCCGTGAAGGAACTTTCCAACGCCGTGGGTGGTGTGGAAGTCTGCATCAGCGACGCCGTCTACGATCCTGATTCCCGGCTGCGGCTGCCGGCCGGAACCTCGACCGTGCAGGGCGAGATGGCGCTTGCCTTCCTCCGCACCCGCCACGCCTTTGCCGACGGCGGCGACCTTGGCCGCATCAAGGCGCAACAGGGCTTCCTCTCGGCGCTGACCCGCAAGATCAAGGACGATGGAACCCTGTCCGATCCCGCGAAGATGCTGAAGATCGCGGACGTCGTAACCCAGAACCTGACAGTGGATGACGGCCTTGCCTCTGTCCCCACCCTGCTGACGATCGGCAACCGGCTCAAGAACATCGACATCGGCAAGGTCGCGTTTGTCGCGGTGCCCACCACGCCGGCACCCATCGATCCCAACCGGCTGGTCATCGCCGAACCAGCGGGCGCACAGCTCTTCTCGGCAATGCGGAAGAACGTGGACCTCACCGACCCCACCGCGCCCACCACGCCGTCACCCACTGAATCGGCAACCCCGTCCGCGGCCCCTACTGAGACAGCCCCGCCGGTGCCGCCCTACAACAAGGCCATCCAGCCCGTAACCGTCGCCAACGGAAGCGGCGTCGCAGGCCGCGCCCAGGAAATCGTCCAGGCATTGGTGTCGGGCGGCTTCGCCCAGACGGGCCAGTTCCTGGCCCAGCCCGTGGCCAAGACGGCAGTGTATTACGGCAACGGCTTCGATGACGTGGCAGCAGATGTCGCTGCCATGCTGGGGATTCCTGCCACCCTGATGATTCCGGCTCCCGGCGTGACCGGCGTACAGGTTTACCTCGGCAGCGACTTCACCACCGGCACCGCCTATGAGGCCGGCAGTCCTGCCGCAGCATTGCCCCAGGACATCGTCAACCAGACCGCCGGGGACAAGGTCTGCCAGCAGGCGAATCCCGAACTGATCGTGCGCCGGTAGCGACGTTCCATGCCTTGGTACAGCTGCAGGCAGCAGTACCTCCGGCAGGCAACAAAATGGGCCCCGCCGGCAACGGCGGGGCCCATTTCTGTTATGCGGCTACCAGATGCTGACCCGCTCGGCGGGCGGCATCCACATGCCGTCCTCCTCGGTGACGTCGAACGCTTCGTGGAACGGGTCCAGGTTCCTGGCGATCGCGTTGGTCCGGAACTCGTTGGGGGAGTGGGGATCGGTGGCAAGGCGCCGGATGGCCTCCTCCTGCCGGATGACCTGGCGCCAGCCTGCTGCCCAGGAAGCGAAGAAGCGCTGTTCACCGGTCAGCCCGTCCAGGACCTCCGGTTCCTTCCCGTCCAGGCTGATCTGGTAGGCCTTGTAGGCGATGGTCAGGCCTGCCAGGTCACCAATATTTTCGCCCAATGTCAGGCGTCCGTTGACGTGGTGTCCGGGCGCTGCAGCGGGGGAGAGCGCATCGAACTGGGCCACAAGCCGCGCCGTCAGCGCCTCAAAAGCCTGGCGGTCCTGGTCCGTCCACCAGTTGCGGAGCGCTCCGCCGCCGTCGAACTGTGAGCCCTGGTCATCAAAGCCATGCCCGATCTCGTGGCCGATGACGGCGCCAATGCCGCCGTAGTTCACGGCGTCGTCCGCGTCGGCGGTGAAGAAGGGCGGCTGCAGGATCGCTGCCGGGAACACGATTTCGTTCATCATCGGGTGGTAGTAGGCGTTAACCGTCTGCGGGGTCATCAGCCACTTGTTCCGGTCCACCGGCTTGCCCACCTCATCCAGGTGCCTGTCGACGTCGGCATTGTGGGCGCGTTCGACGTTCCCCAGGAGGTCCTCGGGGTCGATCTCCACGGCTGAGTAGTCAATCCACTCGTCCGGGTAGCCGATCTTGGCCCGGAAGGCCTCCAGCTTCCGGAGCGCCTCGGCCTTGGTGTCCCCGCCCATCCATGCAACGTCATTAATGCTGCGGCGGTAGGCCTCGATAAGGTTGGCCACCAGGGTCTGCATCCGTGCCTTGTGCGATTCGGGGAAATGGCGGGCCACGTAGATCTGGCCCACAGCTTCACCAAGGGCGGCTTCGACGACGCCAACGCCGCGCTTCCACCGGTCCTTGTTGCGGGGCGTGCCGCTGATCGTGGTGCCGTAAAACGCGAAATTGGCGTCCACAAAGGCTGCCGACAGATAAGGTGCAGCGGCGCTGATGACGCGCATGGCCAGCCACTCCTGCCACGTTGCCACCGGAACTTCGTCCAGGAGGCCGGCGGCACCGGTGAAGAAGTCAGGGGTGCTCACCACGATTTCCGTACGCTTGTCTGCGTCGATTCCCGCGGCGTCGAACCACGTGGCCAGGAGGGGGAACAGCGCATTGGCTTCCTCCGCCGTCTTCAGGTTGTAGGTCTTTTGCGGATCCCGGAGGGTGACATTGTCCCAGTGGTGGGACGCGAGCTTCGTCTCCAGTTCGACAACCCGCCCGGCCGCACCATGGGGATCGGCCACCCCGGCCAGTTCAAACATTTTCTGCACGTGCGCGGTGTAGGCCGCCACGATGGGTGCGAACTTCTCTTCCCGGTAGTACGACTCGTCGGGAAGGCCCAGGCCACCCTGCCCGGTGTACAACAGGACCCGGTCAGGGTTCCCCGCATCGGGGGCCGGGTAGATGTAGAAAAGCCCGCCCACGTCCGCACGGAACAACCGGCCCGCCAGTGCGATGAGGTCAGCTACCGAGTCCGTGGCGAACACGTCGCCGAGCCGCCCGCGGATCGGCTCCATGCCCTTGCCTTCCACCGTCGCTTCGTCCATGAAGCTGTTGTAGAGGCCGCCGATCTTCCGTTCGATCCCGCTGGCGTCCGCGCCCTTGGCCGCCGCCTCCTCGATGATGTCCCGGACAGCGATTTCGGACCCGTCGCGAAGAGCGGTGAAGGTTCCCTCCAGGGGCCGGTCGTCCGGAATTTCGGTGGCTTTCAACCAGGCGCCGTTGACATGTTGGTAAAGGTCGTCCTGAGGCCGGACTGTGTGATCAATGGTGGACAGATCGATCCCCGAAATGGGCACTGCAACTCCTTTGCTGGAACGCCTGCGTCCGGCTGACCACCGGAGGCGTCTGCATGCTGGACTTTACGGACGGTAGTGCCCTTTCATCTTACGCACCCGTGTTACGCTCAAAGAGTGCGTGCAGAGCTCCTTCTCCTTAGCTGCCGCGGCGAGGCCACAGACGCTATCTAGCGCACGGCCCACCCTCGCTGCGGAGTTTGTGTTGCCCGGCCACCCTTTCACTGAAGATCGATAGAAAAGGCCACGAACATCATGCGTAACGCACAAAAGCCCTCCGGAATGCCCGCCCACCGGTACACGCCCTTCCAGGACCTGATCAAGGTTGAACTGCCGGACCGCACCTGGCCGGACAAGATCATCACCAAGGCCCCGCGGTGGTGCGCGGTGGACCTGCGCGACGGAAACCAGGCCCTGATCGATCCCATGAGCCCGGCGCGCAAGATGAAGATGTTCGACCTGCTGGTCCGCATGGGCTACAAGGAAATCGAGGTCGGTTTCCCGTCCGCTTCCCAGACGGACTTCGACTTTGTCCGCCAGCTCATCGAGGGCAACCACATCCCGGACGACGTCACCATCCAGGTCCTGACGCAGGCGCGGGAACACCTCATCGAACGGACCTACGAGTCCCTGGTGGGTGCCAAGCAGGCCATCGTCCACCTCTACAACTCCACGTCCGTGCTGCAGCGGCGCGTGGTCTTCAACCAGGACGAGGACGGCATCCTGGACATCGCACTGCAGGGTGCCCGCCTGTGCAAGAAGTACGAGGAAACACTCGTGGACACGCACGTGACCTACGAGTACTCCCCGGAGTCCTTCACGGGTACGGAGCTCGAGTACGCCGTCCGGGTGTGCAACGCCGTCGCCGATGTCTTTGAAGCGTCCGCCGACCGGCAGGTGATCATCAACCTGCCCGCCACGGTGGAAATGGCCACGCCCAACGTCTACGCCGATTCCATCGAGTGGATGAGCCGGCACCTGCACCCTCGGGACGGCATCATCCTGTCCCTGCACCCGCACAACGACCGCGGAACCGGCGTCGCCGCCGCCGAGCTGGGCTACATGGCAGGCGCCGACCGCATCGAGGGCTGCCTCTTCGGGAACGGCGAACGCACAGGAAACGTGGACCTGGTGACGCTGGGCCTGAACCTGTTCGTCCAGGGCATCGACCCCATGATCGACTTCTCCAACATCGACGACGTCCGGCGCACCGTGGAGTACTGCAACCAGCTGCCCGTCCCGGAACGTTCGCCGTACGGCGGCGACCTGGTGTTCACCGCCTTCTCCGGCTCCCACCAGGACGCCATCAAGAAGGGCTTCGAAGCGCTGGAGCGCGATGCTGCAGCAGCCGGCAAGCCCGTGGACGACTTCACCTGGCAGGTTCCGTACCTCCCCGTGGATCCCAAGGACCTGGGCCGCAGCTACGAGGCCGTCATCCGGGTGAACTCCCAGTCCGGCAAGGGTGGCGTGGCCTACCTGCTGAAGAACGAGCACAGCCTGGACCTGCCGCGCCGCGCGCAGATCGAATTCTCCGGCGTCATCCAGCGCCGCACCGACACCGTGGGCGGGGAAGTCAGCGGCGCGCAGCTGTGGCAGATTTTCCAGGACGAATACCTGCCGTCCGGCCGGGCCGACGGGCAGTGGGGCCGTTACTCGCTGGGGGCCGTCAAGACGGAAACAGACGCCGACGGCGGCATGACGCTGCACGCGTCGCTCACCATCGATGGTGCCCAGGTCAGCCGCACCGGCACCGGCAACGGCCCCATTGCGGCCCTGCTGAACATCCTGCATGAGGACGGCGTGGATGTCCGCGTGCTGGACTACAGCGAACACGCGTTGTCCGAAGGCGGCAACGCCATGGCCGCGGCCTACGTCGAATGCGCGGTGGGGGAGCGGGTGCTGTGGGGTGTAGGCATCGATGCCAACACCAGCATGTCCTCCCTCAAGGCCGTGATCTCCGCGGTCAACCGCGCCATCCGGGACGCCCAGGCCTGATACCCGCCGGTGGTGCCGCCGGTTTCCTCCGGAGGCGCCACTGTGGCCTGGCAGCGAGCTGCCGGGCAGGATGGGAAGATAGAGCGTGGTCCAACACTCTTTTGCCTCCCGGGCGTACCGGGACGACGCCGTGGTGCTCCGTACCCACAAGCTGGGCGAGGCGGACCGGATCATCACGCTCCTGACGAAGCACCACGGGCAGGTCCGTGCCGTCGCCAAGGGAGTGCGCCGCACCAGCAGCCGTTTCGGTGCCCGGCTTGAGCCCTTCATGGTGGCCGATCTCCAGTTGGTGTCAGGGCGGACGCTGGACATCGTCACGCAGGCCGTGGCAAAGGGTGCATACGGCGGAAGCATCGCCGCGGACTACGGCAGGTATACGGTGGCCGCCGCCATGACGGAGACGGCTGAGAAACTGACGGACGTCGACGGCGAGGCCGGTACCGCACAATACAACCTGCTGGTGGGCGCCCTCGCTGCGCTGAGCCGCAACGAACATGCGGCTGGCCTCATCCTGGACTCCTACCTTCTGCGCGCCCTTGCCACCGGCGGGTGGGCGCCCAGTTTCACGGACTGCTCCCGCTGCGGCATGCCGGGCCCGCACACGGCCTTCTCCGCGCCCCTTGGCGGCATGGTTTGTGCACAGTGCCGGCCGCCCGGTTCCCCCGCACCCGCTGCAGAGACCGTGACGCTGCTGGCAGCGCTGCTGACCGGGGACTGGACGACGGCGGATGCTTCCCTGCCGCAGCATCGCAAGGAAGCAGCGGGCCTGGTGGCCGCGTACCTGCAGTGGCATCTGGAACGAGTACTGAAATCCCTCAAACATGTGGAGCGTAGCTGACAGTGGCCCTGGGAAAAAAGAACAACGCACCGCGCCGGCGCACGCATCCCGTGGCGGCGCCGTACCCGCACCCGTCCGGCGCGGTGGCACCCACTATTCCGGCTGAATTCATTCCCCGGCACGTGGCCATCGTCATGGACGGCAACGGCCGCTGGGCCAACCAGCGGGGATTGCCGCGGATCGAGGGGCACAAGGCAGGGGAGCCGGCGCTGCTCGATGTCATGGCAGGGGCCATCGAACTGGGCATCGAGTACGTCAGCGTGTACGCGTTCTCCACGGAAAACTGGCGCAGGTCGCCTGAGGAAGTCCGCTTCCTGATGGGATTTAACAAGGATGTGCTGCGAAGGCAGCGGAACCAGTTGGACGACTGGGGCGTGCGGGTCCGCTGGGCGGGGCGCCGGCCGCGGCTGTGGGGTTCGGTCATCCGTGAGCTGGAGGAAGCCGAAGAGTTCACGGTGGCCAACACCACCTGTAACTTGACCATGTGTGTTAATTACGGCGGCAGGGCAGAGATCACTGACGCGGTCTCAGCGATTGCCGCCGATGTGGCGGCAGGCAAGTTGAAGCCTGGCGCCATTACCGAGCGGACCATCCAGAAGTACCTGGACGAGCCCGACCTGCCTGACGTGGACCTGTTCCTGCGCAGCTCGGGGGAGCAGCGGCTGTCCAACTTCATGCTCTGGCAGTCGGCCTACGCGGAGTTCGTGTTCATGGACACGCTGTGGCCGGATGTGGACAGGCGCACGCTCTGGGCCGCCGTCGAGGAGTATGCCAGGCGGGACCGCCGGTATGGTGGCGCCGTGGACGCCGCCGCTGCTCCCTCGGCGCCCGCTGCCCCGGCGGAATAGCTTCATCCATACGCCCGCAACCAGCGGGCCAGCCGCCTGTAGGCATCGGCCCGGACCGGTTCGGGTGACAGGAAGACGTCGTGCAGCGCGCCGTCGATCCGCTCCACGGTTACGGTGCGGCCCAGGGTGAGGGCCCTGGCGCTGATGGTGTTGACGTCCAGGACCGCGTCGGTCCGGCGCATTTCCTCGGACCAGAGGAGCCCGTTCGCGCTGCCCTTGGAAAGCAGTACCAGGATCGGCGCCTGGATCCCCAGGCCGCGGGCCACCTTCGCCTGCCCGGCGAGCACCGCCCTAAGCCAGCCGGCGCGCACCGGAAAGGCCATGCGGGGGCGGTACCGCTCGTCAAGCGGCCACTCGCCGTCGGCAGAGCTGCTGATGGTCCGCCAGTAGTGGCCGCGTTCCGGCAGCCGGAGGACCATCTCAGGGCGGAAGCGGGCCAAGGGGCGCACCATGCTGGATGCAGCGCGCCGCACCAGCGGACTGCCGTGCATTTCCAGCCATGGACTGTTGAGGATCAGCAGCGAAACAGCTTCCGGATGGCGGGTGGTCCACAGGGCTGCCACCAGGCCGCCCGTGGAGTGGCCCATCAGGGCCAGGGGACCCGGTGCGCCTGCATCCCGGATGATGCGGATTGCCTCTTCGATTTCAGCGTCGTAGGCGGCGAGGTCGGCCACGTACCCGCCCGGTGCTTCCGGACGAAGGCTTCGTCCGTGGTTGTGCATGTCCAGGGCATAGAAGTCGTAGCCGGCCGCAGCCCAGAACCGTGCCAGGTCCACGTTGAAGAAATAATCGCTCCAACCGTGCAGGAAGAGCACGGCCCGGCGGCTGCCGCCGGCAGGGTCCCTGTCGGGAGATGGCCGGACGCGCACCAGCGTTGCCCTCCGTTCAACCCCGTCACGTCCGGTGGCCGCGAAGGAGTGTGACTCGAAGTCACCGCCCAGGATGTCCTGCTGCCACTGCATGCCCATCATGCTAAACCGGCACACCGGACCGCGCTGTCCGAACTGCGGCGCCCGAACTGCGCTTTCCGAACTGTGCTGTCCGAACTGTGCTGTTCGAACTTCGGCGTCTCCGTTTTGGTGCGGCGCCCCCGGAGACGGGAAACTGGAGGCATGCGCGTTTATCCCACTTTCTTCAGGCTGGCCTTTTCATGGATGGACGCCGAGCGCGCCCACAAGATCGGATTCAAGGGGATACGGCTCGCACATTCTTCCGGTGCGGGGAGAGTCCTGCGGAAACTGACTGCTCCGGCGCCGTCGCTCCAGACCACAGCCTTTGGCGTCACCTTTCCGTCACCGTTCGGGCTGGCTGCCGGCTTCGACAAGGAAGGGCACGGCATCGAGGCCCTCACGGAGCTTGGATTCGGACACATTGAAGTGGGCACCATCACCGGCCAGGCGCAGCCCGGCAACGAAAAGCCGCGCTTGTTCCGCCTGGTCCAGGACCGGGCCGTCATCAACCGGATGGGATTCAACAACGACGGCGCCTCCGCCGTTGCACCCCGGCTCAGGGCAGCACGCGCCGCGCTCCAGCGGCGGTACCCGGAGGTTCGTCCGGTCATCGGCGTCAATATCGGCAAAACCAAGGTGGTGGAACTGGCCGATGCCGTGGACGACTACCTGGTGAGCGCCCGCAGCCTGGCGCCTGCCGCCGACTATTTGGTGGTAAACGTCAGTTCCCCCAACACCCCGGGCCTGCGGTTGCTCCAGGACGTGGAGACGCTCCGGCCGCTCCTGACAGCCGTGGGGCAGGAAGCGGACCGGGCCGCGGGCCGGCATGTGCCCCTGCTGGTCAAGATTGCCCCGGACCTCAGCGATGAGGACATCGACGACGTCGCGCGCCTTGCCCTCGACCTGAAGCTGGACGGCATCATCGCCACCAACACCACCATTGGCCGTTCAGGACTGTCCTCGCCGGCAGAAGAGGTGGCGAAGTGCGGAGCCGGCGGCCTCTCCGGTGCACCATTGAAGCAGCGTTCGCTGGAGGTGCTGAAGCGGCTCAGGAACGCTACGGGCGACGCCCTGACCTTGGTGTCCGTTGGCGGCGTGGAGTCGGCCCGGGACGTCCAGGAAAGGCTGGACGCCGGTGCAACCCTGGTGCAGGGCTACACCGCGTTCCTTTACGAAGGACCGTTCTGGGCGGCACGGATCAACAAGCAGTTGGCAAAGAACCGCCGCTCCTAGGCGCTGCAGGCAGGTTGCTGCGGGAAAGCGGATCCCGATAAAAACGAAAAGCCCGGCGGAACATGAACTGCTCCCCGAAAGTTGGACTGAAAAATCAGTTCTGACTTTCGGGGAGCAGTTTTATGCATGGAAGAAGTTCGTTGTCCGAGGAACAGCGCGAGGCCGCGGTGGCGCTGTTTGAGATCGGGTGGGGCTCCAGAGCTGTAGCAACCAGGCTCGGGGTGCGTCGGAAGCCGATCCTCCGGTTACACGACAGATGGCGCGTTCGTGGAGATACTGCTCTTGTGACCAAACCAGGCAACCGCGTGTATTCATTCGAGCTCAAGCTCAACGCCGTGCAGCGATATATCTCCGGCGAGACCAGGGTCGCACTGGCCAAAGAGCTCGAACTATCCTCGCCACACCTGATAGCCGTGTGGGCGATGCGGTACCGGGCTCAGGGCGAGGAAGGCCTCCGTCCGAAACCTAAAGGCCGCCCAAGGAAGAACCCAGATACCCCGCCGCAGCAGGAACCGGAGCTGCAGCGGCTGCGACGTGAGAACGAACGCCTGCGTGCAGAGGTTGCTTTCCTGGGAAAAGTAAACGCCTTGAGGGACAGGGAACAGCGCTAAAGGTTCGCGCTGTCATCGCTCTCAAGGCTGAGCACCGATTAGAGGTTCTGCTGGACGTGGCCGGGTTAGCCCGGTCCACGTTCTTCTACCACCAAGCCAAACTCAATGGCCCCGATCCACGGGCGTCCCTGAAGGCCGCTGTCACTGACATTTTTACGAAGAACCACGGCCGGTACGGGCATCGCCGGATCCATATTGAACTGTTGAAGCAAGGATGGACGGTCGCTAAGAAGACGGTTCTGAAGCTGATGCGTTCCCTCCGGCTGGTCTGCAAGGTCCGAAGCAGGAAGCGATACAACTCCTACCAGGGCGAGCATGGCATCGTGGCCCCGAACCTGCTGAAACGCCAGTTCGACGCGGACGCCCCAGACCAGAAGTGGGTGACCGATGTGACCGAGTTCAGCGTCGGCGACAGGAAACTCTACCTCTCACCGATCATGGACCTGTTCGACCGGCAGATCATCTCCTACGCCATTGGGACCTCGCCCAACCTGGAACTGACCAACTCCTCATTGCGCGGCGCCTTGGCCACGCTGGAGAACGGGGAGAAACCCTTCGTCCACTCAGACCAAGGGTTCCAGTATCAGCACAACTCCTGGCGCACACTCCTGGAGAACGCCGGCGCCGTCCAATCAATGTCACGCAAAGCCAACTGCTACGACAACGCCGTCATGGAGAACTTCTTCGGACACCTGAAGGAAGAGCTCTTCCACCGCGTCCGGTTCCTCAACACCGACGCACTCGCATCAGCGCTGCACGCATACATCAGCTGGTACAACACCGAAAGAATTTCCACCAAGCTCAAGGGCTTGAGCCCGGTACAGTACCGTGCTCAGATGCTTGCGGCTTAGGTCCCAATTAGAAGCACAGCTGGACTAGGGTCCCCCCATTAGACCGCAGCCGAACGCGCCCTTGCCTGTCTGCACGACGATAAACACTCTGGCTTCGGCAGAAGGCTCCTGAGCAAATATCTCGCCCCCTCCGGCTGTCCTGCCTTGAGAGGTTAGGGCGGATACATCGTGTTCGGCGGGCTGTGGGTTGGGACCACAGTTATATTCGCGGTCGGCAAACTGCACTCTGGACGGAACTTCCTTGGGCGACAGGACCCAGTCCGATGTCTGTTGATGGACGTTCCATAGCCGGACGCCGGCAAAAATGCCCGCCAGCACCAACACGGAAACCATCAAAGACAAAGCGATTCGCGTCCCCCGGCTCATGGACCAAACGATCCACGAATACGGCATGAAGGTCAATGAACGGGCTAAACCCAGGTGCAGCTCTCGCCCCCCTGGCTTGGCAGGTGGTTCAAACACGCAGAAGTCCCCGTCCCACTTGGGACGGGGACTTCTGCGAACAGCCGATAGCTGGCCGCTAAAGTGGATACATCGCATTTGCGAGTCCAACTTTCGGGGACCAGTTCAAACACCGCCGGGCTTTTCGTTCTTAAGTGGATGCAGGGTCAGGCAGGGTACTGTCCGCGCTGGACCTGGGGCTTGGGCAGCCGCAGTTTCCGGAACTGCAGGGACCGCATGGAGCCGTACCAGACAGTACCGCGCTCCACCTCGCCGAACTTTTCCGCCAGCCGCTTGCGGAGCTTGCGCGACAGAATGAAGACGTCCACGAAGACTGCCAGGAACATGACCCAGAAAGCGCCCAGGACGTAAATCATCATGTCGCTGGAGGCCGGGACCACCAGGGAAACCAGCACAAAGACCAGGGCGCCGAACATCAGGTATTCGCCAAGGTTGAACCGCGCATCCACAAAGTCGCGGGCAAACCGTTTCTGCGGACCCTTGTCGCGCAGCGGCAGGAACTTCTCGTCGCCGGTGTCCATGGCCCGCCGCATCTTGAGGCGCTGGTCCTGGATGGCCTGGCGTTCGGCAGCCTTGGACGCCTTGCGGTCCTCAGGCACGAGCGGGCGCTTGCGGGCAGCTTCCTGGGCCTTCCGGGTGGGGGTAGGGGCACCCTTGCCCGCGGCACTGTTCTGCCGCGCCGCCGTCTCCGCTGCCTGCTGGTCTATGGTTTCCTGCGCCGAGGGCGCTTCTTTTCTACGTCCGAACACCAGAACAGAATACCTTGCAGCAGCCCGCCCGCTGCCTGCCCCCGCGTCTGCGGCGGCAGGCCGCGGAATGTGACGGGGGTAATGTTTTGGCCATGACTTCATCACCCGCGGCCACCCCGCACAGCACCACCGGAACATCAGGACCAGGCCCTGAGGCCATCGGCAGGACGGAAGATCTCCGTGCTGCGGTGGACCGTTCCTTCGATCAAACTTTGGCACGTCTCAAGGACCTCGTGGCCATCCCGGGCATCGCCTGGCCAAGCTTCGACCGCATGCCACTGGAGCGCAGCGCGGAGGCCGTCGCCGAACTCCTCCGGGGTGTGGGGATCGGCGGGGTCCAGGTCCTGTCCGTCAACAAGGCCGACGGCACGCCAGGCGGGCCGGCCGTCGTCGCCCGCCGGCCTGCCGCAAAAGGAAACCCGACCATCCTGCTTTACGCCCACCATGACGTCCAGCCGGTGGGGGACGAGTCCCTGTGGGAAACAACGCCGTTTACCGCCGTCGAGAAGGACGGCCGCCTCTACGGCCGCGGCGCCGCTGACGACAAAGCCGGCATCATGGCACACATTGCTGCTTACGCAGCCGTTTCGGAAGTCCTCGCCGATTCCCTGGGGCTGGGCGTCACCTTCTTCATCGAGGGGGAGGAGGAAGCAGGGTCGCCCACGTTCCGGACATTCCTGGAGGCGAACCGCGAGCTGCTCCGCGCAGACGTCATTGTGGTGGCCGACTCCAGCAACTGGAAGGTCGGCGTACCTGCCCTGACCACCAGCCTGCGTGGGCTCGTGGATGGCACGATTGAGGTGCAGGTCCTTGACCATGCGGTGCATTCCGGCATGTACGGCGGCCCGGTGCTGGATGCCCCCACCCTGCTGTCCCGCCTGATCGCCACCCTTCACGACACGGATGGGAACGTGGCCATTGAGGGCCTGGTGTCCAGCGACACGGCCGGGGTCGACATGCCGGAGGCGGATTACCGCGCCGATGCCTCCGTGCTCGACGGCGTCCGGCTGGCTGGAACGGGAAGCATCGCCTCGCGGCTGTGGTCCAAGCCGGCATTGTCAATCATCGGCTTCGACGCACCCGCCGTGGACGTTGCCTCCAACACCCTCCTTCCGCGCGCACGGGCAAAGTTCAGCCTGCGGCTGGCGCCGGGCCAGGTTCCCGCGGAGGCCATGGAGGCGGTCCGCCGCCACGTGGAGGCCAACGCCCCATTTGGTGCGAGGGTCGTCTTCACTCCGGGGGAGGCAGGCAATCCGTTTCGGACGGACACTTCCTCTGCTGCGGCAACGGTTGCCATGTGGGCCCTGGGCGAGGCCTGGGGAGTTCCCGCCGTCGAAACCGGAATCGGCGGTTCCATCCCGTTCATTGCCGACCTGACGGACCTGTACCCCGAAGCGCAAATCCTGGTGACGGGCGTGGAGGACCCGGATTCACGGGCACACAGTGCCAACGAGTCCCTGCACATCGGTGACTTCCGCAACGCCATCCTGGCCGAGGCCCTCATGCTCGCGCGGCTGAACAGTGAAGGCCTTTCAACCGGCAAGTGATGGGCCTTCCGTCGTGAACGCGGGCAGGCGGCTGTCAGGGAACAACCGGCGTGCTTTGACGGTTACGCCAGGAGTTAGAGCTACAGGACTGCCGCGCGTAGCATGTAGCTATAGCCCATACCGTATTTGTAGGGGCAGGCGCCGTTACGGCGACGCCGCCAGACCGTCCTAAGAAGGTAGGCCAATGAGCACCGCAACCAACGAAAACAGCACCGCCGCCACAAGCGTGGCCAGCGACGAACTGCCCGTTCACGAGGTCAACCTGACCGATGTCGCTGCAGGCAAGGTCCGCAGCCTCCTGGAACAGGAAGGCCGCACCGACCTGCGCCTGCGCGTGGCCGTGCAGCCTGGCGGATGCTCGGGGCTGATCTACCAGCTCTACTTCGACGAACGGCTCCTTGATGGTGATGCCGTGCGCGACTTCGACGGCGTCGAAGTTGTCGTGGACAAGATGAGCGTGCCGTACCTGAGCGGCGCCAGCATCGACTTCGAAGACACCATCTCCAAGCAGGGCTTCACCATCGACAATCCGAACGCCGGCGGCTCCTGCGCCTGCGGCGATTCATTCCACTAAGCCGGTTATTTCGCCTGATGTCCGCGCCGGGTTTCCTGCCGTCCAAAACGGCATGGGGGCTCGGCGCCGACATGTGGGCGAAACGCCCGGCGGAGCGGTAAGCTCTACACCGAGTAGTAAAACTTTTTTGTGCCCGGAGCGCCGATGGCTGCCCGGACAACAGCAACAAGTAGGAAGGGCCGTCTGTGAGTTCGCAGAACCGAACCGGCAGCCGACGCAAAACGATCACCACGATCTCAAGCTTGGCAATTGCCGGCGCGTTGGTTTTGACCGGATGTTCGCCAGAGGTAGAGAAAGGGTGGATGCCCACTGAACGTGGCACCACCAGCAACACCGACCGCATCATGGACCTCTGGGTCAACTCATGGATTGCTGCGCTCGTGGTGGGCACCATTACGTGGGGCCTGATCATCTGGTGCCTGGTCGCTTACCGCCGCCGCAAGGGAACCGTTGGCTTCCCGCGGCAGACCAGCTTCAACCTTCCGCTGGAAGTTTTCTACCTGACCATCCCCATCTTCATGGTCCTGGTGTTCTTCTACTTCACGGACCGCGACCAGCAGGCGATCGATGACCGTTCACAGCCGGCCGACGTCGTAGTGGACGTCCGCGGCAAGCAGTGGGCCTGGGACTTCAACTACAAGTCCGGCGACGTCATCCAGGAAGACCTGCACGAAGCCGGTGTCCAGGCCCACCTCACCGGCAACACCATCGACAAGGAACAGCTCCCCACCCTGTACCTGCCGGTGAACAAGTCTGTTGACCTCGAACTCAACGCCCGCGATGTCATCCACTCCTTCTGGGTACCCGCCTTCCTGCAGAAGCGCGACATGATCCCCGGCAAGACCAACTACATCCGGTTCACCCCCACCAAAGAGGGCACTTACGACGGCAAATGTGCCGAACTCTGCGGCGAGTACCACTCCGAAATGCTGTTCCGCGTCAAGGTGGTGTCGGAATCCGAATTCCAGGCCCACATGGACCAGCTCAAGGCCGAAGGCAACACCGGCCTGCTCGGTGCCGAGTACGACCGCAACCCGAACCTGAACGAAACCAAGTAAGGGGAGCGACGTGGCTACGTACACCCAATCCGCACCTGCGGGAGTCCTGTCGGCTCCCGTGGTACCTAAATCCAAGGGGCGCATCGTCGTCAACTGGATCACCTCCACCGACCACAAGACCATCGGGTACATGTACCTGATTGCGTCCTTCGTGTTCTTCTGCCTGGGCGGTGTCATGGCGCTGCTCATCCGCGCCGAGCTGTTCGAGCCCGGCATGCAGATCCTGCAGACCAAGGAGCAGTACAACCAGCTGTTCACCATGCACGGCACGGTGATGCTGCTGATGTTCGCCACCCCGCTGTTTGCCGGGTTCGCCAACGTGATCATGCCGCTGCAGATCGGCGCTCCTGACGTGGCGTTCCCGCGCCTGAATGCGTTGGCCTTCTGGTTCTTCCTGTTCGGTTCCACCATCGCGGTGTCCGGCTTCATCACCCCGCAGGGCGCAGCGTCCTTTGGCTGGTTCGCCTATGCGCCGCTGTCGAACACGACGTTCACCCCGGGCATCGGCGGTGACCTGTGGGTCTTCGGCCTGGCGCTGTCCGGCTTCGGCACCATCCTTGGTGCGGTCAACTTCATCACCACCATCATCTGCATGCGCGCCCCGGGCATGACCATGTGGCGGATGCCCATCTTCACCTGGAACACCCTGATCACCGCCATCCTGGTGCTCATGGCATTCCCGCCGCTGGCCGCCGCCCTGTTCGCGCTCGGCGCGGACCGCAAGTTCGGCGCCCACATCTTCGATCCCGAGAACGGCGGCGCTGTTCTTTGGCAGCACCTGTTCTGGTTCTTCGGCCACCCGGAGGTGTACATCATCGCGCTGCCGTTCTTCGGCATCGTGTCGGAGATCTTCCCGGTCTTCAGCCGCAAGCCGATCTTTGGCTACAAGGGCCTGGTCTACGCCACTATCGCCATTGCAGCCCTGTCCGTGACGGTGTGGGCCCACCACATGTACGTCACCGGCGCCGTCCTGCTGCCGTTCTTCTCCTTCATGACCATGCTCATCGCGGTGCCCACCGGCGTAAAGTTCTTCAACTGGATCGGCACCATGTGGCGCGGCTCGTTGACCTTCGAAACGCCGATGCTCTGGAGCATCGGCTTCATGATCACCTTCCTCTTCGGCGGCCTCACCGGCATCATCCTGGCCTCCCCGCCGCTGGACTTCCACGTTTCGGACTCCTACTTCGTGGTGGCGCACTTCCACTACGTGGTGTTCGGCACCGTGGTGTTCGCCATGTTCGCCGGGTTCTATTTCTGGTGGCCCAAGTGGACCGGCAAGATGCTCAACGAGCGCCTGGGCAAGATCCACTTCTGGCTGCTGTTCCTGGGCTTCCACGGCACCTTCCTGATCCAGCACTGGCTCGGCGTCGAGGGCATGCCCCGCCGCTACGCCGACTACCTCGTGGAGGACAACTTCACCTGGATGAACCAGTTCTCCACCGTGGCATCGTTCGTGCTGGGTGCGTCCCTGATCCCGTTCTTCTGGAACGTCTACATCACCTGGCGCAGCGCCGAAAAGGTCCAGGTTGATGACCCGTGGGGCTTCGGTGCTTCGCTGGAGTGGGCCACGTCCTGCCCGCCGCCGCGCCACAACTTCACGTCCCTGCCCCGGATCCGTTCGGAGCGTCCCGCCCTGGACCTGCACCACCCGGAACTTCGCCAGGTCCACACCGTTGAGTCGCCGGCACCCGCAGCAGCGGTCCTCGGCAACGCCGACCAGAAGGACACCGCACAGTGAAAATCGAATCCTGGATCTTTGGTTCTGGAGTCTTCTTCTTCGTTCCCGTCGCTCTGGTCTACGGATTCCTGACCAACTGGGGTGAGTGGGTCGGCATCCTGGGCATCCTGCTTGTGGGTGGCCTCGCCGGCATGATCGGGGCCTACCTCGGCTTCACCGGAAGGCGCGTCGGTCTTCGTCCCGAGGACCGCAGCGACGCTGAAATCCACGAAGGCGCCGGCGAGCAGGGGCACTTCAGCCCCTGGAGCTGGTGGCCTCTGGTCCTGGGCATCGCCTGCGCCACCGGCTTCCTTGGCCTGGCCGTAGGCGCCTGGGTCATCTTCATCGCAGGTGGCCTGGCCATCGTGGCCCTCGTGGGCTGGGTGTACGAGTACAGCCGCGGTGACCACGCGCACTAAGCAAGCAAACGAATAACGACGTCGGGCCCCACCTTCCGGTGGGGCCCGACGTCGTTATTGCGCTTTTGGAAGCCCCTAGACGGCTCCCTGCGACTCTAAAAGTCCTCGAAGTTCCCGCAGCGCGTTCTCGGCCTGCTCGCGCCCCAGGCCGCCTTCCAGCGCACTGTCGCTAATGGACAGCTCCACCTCACAGCCTTGTGGGAAGTCAGCCGTCATCACCTGAAGCAGGGAACGGGCATCCGCCTTGTCTGCGCCTGCCTTGCTGATGGTGACCGGCAGGCCCGTGTCGGTGACGGCTCGGACAAACACCGCGGCGGAACGTGCATGCAGGCCCGCGGGCGCTGCCACCACGGCCTTTTCTGTTGGCAAAGGGACTCCTTCTGTGAAAGACGGCCCCCTCCGTCTCGTGGCAAAATTTCCAGACCAAATATAGCTGCCTGCACGGATGCGGCGCGAAAGATTGCCGCGGTCCGTGGCTGGTCTAGACCGTTCTAAAATTGAGGGGACACCCAACGGCAGGAGGACGATCATGGCAGCTGGCGCCGCCGCAATCACGGGGGAAATAGACCGCAGCAGCGGAACGGCCATCTACGTCCAACTCCGGGAAATCCTTCGCGCGTACATCGCGGAGTCATGCCCGCCGGGCTCAGCGCTGCCCTCGGAACGGGACCTCGCCGAACGGTTTGGGCTTGCAAGGATGACGGTGCGGCAGGCCATCGATGCACTGGTGGGGGAGGAGGTCATCGAGCGGGTGGTGGGCCTGGGAACCTTCGTCCGGCGGCCGAAAGTCGACCTGCAGGTGAAGCTCACGTCCTACAGCGAAGAAATGCAGCGGCGCGGCATGGTGCCTGCCGCCAAAGTGCTCAGCTTCGAACAGATCGGTGCCAGTGCGTTCCTGGCCCGTGAATTGCAGCTGGACGAGGGCACCCCGCTGGTCCGCTTCCGCCGGCTGCTTCTTGCGGATGGGGAGCCCATGAGCGTGGACGAAAACTTCATACCGGCTCATCGGGTCCCGGGACTGCTGGACGGCGAGCCGCCCACGTCGCTCTACAACGTCCTCAGCGAGCAGTACGGGCTTGTTATGGAATGGGGGGAGGACATGATCGAGGCGACGGCGGCGTCACCGTCCACGGCGCGCCTCCTCAACGTCGAAGTGGGGGCACCATTGCTGAAGATCCAGCGGCATGCCTTTGTGGCCCGGGCAATGGTTGACTACTCGGTCTCCTACTACCGTGCGGACCGGTACAAGCTGTGGGTGCCCCTGCAGCGGCCCGGAGCCAGGAGGGCCCGCAACCACTAGCCGCCCCAACCATCCGTTCCCCTGTGGGGGGCGTGGGCAGCACACCCCAGGAAAACAGGAAAGGCCCGATCCGGATGAACTGGTCCCCGAAAGTTGGACTCGCAAATGTGCGAGGTCCACTTCAGCGGCTTAGCGGCGGCTCTTCTGAAAAGGCTCCGTCCCATCTCTGGGACGGAGCCTTTTCTGCGTAGGACTCATGTACCGGCGAACCTACCCGGGGTACATGCAAGCTGGCTGACATTATCGGCCCGCCCTGGGTTCAAGGCGATCCATCACGGATCCCCTCGCATCAGAGCGACCACATCCGGAATGATAATTCCGGTGGCTAATGCCGCGGGTAGGAATGCCAGCCATTCAACCTGAGGTATCAGCCGTGATACCAGGACGCTGCCCACGATTCCTGCGATGAAAACGAATGCGATCCGCACGCTCACTTGCCGCTTGGTCTCGCGCTTTTTGCCGTTGGCGCTCATGCCGTGATCCTACCGGCGCCCAAGCGCCTATCTTCGGTCAGTACTAAAGAAGCTGTGCCGGCTAACTGATGGGCTAAGCCGCGAGGGCCTGAGCCCGGTACTGCATTGGACTCAGGCCGTTGAGCTTGGTGGAGATTCTTTCGGTGTTGTACCAGCGGATGTACTCATGCAGGGCCGGTGTTAGCGCTTCGGTGTTCAGGAAGCGGACGCGGTGGAAGAGTTCTTCTTTGAGGTGTCCAAAGAAGTTTTCCATCACGGCATTGTCGTAGCAGTTGGCTTTGCGGGACATCGATTGGACTGCGCCGGCGTCCGCCAAGAGTGTGCGCCAGGAGCTGTGCTGATATTGGAACCCCTGGTCTGAGTGCACAAGGGGTTGCTGGCCGTTCTCGAGCGTGGCCAGGGCGCCGCGCAGCGATGCATTGGCCAGCTCCAGGTTGGGCGACGTGCCAATCGCGTAGGAGATGATTTGCCGGTCAAAAAGATCCATGATCGGTGAGAGGTAGAGCTTCCGGTCACCCACGCTGAACTCGGTCACATCGGTAACCCACTTCTGGTCTGGGGCGTCCGCGTCGAACTGGCGTTTCAGCAGGTTCGGGGCCACAACGCCTTGTTCGCCCTGGTAGGAGTTGTAGCGCTTCCTGCTTCGGACCTTGCAGACCAGCCGCAGGGATCGCATCAGCTTCAGGACGGTCTTCTTCGCGACCGTCCACCCTTGTTTGAGCAGTTCGATGTGGATCCGGCGGTGCCCGTACCGGCCGTGGTTCTTCTTGAAAATCTCTGTAATAGCGGCCTTCAGGGACGCCCGTGGATCGGGGCCATTGAGTTTGGCTTGGTGGTAGAAGAACGTGGACCGTGGTAACCCGGCCACGTCCAGCAGAACCTCTAATCGGTGCTCAGCCTTGAGAGCGATGACAGCGCGAACCTTTAGCGCTGTTCCCTGTCCCTCAAGGCGTTTACTTTTCCCAGGAAGGCAACCTCTGCACGAAGGCGTTCGTTCTCACGTCGCAGCCGCTGCAGCTCCGGTTCCTGCTGCGGCGGGGTATCAGGGTTCTTCCTTGCGCGGCCTCTAGGCTTCGGACGGAGGCCTTCCTCGCCCTGAGCCCGGTACTGCATCGCCCACACGGCTATCAGATGTGGCGAGGACAGTTCGAACTCTTTGGCCAGGGCGACCCTGGTCTCGCCGGAGATGTATCGCTGCACGGCGCTGAGCTTGAGCTCGAATGGATACACGCGGTTGCCTGGTTTGGTCACAAGAGCAGTATCTCCACGAACACGCCATCTGTCGTGCAACCGGAGGACTGCCTTTCGACCCACCCCCAGCTTGGTTGCTACAGCTCTGGAGCCCCACCCGATCCTAAACAGCGCGACAGCGGCTTCGCGCTGTTCCTCAGACAATGAACTGTTCTTAAACATGAAACTGCTCCCCGTAAGTCAGAACTGAATCTTCAGTCCAACTTTCGGGGAGCAGTTCAGATGGATCGGGCCTTTCCTGTTGGAACAGAAGCCTAGTGGGTCAGGCTCTTGCTTCCTTCTGCCGCTTCAACAGCCTCGTGTCCGTGGCCGTGTGCGGCCTCCAGCTCAGCGGGCGTGGCCGGGGCTACGCGGTCCTCGAAGAACCAGCGGGAGAGGAATGCGCGGCGCTTTTCCTTGCGGGTGACCACGCCATGCTCGTTGGGGACCGCAGGAAGGACCTGAGGTGACTCAAAGCCCACCAGCTTGTACCGCTTGTACTCATCCAGGGGCGCGTGCACCTCGATGAACTCACCGTGGGGAAGACGGACGATGCGTCCGGTTTCACGGCCGTGGAGGGCGATCTCCCGGTCCTTGCGCTGAAGCGCCAGGGCAACGCGCTTGGTAACCACGAATGCGATCACCGGACCGATGAAGAACAGGGCCCGCAGCCAGTACGTGACGTCGTTCAGGGAAACGTGGAAGTGCGTGGCGATGAGGTCCGAACCAGCAGCGGCCCACATGACGCAGTACCAGACGAAACCTGCCATGCCGATGGCGGTACGGGTGGGCGCGTTCCTGGGGCGGTCCAGGACGTGGTGTTCACGGTCGTCCTTGGTCACCCAGCGCTCGATCCACGGGTACGTGAACATCACGGTGAACAGGATCCCGGCCGGCACGAGGGCCGGCAGCAGGACGTTGAATGTGAAGACGTGTCCGAAGAAGATCTGCTCCACGTGCCAGTTGCCGAAGGTGCCCGGCATCAACCGGAGTGCGCCGTCGACGAAACCGATGTACCAGTCAGGCTGCGTACCGGCCGACACAGGGGAAGGGTCGTACGGACCGTAGTTCCAGATCGGGTTGATGGTGAAGAACGCGGCCATCAGGGCAATGACGCCGAAGACGATGAAGAAGAATCCACCGGCCTTCGCTGCGTACACCGGACCAAGGGGGTAGCCGACGACGTTGTTGTCGTTGCGTCCCGGACCCGGGTACTGCGTGTGCTTGTGCACCACCACCATGAACAGGTGGGCCACGATCATCAGCAGGATCAGGGCCGGTACCAGCAGGATGTGCAGCATGTACAGGCGGCTGATAATGGCCGTTCCCGGGAATTCCCCGCCAAACAGGAAGAACGAGATGTACGTTCCGATGACCGGAATGGACTTGATGACACCGTCGATGATGCGCAGGCCGTTGCCGGACAGCAGGTCATCGGGGAGCGAGTAGCCGGTAAAGCCTGCAGCCATCGCCAGGATGAGCAGGACACAGCCCACAACCCAGTTCATTTCACGCGGCCGGCGGAACGCACCGGTGAAGAAGACCCTCAGCATGTGTACTGCCACCGACGCAACGAACAGCAGTGCTGCCCAGTGGTGCACCTGGCGCATGAACAGGCCGCCACGGACATCGAAGGAGATGTTCAGCGATGAGCTGTATGCCACCGACATCTCCACGCCCTTCAGCGGAACGTAGCCGCCGTCGTAGTGCGTCTCCGCCATTGACGGGTCGAAGAAGAACGTCAGGAAGGTACCCGACAGCAGCAGGATGACGAATGAGTACAGCGCCACTTCACCAAACATGAACGACCAGTGGTCCGGGAAGACTTTGCGGCCGAACTCGCGGAGGATCCCCGAACCGCCGACTCGTGAGTCGACGAAGTCGGTGATCCGACCTGTCTTGGTTTTGGCGACGAAAGCCGGCTCAGCTGTTGATGCTGCGCTCATGCGAATCACGCTCCCAGTAACTTGGTCCTACGGGTTCATGGAAGTCGCTGGTAGCGACCAGGTAGCCCTCGTCATCAACTGCGATGGGCAGCTGGGGGAGAGGACGGCTGGCGGGGCCGAAGATCACCTTGCACTCCTGCGTGAGGTCAAAGGTGGACTGGTGGCACGGGCACAGCAGGTGGTGCGTCTGCTGCTCGTACAGAGCAACGGGGCAGCCAACGTGGGTGCAGATCTTCGAGTAGGCAACGATGCCGTTGTAGCCCCACTCTTCGCGGCCCTTGGACGGGTTGAGCGATGCGGGATCAAGGCGCATGAGCAGCACAACGGACTTTGCCTTCTCGTTGAGCTTGCCTTCCTCGAGTTCGTTCAGGCCTTCCGGGATGACGTGGAAGGCCGAGCCGATGGTGACATCCGAAGCCTTGATGGGAGTTCCGTCAGGGTCACGGGTCAGGCGCTTGCGCTTTCCGTCCTGGGGGGCCCACATGGTGTGTGCGAGCTTGTCGTCCGGACGGGGTCCGAGGTCACCGAAGATGGCGACGGCGGGAAGCGGGGCGAGCGCCACAGCACCGAGCAGGGTGTTGCGGATCAGCGGACGGCGCTTGATGCCGGTCTCTTCCACGATGTCGTCGACGATGCGGACAGCCGCCTGGCGGTCCTCCTCGTAGCGGATGGCGTGGCGTTCTTCGGAGACTTCGTGGTCGGGCATCAGGGCCTTGGCCCAGTGCACGATGCCGGTACCGATACCCAGCATGGCGAAGGCAGTACCTACACCGAGCAGGGCGTTCTGGAGCCGGATGGTGGCGATGCTGGAGTCATCACCCAAATCAATGGCGAAGTACGCCACCAGGAAGATCAGGGTTCCAACAACAGAGATGCCAAATAGTAAGGCGACCTGCCGTTCTGCCCGCTTTGCGGCCTTCGGGTCCGTGTCAGCCAGGCGCAAACGATGCGGGGGAATTCCAGGATCCTGGAACTTCTCCACCTCATTCTGACCAGCCGTAGCTACGGTGCCCGAGTGGTTCGGACTGCCGTCACTATGGTTGCCCATAATTCGCCTCATCCTTCTCTCGTCCCGGCGGTTGTGCCGGGTTAGTTTCTAATTTCAAGCTGCTGACTGGGCAGCAGAAGTTGTGTGCTTCCCGCGGAAAGTCAGGACGTCCTGGAAGTCAGCCAGATGGTGAAGGCGATAATGACGCCCAAGCCGGCAACCCATACGAACAGGCCTTCAGCGACGGGGCCAAGCGAACCCAGGTCGGCACCGCCCGGCGAACCGGTGGTCTCGATCTGCTTCAGGAAGGTGATGATGTCCTTCTTGCCTTCGGGGGTGATGTTGGCATCGTTGAAGACGGGCATGTTCTGCGGGCCCGTGGCCATGGCCTCGTAGATGTGCTTGCCGCTGACGTCGGCCAGGGCGGGCGCGAACTTGCCCTGGGTCAGCGCGCCGCCGGCTGCGGCGGCGTTGTGGCACATGGCGCAGTTGGTGCGGAAGAGCTCCCCGCCGGCTGCGGCGTCGCCGCCGCCGTTTGTCAGGTCTTCTGCAGGAATTGCCGGGCCGGCTCCCAGCGAAGCGACGTACGCTGCAAGCTGTGAGGTCTGCTGTTCGTTGAACTGGACCGGCTTTTTCATTGCCTGGGGACCGTTCATCTGCATCGGCATGCGCCCGGTGCCCACCTGGAAGTCAACAGCGGCAGCGCCGACGCCAACCAGGGAGGGGCCATCCTTGGAACCACTGGCGCCCATGCCGTGGCAGGTGGCGCAGTTGGCGGCAAACAGCTTGCCGCCCTCTTCGACGTCGCTTGCGCTTGCGGTGGTGGTGCTCGCCTTGGCCTCATTCATGGAGGTTGCCACGGCGTACAGCCCACCCGTGATGAGGAGCCCCATCAGAAGCAGCGCTATTGCTGCCAGTGGGTGACGCCGCTTTTGTGAGATTGCCTTCACGTGGTGGTTCCTTTATTCGATCCTGCGCCGGCTCCGGGAGCCGCTACCTGAAATTCTGCCTCTTGTAGAAAAAGAATCAAAGCTGGCTACTTGAGTACGTAGATGACCAGGAAGAGGCCGATCCACACGACGTCAACGAAGTGCCAGTAGTACGAGGTGACGATCGCGGACGTAGCTTCAAAGTGTCCGAACTTCTTCGCGGCAAAGGACCGGCCCATGATGAGCAGGAAGGCGATAAGCCCGCCGATGACGTGCAGGCCGTGGAAGCCGGTGGTCATGTAGAAGGCAGAGCCGTAGGCGTTGGAGGAAAGCGAGACGTGCTCGGAAACCAGCATCGCGTATTCGGTGGTCTGGCCGGCAACGAAGAACGCACCCATGAGGAACGTCAGGGTGAACCATTCGTTCATTCCCCAACGGGCGAACTGAAGGGCACCTCCGGTACGCCGGGGCTGCAGCCGCTCTGCGGCGAAGACGCCCATCTGGCAAGTAAAGGAACTGGCCACAAGGACAATCGTGTTGACGAGCGCAAAGGGGAAGTTGAGCTTGGCTGTCTCTTCAGCCCACATTTCACCGCTCGTGGAGCGGAGCGTGAAGTACATGGCGAAAAGACCGGCGAAGAACATCAACTCGCTGGACAGCCACACAACGGTTCCGACAGAAACCATGTTGGGGCGGTTCAGCGTTGGGTGCGCCGGGGTACTGGGGGCATGGGTCGCAGATGTCACATAGACATTATGTCTGTAAAAGTCCGTGCTGCCCAACGCAAACCGCCTTTTGGGAGGACTTTTTCTACAAAGACGCGAAATTGCCCGGAAAAGTTCCCGGCACCGTTCACATTGGTCAGTGCCTGCCATCGCTCGATAGCATCAGCAGGTGACTTCACAGGCATCTGCAGCGTCCGGCAACACCTGGCCCCGGCTGATCTCGGCACTGATCAAGGGCAATGACCTTACGGCGGAGAACACGTCCTGGGCCATGGACACCATCATGTCCGGCGAAGCCACGCCGGCCCAGATCGCCGGATTCCTGGTGGCCCTCAGCGCCAAGGGCGAAACCGTGGATGAGCTTTCCGGCCTGGTTGAGGCGATGCTGGCGCATGCCAACCCGGTGGAAATTTCCGGCGAGAAGCTGGATATCGTCGGCACCGGTGGTGACCAACTTAACACCGTCAACATCTCCACCATGGCCGCGCTTGTGGCCGCCGGGGCCGGCGCAAAGGTGGTGAAGCACGGCAACCGGGCCGCGTCGTCGTCGTCGGGATCCGCTGACGTGCTCGAAGCGCTCGGCGTCCGGCTCGACCTGTCCATTGCGCAGGTGGCCCGGAACGCCGAAGAGGCGGGTATCACATTCTGTTTCGCGCAGGTGTTCCACCCGTCATTCCGCCATACCGCGGTACCCCGGCGCGAATTGGCAATACCTACCGCATTCAACTTCCTGGGACCGCTGACCAACCCTGCCAAGGTGCAGGCGTCGGCCGTCGGCGTGGCCAATGCGCGGATGGCGCCGCTCGTTGCAGGCGTCCTGGCCCGGCGGGGGAGCAGGGGGCTGGTGTTCCGGGGCAACGACGGCCTGGACGAACTCACCACCACCGGCCCGTCCACCGTGTGGGAGATCCGCGGCGGGGGCGTCACTGAACTGTTCTTCTCCCCGGAGGACCTCGGCATCAGCCTGGCCACCGTTGAGCAGCTTCGCGGCGGTGATGCAGTGGCAAACGCAGGAGTTGTCCGTGACGTGCTTGCCGGCAAGGAGGGTCCTGCCCGGGACGCGGTCCTGGTGAATGCGGCGGCAGGCCTGGTTGCCTTCGACCGTGAAGCGGAAGGCCCGTTCCTGGCGAGGATGCAGAAGGCCTACGCGCGGGCTGCGCAATCGATAGATTCCGGCGCCGCTGCAGCCGTCCTGGACCGTTGGGTGTCCCTGTCCCGCGCCTGAGGACGGCTTGGCGGGTTACTGCTCGAAGCCCAGGGAAAAGGCAGCGTCGAGATCGTGCTGTGAGTACGCCCGGAATGCGATGTGCGTGGTGGTGTGGACCACTGCAGGAACCTTGGAGAGCCGGTCGGCGATAACATCAGCCAGGTCCTCGTGCCGGTGGACACGCGCCACCGCAATCAGATCCCATTCTCCAGTGACGGAGTACACCTCACTGATGCCTTCGATGGCTGAGATTTCCTCCGCAGTCTCGGGAATGCGGGCGGCGTCAGTCTTGATCAGAACAAATGCGGTGACCACGTTTGTACCCCTTCGATCAGTTCCGCCGCAGCAAGTCACGGCAGGTTTCTCTCTACTGCCAGCCTATTACACGGGCGTCCTTTTCCCGGCAGCCCGCCCTTCGGGCGGAGAGCCCCTATCGGCGGCGGAGACGCGCGGCACCGGCAGCCAGGAGCCGGTAGCCCACGAGGAACGTTGCGAGGGCCAGCGTGGCAACGATGACGAAGGGGAGGACAACCGTCTGTGCGGTCAGCGCGCGCAAAAGCATGCCGCCGATGAGGCTGCCGAGCCAGACCGGAACACCCGCCCGGAGGGCAGACAAAGGGCTGCGCCAGGCGCGGGAAACGACCCATCCCGCTGCCGCGCCGGCAAGGAAGGGCCATGCAGTCAGCAGCACACCCAGGATGGGCTCCTCGCGGTGGTGCGCGTCGCGGCCGATGGCGGCGAACGCAAGGATCAGCACGACATCGGCAGCCGCCGCTGCCAGCACCGTTTTTCCGGACGTTGTAGCTGCCGCCTTCGTTTTCAAGGAACTCATGGTTTCGAGCTTAGCCGTCACGCCTCCTCGAGCTTGACCCAGGACCTCACATGAAGCGGGGGAGCGGAGGCGGAATCGGCATGCAGTATGGTCTCAGCAGGAGCAGAGGTCAGTCCCGCTGTACTGGAGACATGTGTGAATAAAGCTTTGTGGATTTGCAGCCTGGTTGGTGCCGCCGTCGGGATCAGTGTGGGTTTGGCGGTGTTCCATACTCCTTTTTGGGGCTGTGCGCTTGGGTTGGGAATCGGCGCGGTCGTTGGGGCCTCAATGCAGCGCCGCCGTTAGCATGCCGGCAAGGCAGGACCTTGCGGTTGCCTTGACCCCGTCCGGATCACCGGCAGCTGTCCCGGCGTCAGCAGCCCACCGGTCAGCCTCCCCTGGGGCTGGATGATGGTGGGGTCCCTGAGTTAACCAAGCCTTAGTAAGCTCACCGTGGAACCGTAGGCCAAGGGGAGTGAATCTGAGCATGAAGACTGGTGTGACGAAGGGATACACGTACTTACGGACTATGGGGGTGGTGTTGGTAGCCACGATCGCCGGCGTAGCCACCGCACCAGCCGCAAACGCCGCAGACAAACCCGTCTTGCCCGGGCCTTCAGCCGCAGAGAAATTGCCGGATGCCCCAGCTCCCACCGACCAGTTCATCGTAAAGTTCAAACCCTCAGCGGCCGGCAGCGCCGCGGAGCGGGACGAGACCTATTCCAGGGCTGCCGGGCATGCCTCCATCGGCGTGCGGGAGATCAAGACCACGGCCAGCGACGCCAAGGTGGTCAAGACAAGCCACAGGCTCAATGCCGGGGAGTCCAGGCGCGTGCTGGAGAGCATCGCTGCGGACGACAAAGTCGAATCCGTGGAGCCTGACATTCTCATGCATCCGTCGTACACCCCCAACGACACCTACTACTCCTTGCAGTGGGCTCTGTCTGACCCTGGCGTCGGCATCAGGGTTCCGTCTGTCTGGGACAAAACCACGGGTACGGGCCAGATCGTCGCGGTGATCGACACCGGCATAACCGCCCACAGCGATCTCAACGCGAACGTCATGGCAGGCTACGACATGATCGCCGACCCAACCGTTTCAAGTGACGGCGACGGCAGGGACCCGGACGCCTCCGACCCGGGGGACTACCGGACCTCCGGGACTTGCGGTTCCACCTCATCCGCCCATTCTTCCTGGCACGGAACCCATGTCGCCGGGATTATCGCCGCTGTCGCCAATAACAGTGAAGGAGTCAGCGGCGCCGCTCCGGGCGTGAAGATCGAGCCGGTCCGCGCGCTTGGTGACTGCGGCAGCGGCTACCTCTCGGACGTGTCGGACAGCATTACGTGGGCTTCCGGAGGAGCAGTCTCCGGCGTGCCCGCCAATGCGAACCCGGCGAAAACCATCAATCTGAGCGTCGGGGGAGCGGCGGCCTGCCCTTCCACCCTGCAGGCCGCCATTGACGGGGCGGTCAGCCGCGGCTCATCCGTATTCGTGGCTGCCGGCAACGAAAGCCAGCTCGCCGAAAACAATGCGCCGGCAAACTGCAGCAACGTCATTACGGTCGGTGCCACCAACCAGTCCGGATCCAAAGCCTCGTACTCGAACTTCGGTGCCGCCGTCGACGTCATGGCCCCGGGAGGCGACACAGGTGCCGGCATCCTGTCCACCTACAACGCCGGAACAACCACTCCAGGCGCAGAAGCGTACGGCTACCTGATGGGAACGTCGATGGCGACGCCGATGGCGGCCTCCGTCGGCGCACTGATGAAAGCCGCTGATCCCTCCCTGACGCCAGCCCGGATCGAGGCGAAGCTGAAGGCAACGGCCAGGCCCCTTCCGGGAACCTGCCCAGGAGGCTGCGGCGCCGGCTTGATTGATGCCTTGGCGGCCGTCGCGTTTCCGGCCCCGCAGACTCCGATTGCCGTAAAGGCAGCGTCCCTGAACGGGGCCTTAGGAGCTGCCACTACGGGAGAGATCTATGGGCTCAGGGATAACGGCGGGTACCAGTGTTTCGAGCACGGTTGCATCCTTTATTCGCCGGCGTCCGGGGCTCACGTCTCCACCGGCGCGATTCGAGGCCTGTGGGCGGAGACAGGATTTGAGGCTGGTGGCCTCGGCTACCCGGTGACCGATGAAGTTGGCGGGCTCCGGGATGGAGGTGCCTACCAGAACTACCAGGGCGGCGCCATCGTCTGGTCACCGGCGACGGGGGCCCACATTTCCGTGGGGGCGATCCGCGGCCTGTGGGCGGAGACAGGATTTGAGAATGGTGGCCTCGGCTACCCGGTGACCGATGAAGTTGGCGGGCTCCGGGACGGAGGTGCCTACCAGAACTACCAGGGCGGCGCCATCGTCTGGTCCCCAGCCACCGGAGCGCATATCTCTGTTGGCGCCATCCGTCGCGAATGGGCGGTGTCGGGATTTGAGGGCGGCAAGCTCGGCTACCCGGTATCAAACGAAGTGGGCGGGCTGCGCGACGGGGGTGTCTACCAGAACTACCAGGGCGGTGCCATCGTCTGGTCCCCAGCCACCGGAGCGCATATGTCCGTAGGCGGCATCCGCTCCATCTGGGCCTCAACAGGGTACGAATCAGGGCGCCTCGGCTACCCGACAAGTGACGAGTACTCCACGGGCAACGACGGTGGCGTCGCGCAAAACTACCAGGGCGGCGTCATCCATTGGAGCCCAGGCGGTTCCTACATCTCCTGACCCAGCCGGCCGCATGCTGTACTTTCCCGGCGAAGGCGGCCTTTGTCCGTTGCGAAGGCATCGGCGAGCAGGGCAGCGCTCCCAAAGAGCTAGTTGACATAATGTAGATTATCGGCGCTTTGGGACTGCTCCGGAGCGGGGCGCACCAAGCCAACCAGCCAGCACGAACACCTGCGTGAAAGCGCTGGTCAAACCGGCGGTCCCATTGTCTTTATTCCGGCGCCCGTCAAGAATGAACCAATGACGGTCTACGTACGTTCACTTGAAACTGCAGTTCCGGAGACAAAGCTCATCCAGTCCGAGGCCCGTGACGTATTTGCCGCGCAGCCTGGCTTGTCGCGCTTAGGCTCGCGGCTGGTGAACACCTGTTTTGACGGTGCTGCCATCGAGACGAGGTTTACCGCCGTCCAGGAACTCACCAACACGTCCCGCGCCGAAGATCCGCAGTTCTACGACCAGGAAACCGGGCTCCTGCTGAACCCCAGCACCAAAGTCCGCAACGATATCTTCGCCCGCGAGGCCACCAAGCTGTTTGTGGCGGCCTCGCGTGCTGCCCTGCGGGCCGCCCCGGAAGTCGATTTACTTGACATAACTCATCTCGTGACGGTCTCCTGCACCGGCTTCTTCAATCCGGGCCCCGACTACAAGGTGGTCCGTGAACTCGGCCTTAATCCCGCAGTCCAGCGTTACCACCTCGGCTTCATGGGCTGCTACGCCGCCTTTCCTGCCCTGCGTGCCGCGAAACTGTTTTGCGAGGCGGACCCGAATGCGGTGGTCCTGGTTGTCTGCGCTGAACTGTGCTCGCTCCACGTACGCACCTCCAACGACCCGGACACCATCATGGGCTCGGCCCTGTTCGCCGATGGTGCCGCCGCCGCCGTCGTAACCGCGCGCCCAGGCATGGCGGACACCGCACTGATGAAGCTGGACCACTTCGAGACGGTCCTGACACCGGTGGGTGAGGATTCCATGGCCTGGAACATCGGTGACAACGGCTTTGAAATGGTCCTGGGCAACTACGTGCCCCACATCATCGATGACCACATAGTCGGCGCGCTGCAGCCCCTTCTGGCCAGGGAGCCGGAACTGGTGCCACTCCCCTACACGGCAATCCCCCACTGGGCCATCCACCCCGGCGGCCGGAGCATCCTGGACAAGGTGCAGTCCAGGCTCGGCCTCAGCGACACCCAGCTGATCCCCGCACGGGAAACCTTGCGCAACTACGGCAACATGAGCAGCGCCACGGTGCTCTTCGTCCTCAAGCACATCCTTGAACAACCACTCCGGGAAGGGCCGGCCGCGGAAGAGCGGATCTGTTCCATGGCGTTTGGCCCGGGTCTGACCGTGGAAACCGGCCTGTTCACCAAGATTCGGCAGGCAACAGGCGGCGCTCCGGGGTGGGAGGGCAGCGCGGCAGAGGATGCCCTGGGCCAGCTCCAAAGCCGGACGCCGGCCGAAGCGCCCGTGGCCTGAGAGCGGTCCGCGGAATGGGGATCCTCCTGCGCCGACGAGCCACCACGGACGTGGAGCAGATGGACAGGCCGGACTGCGATGCCCGTCTCCTGGACAACACGTACCGGCAGTTCGCCGTCATCAACCGGGTGCTGTCCGGCTGGCGGAAACTGTATGCCAGGGAACTCAGGACCATGGCCCCTCCCGACCAGCGCCCGCTAACGGTGCTGGACATCGGCTCCGGCGGCGGCGACCTGGCCGTGATGCTGGCCCGCTGGGCGGCCAAAGACGGCAAAGCGGTGCATATCACGGGCATCGATCCTGATCCCCGTGCGGCCCGGTTCGCCCAGCAACGCCCGTCCATGGCCGGCGTGGAATTCCGCAAGGCGCACAGCGGCGAGCTGGTCAGCGAGGGTGCCCGGTTCGACGTCGTCATCTCCAACCACGTCCTGCACCATCTTGGCCCGGAGGAACTCCGGCAACTGCTGGCGGATTCGGAGATCCTGACCGCGGGAAAGGCGTTGCACAACGACCTGATCCGCAGTCCTGCCGCCTTTGCCCTTTTCAGTGTGGCCGCCCTGCCGTTCCGGCAGTCCTTCATCCGGGAAGACGGCCTCACCTCCATCCGCCGCAGCTACACGCGCGCCGAGCTTGCCGCAGCCGCTCCCCCGGGCTGGTCCGTGGAGCACTCATCGGTCTTCCACCAGGTCCTGGCCTACCGGCAGGGCTGAGATGGATGCCGATGTCCTGATCGCCGGCGGTGGTCCCGTTGGCCTCTACCTGGCGGCCGCCCTGCTGCAGGAAGGCGTTTCGGTAAGGGTCTTTGAGCAACGGCAGTCGCGGAACCGGCATACCCGGGCCATCGGCATCCACCCGCCGGCCCTGGAAGCACTGGCCGCGGTGCACGTGGCCTCTGCCATGGTGGAGGAGGGTGTCCGCATCCGGTCCGGCATGGCGGTCAGCCGCGGGAAGACGGTGGGCACCATGGCGTTCGGCGCCGTCTCGGAAAACTACCCCTTCGTCCTGGCACTGCCACAGTTCAGGACAGAGGAACTCCTGGAGGACCGCGTACGCACCCTGGACCCCGCGGCGCTGGTCCGGGGTGCCAACGTCACCGAAGCCAGGAACGACGGCGGCAAGGTCACCATCGCGGTCCAGTCCAGCCCGGATGCCGCGAACCGGCGCGGCAACCACAACGGCAGCGCCACCGCCGCCTTGCTGGTCGCGGCAGACGGGGCCCGGTCCCGGATCAGGGGCGCGCTGGGCGTCCCTGTGGACCGGAAGTCCTATCCCGACCACTACCTCATGGGGGATTTCGACGACGGCAGCAGGTACGGGGAGAAAGCCGTCCTGTTCCTCGAGCCGGAAGGAATCGTCGAGTCCTTTCCGCTGCCCGGCCGGGTGCGCCGCTGGGTGGTGCGGCTTGGACGACCCGCCGAACCGGGCACGGGACCGGATGAGCTGGCGGAACTTGTGCAACGCCGGACCGGGTTCCGTCCTGAGCCGGCCACGAACTCCATGCTGAGCGCGTTCAGCGTCCAATCCACGATTGCCCGGCGCATGGTGGCCGGCCGCTCCGTCCTGGTGGGGGATGCCGCCCACCAGATCAGCCCCATCGGCGGGCAGGGCATGAACCTGGGCTGGCTGGATGCCAGGGCGCTGGTGCCCGTGATCTGCGCCGCACTGGGTGGCGAACCAACGGGAAGGCGGCTTCGCGAATTTGAGGCAAGCCGGCGCCGGGCTGCGGCCGTGGCCCGGCGGCAAGCCGAAATCAACATGATGCTTGGAAGGCCGCTGCCCGGGCCGCTCCTTCGTGTCCGCACTGCCGCCATTGGCGCGGCCGCCGCCGTGCCTGCCGTGAACCAGTGGGCCGCCCGGCGCTTCACCATGCAGTAACCAGGTGAACCGGCAGGAACCAGCGGCTGCAGGGCTACCGGAAATAGCAGTCGTAACTGTCCTGGCTGACGATGACGCCGTTGCGCACCTCAAACACCGACGATGTCCTGGCCCGGATCGTCTCGCCACGGTCCCAGTAGGGCAGATCCATCAGCACGGTGGCCGACCAGTCGGCTTCCACCACCACCCGGCTTCCCTCACAGGTGGTCCGCCGGACCGTGAACTGCTGGTCCTTCACCACATCGCGGCTTTGGTCCGCACCGGCAAGCACTCCCGCCAGCGGGCGGGTGGACCCTTCCGGGGCCAAAAGGTGCGGAGCCTCCGTCAACAGGAATGATTCCGACAGGAACGGCCGGATGTCCTCCGCACCGCCGCCGGCTTCAAGGACCCGGATGAATTCCAGGACGTGCTCCAGCGGGGATGCCTGCGGGAAAGAATCATCAGCCATGCAGTAGACCCTAGACCAAGGGTCCTGCGCCGCTCCGCCAGTAGGCTGTCCCCATGACCCAGACTGTTCCCCCAACAACCGCCGGCGCCGACGACATCCGTGAGATTGTTGAGCGGATCCTGTCCGCCGGGTCCCTCCCGCCCATCGTCCAGGCCGGCCACCCCGCCCTGCGCCAGCGTGCCGCCGCCTTCGACGGCCAGCTCTCCGCCGGCCAGTTGGCCCGCCTTATCGGGGTCATGCGCGAGGTCATGCACGAGGCCCCGGGGGTGGGCCTCGCTGCCCCTCAGCTGGGCATCCCCCTGCAGCTCGCCGTCCTGGAGGACCAGTTCGACGTCGATCCCGACGCCGCGGCACTGCGGAACCGGAGCCCGCTGGAGTTCCTGGCCATCCTCAACCCCCGGTACACGGCGGCGGGGACGGGACTGGCGTCGTTCTATGAGGGGTGCCTTTCCCTCAACGGGCTCCAGGCGGTGGTGGCGCGGCCCGACACCGTGGTCCTGGAGTACCAGACGCCCGACGGCGCGGCGGAGCGGCGGACATTTTCCGGGTGGCAGGCGCGCATCGTCCAGCATGAGACGGACCACCTCAACGGCATCCTGTACATAGACCGTGCCCAACTCCGGTCCCTGAGCAGCAACGCCGAGTATGCGGCGCACTGGGCTGAACCCGGCGTCAGCAAGGCGCGGGAAGGGCTGGGTTTCGACGACGGGCCGGCAGGCATATCGCTCGGCTGACCTTCGCCGTCACCCGGGGCAGTGACGAACGGCAGGGGCGCAGGGCGGCCCGTCCTAAGATGGTTCCCATGCCTGCCGCGGATCTCCACCTCCTGTGCCCCGTCTGCTCACATCCGCTGGAACACCTGGAGGCAACGGCCGCGCGCCAGCCCCGCCTGGTGTGCCCGAACGGCCACAGCTTCGACGCCGCCCGGCAGGGCTACTTCAACCTCCTGGTGGGCAAGGGCACGCCCTTCGAACCGGACAGTGCCGCCATGGTGGCGTCGCGCTTCAACTTCCTGGGGAACGGCCACTACCTGCCGCTGGCGCGGGCGGTGGCCTCCGCCGTCGTGCCCAACCTGCCGCAGGAAGGTGCCGTGGTTCTGGACTCGGGGACAGGGACCGGGCACTATCTGCGGGAGATCCTCGACACGGCGGCGGCCGGCGGGCGGCACGCGTCCGCCGTCGGCCTGGACATTTCCAAATTTGCCCTTCGCCGCGCTGCCCGGCTCAATCCCGAGGCCGTGAACCTGGTCTGGGACATCTGGCAGCCGCTGCCGGTAGCAGCAAACTCGGTGGATGCGGTCACCGTGGTCTTCGCTCCGCGGAACCCGGCTGAGTTTGCCCGGGTCCTTCGACCCACCGGCGTGCTGGTGGTGGTGACGCCACGGAGCGGGCACCTTGGGGACATCGCCGCCCTCACCGGGATGCTTGGCATTGAGGAGGGCAAGGATGAGCGCCTGGCCGGGGCGATGGCGGGGCATTTCGAGCCGGCCAGCAGCGTCGACGTCGACATCCCGCTGGCGCTGGGCCGGGCCGCCGCCGCGGACCTGGCGTTCATGGGCCCGGCCGGCCACCACCTGGACCTGGGGCAGATCGCTGTGCGGCTTGAACACTCCCCGGAGCCGGTGACAGCCGACGCAAAGTTCAGGCTCCTGGTGTTCAGGCCCAGGACCCACGGCGCCCCGTAACGACTTGGCCACTATCCCCCTGCGGCCGGTATGAACCGGCCCACACGGTAAGTCCGCGGACTACGATGAAAAGACAGTTACTGGCGGGTCCGCGCGTGCGGCTCCCCCGTGGCGAAGGGGGAAACAGGGATGTTCGAGTGGCTTGGCGAAAACTGGTGGGCATTGTGGCTCACGGCTTTCCTGGCGTTTGCGGTGATCGAGATGATCACCCTTGACCTGTTTTTCATCATGCTCGGCGGCGGATCCCTTGCCGCACTGGTTGCCGATTTCGCCGGTGCAGAGCCCTGGCTCCAGGTGGTGGTCTTCTGCGTGGTGTCCCTGCTCATGGTTGCCTTCGTCCGGCCGGTAGCCCTTTCGCATCTCAAGAAGGGGCCGGCCGAACAGCGGACCAACGTGGACCGGCTGATCGGTGAACCGGCCGTCGTGATGGAGGCCGTGACCGCCGACGGCGGACTGGTGAAAATCGGCGGCGATATTTGGAGTGCGCGCTCCGCGGCGGGAATCCTTCCCGCTGGCCAGAAAGTGGTGGTGGCGGCCATCGACGGCGCCACAGCAGTAGTTTCGGCACCGCCGCCGGCGGCTGCCGGTCCGGATACAGCCTGACAATTGGGGAACAAGGAGTTGTATGGAAAACGCAGGCGGAACCGCACTGGCCATTGTGCTGGTGGTTCTGATCGTCTTTGTCATCATAGTTTTGGTCCGGTCCGTCCGGATTATTCCGCAGGCCCGTGCCGGCGTCGTGGAACGGCTCGGGAAGTACCAGCGCACGCTTAACCCCGGGCTGACGATCCTCATCCCGTTCGTGGACCGGCTGCTGCCGCTGCTGGACCTGCGGGAACAGGTGGTGTCCTTTCCGCCGCAGCCGGTCATCACCGAAGACAACCTGGTGGTCTCCATCGATACGGTGGTCTACTTCCAGGTCACCGATCCCCGCGCAGCCACGTATGAAATCGCCAACTACATCCAGGCCGTGGAGCAGCTCACCACCACCACCCTCCGCAATGTGGTGGGTGGACTGAACCTGGAGGAGGCCCTGACCTCCCGCGACCAGATCAACGGACAGCTTCGGGGAGTCCTCGATGAGGCCACGGGCCGCTGGGGAATCCGCGTCTCGCGGGTGGAACTGAAGGCCATCGATCCGCCCCACTCCATCCAGGACTCCATGGAGAAGCAGATGCGGGCCGAACGCGACCGGCGCGCTGCCATCCTCACCGCGGAGGGGACCAAGCAGTCAGCCATCCTCACCGCGGAGGGCCAGCGGCAGGCGTCCATCCTCGCCGCGGAAGGCGAAGCCAAGGCCGCCATCCTCCGTGCGGACGGGGAGGCGCAGGCCATCCAGAAGGTCTTCGACGCCATCCACAAGGGAAACCCGGACCAGAAACTGCTGGCCTACCAGTACCTCCAGACGCTGCCCAAGTTGGCTGAGGGCTCGGCCAACAAGCTCTGGATCATCCCGAGTGAAGTTGGGGAAGCCCTGAAGGGAATCGGCAACGCCCTTGGCGGCACCAGCGCGGAGCCTGCCGGCGGACTTTTCGACGAGGCGCCCATCGAGCGCACGCAGCCCTAGGCTCTTGACCAAGACAGGGAGGGTTCAGTGGCTAGCCGCCGAACCCTCCCTGTTTTGGTGCAGACGTGTTAAAGCCCGTATAATTGGGTATTTGTCCGGCAGGAGAAGACCAGCTGGAACAACCAAGCTTCGCAATGCGTTGAATCTTATGATGCAGCACAGTGCACACACTAGTCCGGCGGCGCAACGTCGCCACCGGCTAACGCGGAGATTTCATCCGCGAACCGACCAGAGGGAGAAATCATGAGCGATCGCAGCCTGCGGGGCATGCGCCTTGGTGCGCAGAGCATGGAGACCGAGTCCGGAGTTGAGCCGGCTCCGCGCCAGCGGGTCGAATACCGTTGCGCAGATGGCGAGCAGGTTTTCGTCACGTTCTCCTCCGAGGCGGAAATTCCTCCGGTGTGGGTCTCCAAGACCGGCAAGGAAGCGCTCCTGGTTGACGGCGAAAAGCCGGACACCAGCAATGACAAGGCAGTCCGCACGCACTGGGACATGCTGCTGGAACGCCGCTCGCTTCCTGAACTTGAACAGATCCTCGAGGACCGCCTGACCATCCTGCGGGAGCGCCGCGGAGAGCGCCGCTCGGCATAAGGCCAGCCGAAAAAAAGGGGGCGGCCCCGCACTTTGGTGCGGGGCCGCCCCCTTTTTCCTGTGTCCGCAGAAGGCCGCGGAGGGCGCCCCAGGGAAAAACTACGGCTGCTTGTTCTTCAGCCTGCCGGTCAAGGTGTTCCAGCGGGCGGCCAGTCCCCACCGGGTGACGTTGACCATCGCTTCGACGACGATGTTGCCGCTCATCTTGGAGGCGCCCAGTTCGCGCTCAACGAAGGTGATGGGGCGCTCCTCGATGCGCAGGCCCAGTTTGGCCACGCGCCACGCCAGGTCCACCTGGAAGCCGTAGCCCACGGAATCCACCTGGTCCAGGTTGAGCTTTTCCAGAGTGGTCCTGCGGAAGGCGCGGTAGCCGCCGGTGACGTCCTTGATCCGCAGGCCCAGCATCAGCCGGGCGTAGGTGCTGCCCACCCGGGAGATCGCCTGGCGGTACAGCGGCCAGTTGACCACGCTGCCGCCGGGAACCCAGCGCGAGCCCATGGCCAGGTCCGCGCCCTGGTCCACGGCTTCCAACAGCTGGGGAAGCTGTTCGGGCTGATGTGAGCCGTCGGCGTCCATTTCCACCAGGACGTCGTATCCGGCGTCCAGGCCCCACCGAAAACCGGCGATGTAGGCGGCGCCCAGGCCTTCCTTGCCCTTGCGGTGCAGGACGTGGACCTGGGAGTCCTCGGCGGCGAAGCCGTCGGCAAGCTGGCCGGTGCCGTCAGGGCTGTTGTCATCAACCACCAGCACGTCCGACGCCGGAACGGCCTTCCGAAGGCGCTGGAGCGTCTTGGGCAGCGATTCCAGTTCGTTGTAGGTGGGAATGATCGTAAGGACGCGCACGAAGGGCCTTTCCTGGTGGAAGTGGTCGGAGCACCTGATGCCGGGCTGGCCGGCGGCGGGCGCAACTCCCCATTATAGGGCGGAGGGTTATGGGTCAGGAACGCAGGGCCGGGCTGGCGTAGAGTTCGGCACCGTCTTTCACGGTCTGCAGGCATACCGGGTCGGAGCCTGTGTCCAGTGCGGGCAGCAGTGGGGTCCTGGCCCGCGGATCGGTGCTCCATGACTGCACCCTGCCGTCAGCCACCTGGACCATCAGCTCCTCCACCTCCCAGACGGCGAAACTGGCCGGTGCGCCGGGAACCAGTTGGCCGGCCATGGGGTTGGCGTGCCGTGCGGCCCTCCAGCCCGCACGGGTGTGCCCCAGGAACGCTGCGCGCGCGGAAATGCGCTGGTCCTCGTTGTGGTGTTCCACACAGGCACGCACGCTGGACCAGGGCCGGAGGGGCGTGACCGGGCTGTCGCTGCCGAAACAGACAGGAACCCCGGCTGAATAGAAGGCAGCGAAAGGGTTCATCGACCGGCTCCGCTCCCCCAGCCTCTGCTCATAGAGGCCCCCGGCTCCGCCCCACGCTGCGTCGAAGGACGGTTGGGCGCTGACGGTCACCGAGTAGTGCGCCAGCCTTGCCACGGCCGCGGCATCAGCCATCTCCACGTGCTCGAAGCGGTGGCCCGCCGCCCGCACCCGCTGCTCCCCGACTTCCTTGGCCGCCACGTCCAGCGCCTCCAGCGCGGCGTCCAGCCCGGCGTCGCCAATCACATGGAAACCGCCCTGGATTCCGGCAAGGGAGCAGGCGGCAAGGTGGGCAGCCGCCTGCTCGACGCTGAGGTACAGGCTGCCGCGTTCCTGCCCGGCATCGCTGTAGCCGGCGCGCAGGGCGGCGGTCCTGGAACCCAGCGACCCGTCGATGTTCAAATCCCCCGCCAGTCCGCGGACGCCGGCACCAAGCTGCTCCACAAGGGTCCGGGCCTCCGCCTCGGACGAAACCAGCTCCCCCCAGTACGGCAGCACCTCAGGAAAGCGCGCCGCGTCCTTGTCGGCGTCGTTCCATCCTGCGGCCAGCCTCAGGTCCTCAGGCCCGCCGATGTGCGGTGCGCCCATTTCGGCCAGCGCAACGTACCCGTTCGCCGCAGCCTCCGCCAGGGCACGGGCCTGGTGCCGCTTCAGCACGTCCTGGGGCAGCTGCCGGGTTGCCAGCCGCGCTGCGTCGTGGGCTGCCCGCGTGACCCGGGCGCCGCCGTCGTACCCGTCCTTGCCGCGAAGGTCCGCGGACTGTACAAGGGACGTCGAAACCAGGGCCGAGTGCACATCAACCCGGGAAAGGTAGACCGGGCGGCCCCCTGACGCCCGCTCCAGTTCCTCGGCACTGGGCAGGGCGGAGTCCGCCCACCTGGTTTCGTCCCAGCCGTGGCCGAGCACCGGCCCTTTCCCTCCAGCCGCGGCGACGGCGTCCAGCAGCGCGCGTGCCGACGTGGCCGTGGCCAGTTGCAGCGATTCCAGGGCGATCCCGGTTTCCGTCAGGTGGATGTGCGAATCGACGAAGCCGGGTGCAACCAGGGCGCCACGGAGGTCGATGATCTCCATGGAACTGTCTGCGATGGAGGATGCGGCCTGCTCAGATCCAACCCAGGCAACGGTGTCGCCGTCCACCAGCATGGCCGTTGCGAATGGATCCGCCGCGGTGTAAACGGACCCATTGCGGTACAGGACCGGGGCGGGCCGGGAGGCGGCATCAGGCTGGGAAGTGGCATCGGGGCGCGGCATGGGGCAGACTCCTGGGGTGTGGGGGTGCCGGCGTGGGCCGGCCGGGTGTCATCGGGGCTAAAGGACGGAAGAATATGCCACGACGCCGCGGCGGATGAGGTTGATCGCTTCGGCGCAGAGCCGTGCCAGCCGCGGGTCCAGTCCGGGGATCTTGGCAAGCTGGTCCAGAAGGTCCACCACCTGCTTCACCCAGCGGACAAAGTCGCCCGCGGCGAGATCGGTGCCGCTGAGGACATCCTGCAGATGGCGGCCACGGGCCCATTTATACAGCGGCCAGACAAGTCCCAGTTCAGGCTCACCGGTCAGGGGGAGCTTGTGTTCCTCTTCCACATCCTCAAGGACGGACCATTCCTTCACCACTGTGTCGACGGCGGTCTCCAGGGAGACGCTGGGCATGCGCGGCCTCAGGCCCCGGTCCTCGCGTTTGGCCTGGTAGACCAGTACGCTGGCCAGCGCGGCAACTTCGGCGGCGTCGAGGTCATTGAATGCGCCCAGCCGCAGGGACTGCGAGATCAACAGGTCCTTCTCGCCGTATATCCTGCGCAGCCGCTGGCCGTCCGCGCTGATATTCAGCCGGCCGTCTCCCGCGTCTTCCAGGTAACCGTAGACGGACAGGACGTCGCAGACCCGGTCGAAGGTTTTGGCAATGGTGTTGGTGCGGCCCTGGATCTGGCGGACCAGGCCGTCCGTTTCGCGCCTTAGCTTCCACCAGCGCTCCGACCACCGGGCATGGTCTTCGCGTTCGCTGCACCCATGGCACGGGTGTGCCTTCAGGGCCCGGCGAAGATCCGCAATGCGCCTTTCCTGGTTGGGCAAGGCAGCGGCCCGGCCGAAGTCATGGTTGCGGTTCTGGCCCGGGGCGGGCGGACGGTTCTCACGCAGCGCGTTCCGGACAGAGGACGCCAGGTCCCTGCGGGACTTGGGCACCTTCGCGTTGAAGGACTTGGGGATGCGGACCCGGGTAACCGGCGCGATGGGACCCTCGAGGTCGTCAGCGCCAATCCTGCGCAGCTGGTTGTCAAGCGTCAGCACGGCCGGCCGCGGCTCGCGGCTGGCGTGGTCCGAACTAAGGACGACGGCGGGCCCGGGGGCACGGCCACCGGGAACGTTGACCACGTCCCCAGGCAGGAGCCGCGCCAGTGAATCGTCGCAAAGGGACTTCCGGACGCGGGACTTGGTGCGGGACGTGGCGTTCTCGGCGTCGGAAAGTTCCCTGCGCAGCCGCGCATACTCGGTGAAGTCACCCAGGTGGCAGGTCATGGATTTTGCGTAGCCGGCCAGGGATTCCTCGCGGCTGCGCACTTGGCGGGCCAGGCCCACCACGGAGCGGTCCGCCTGGAACTGGGCGAAGGAGGACTCGAGGATCTCGCGGGCCCTGGCCCGGCCAAACTGCGCCAGCAGGTTGATGCTCATGTTGTAGGTGGGCCGGAAACTGGAATTCAGCGGGTAGGTGCGCCGCGATGCCAGTCCCGCGACCGCCGTCGGGTCTGTACCGGGCTGCCACAGCACCACGGCGTGGCCCTCAACATCGATGCCGCGCCGGCCCGCACGGCCGGTGAGCTGGGTGTACTCCCCTGCAGTGATGTCCACATGCGCTTCGCCGTTGAACTTGTCCAGCTTTTCCAGCACCACGGACCGGGCAGGCATGTTGACGCCCAGCGCAAGGGTTTCCGTGGCGAAGACAGCTTTGACCAGGCCATCGGCAAAGAGTTTCTCGACCACCTCCTTGAAGGTCGGCAGCATTCCGGCATGGTGGGCCGCGAACCCCCGGAGCAATCCGTCGCGCCAGGTCCAAAAGCCCAGGACGTCAAGGTCGTCGGCCGGGATGTCCTGCCCCGCCTCGTCAACACGCTGGGCGATGATCCGCTGCTCTGTTTCGGTGGTGAGCCAGAGGCCGGACGAGACACACTGGGCCACGGCAGCCTCACAGCCTGCGCGGGAAAAGATGAAGGTGATGGCAGGCAGCAGGTCCATCCGGTCCAGGCTGGCGATGACCTGGGGGCGGCTGGCGGGGCGCACTCCCGTGTTCTCGCCGCCACGGGCGGGGCGGTCGTTTCCGCGCCGGCCGCGCTGGCCCCTTCCGCCGGGGCCGGGCCTGCTGCGGAAGCTCTGCCGCATCTCGCTCTGGGCCACTGCCAGCAGGTCCGGGTTGACGTCGAAACCACGTCCCTTGCCGGCGTCGGGGGATGTGCCGGACGCGGCCGGCTGCAGGTCGTCTTCCTCCACGGGCGGAGCGATCTCGTCGAAGGTGGTTTCTCCGGCAAACAGGTCCATGATCCGGCGGCCCACCATGACGTGCTGCCACAGCGGCACCGGGCGGTGCTCGGAGACGATGATGTCTGTGTCGCCGCGGACGGTGTCCAGCCAGGCCCCGAATTCCTCGGCATTTGAAACGGTTGCACTCAGTGAGGCGACCTGGACCTCGCTGGGCAGGTGGATGATGACTTCCTCCCAGACAGCCCCGCGGAACCGGTCGGCGAGGTAGTGCACCTCATCCATGACCACGTAGCCGAGGTCGCCCAGAGTGGCCGAATCAGCGTAGAGCATGTTCCGCAGGACCTCGGTGGTCATGACCACCACCTGGGCATCCCCGTTGATGCTGGTGTCGCCGGTCAGGAGGCCCACATTGTCCGCACCATATTTAGCGGTGAGTTCACTGAACTTCTGGTTGCTGAGCGCCTTGATGGGTGTGGTGTAAAAGGCTTTCAGTCCCCGCTGCAGCGCGAGGTAGATGGCGAACTCCCCCACGATGGTCTTCCCGGCACCGGTAGGGGCAGCCACCAGGACTCCCTTGCCTTGCTGCAGGGAAAGACAGGCCTGCCGTTGAAAGTCGTCAAGCTCGAAGTCCAGGGTCCGGATAAACGCCCCGAGGTAGGTGGCGGCCTCGGCCCGGCGTTCGGCGCTGGCACGGTACCTCTCGGCCGGCGACATTTCTTCAGGATCGATGGGCCCGGCGGAGAAGGGTCCGGTGGTGGAGGACATACCCCAAGCCTAACGGCAGGCTAGAGCTTCTTCAGTTCGCTGCTGGGGGTTGCGACGTCCGCTGTGGCCTCGGTTTCCTCGACCTGCCGGGCCTGGCGGCGGTCGCGGCGCTTGTCGTTCATGATGCAGATGCCGATTGCCGCGAAGAACAGCGCCAGCAGCGGTCCGGCAAGCATGAACATCGAAATCGCATCCGCGCCCGGCGCGGCAATGGCGGCCAGGACGAAGACCAGGAAGACTGTAATGCGCCAGGCCTTGAGGATGGTGTGGCCGGATACGAGCCCGGCCATGTTGACGCCCACCAGCACTACGGGCACCAGGAAGGCCAGGCCCAGCATGAGCACCATCCGGGTGACGAACTCGATGTAGGTCCGCGCATCGATGACGCTGGAGGAGCCTGCCGGGGTGAACTGGGTCAGCGCGTGGACCACCTGCGGCACCACGAGCCACCCCACCCAGATTCCGGCCAGGAAGAGCGGGATGGCAGCAGCCATGTAGCCCAGCGTGTAGCGCCGTTCCTTCGATGTCAGCCCGGGCGTGATGAAGGCCCAGAGCTGGTAGATCCAGATGGGGCTGGAGATGACGGCGCCAATGAGGAGCGACATCTGGAGCTTGAAGTCGAACGGTGATGCGATGGTCCCGAAGTTGATGGCGGCAAGGCCGCCGGTCTCATCGGAAATGCGGTTAACCGGTTCGGCCAAAGCCTTCAGCAGCGGATCGTAAAGTATCCAGCCCCCAATGCCGCCAATGACGACGCCGATGGCCGACTTGATCAGCCGGTTCTTCAGCTCCTTGAGGTGCTCCCAAAGTGACATCCGCCCCTCGGGATTGGCTTTACGGGCCCGCGACAGTGCCACGGGAGGTCAGGCGCGGGTCGACGGCGGAACGTCAGTGCCGTCTGTCGGCTCACCGGGCTTCGCCTTGGGGTGGTTCACGATGGTGCCTTCCACCGGACCGTTTGCGTCGGTGGTGTCGGCCTTGCCGTCGTTCTTCATTTCCTTCACCTCGGACTTGATGATCCGCATGGACTGTCCCAGGCTGCGGGCCATGGCCGGAAGCTTGGGGGCGGCGAAGAGAAGCAAAGCTACAACGATGATGATTACGATCGGCCAGGGGCCGTCAAAGAGTCTTCCCACGGGAAATCCTTTCCTCTAAGTACATCCTACTTCTATGTGAAGTCGAGATCTCCGAGCGCCTGCGGCTGGCCCCGGTCCTTTTTACGCTGCACTCGCCGACGGCGGCGTTCCTCGCGCCGGGCCCATTTGGATGCCTCGTAATCATGTCGCATGACGGCGGGCGAGGCAAAAACGGCAGAACCCGGCAGGGGCCCGGACGGATCCGCGGGTTCACCCGCCACCTCGACGGGGCTCAGGTGTCCCAGCTTTTCGCCCGCGGCAGCGAGGTCCTTCACCGTGGCCATGAACTGTCGGAAGAGACGGATGCCCAGCAGGACATAGAACAGCAGGGCAACGGCGACAAGCGCCACCCATATGAGAATCCAGGACCACCAAGGCATGGTGAGAAGTCTATCGGTCGTAGCCGGCCAGCGAGGCCGCAAGCCAGTCCCGCGCGGCGGAAGCCAGCTCCGCAGGGGCCAGAATCCGGGCTGAACCGCCATGCTGGGCCACGAACATCGGCAGCCACGCCGTGTTGCCGAACCGGATCTCTGCCACCAGGCCGCCGTCGGGCAACTCCGCGGTACGCTCCGCGTAGTAGTCCTCCGCCAGCCCCCTCCCCTGCCGGGTGAGCTGGACGGTGACGGTGGTGTCGTCGTCGTTCGGGGTGAATAGCTTGGCCGGGACCCCGCCCTCCGGTATCCCGTGCGGGGCGGCAGGCGCTCCGTTGGGGTGAACGTCCTGTACACGGTCCAGGCGGAAGTTCCGCAGCCCGTCCACCAGGTGGCACCAGGCTTCGAAGTACCAGGTGTTGTCCAGGGAATACAGCCGCAGCGGGTCAACGTCGCGCTCGGTGACGGCGTCACGCTGGGGTGAAAGGTAGGTCAGGTGGAGCTGGGAGCGGGTCTCGATGGCCTGGCGGACCGTGGCATGGGTTGCGGCGTCGGCAGGTGCAACCTCCGGCCCGGCAATGGAGGCAGCTTGCAGCCCTTCCTCGCCTGCGGCCGCCAGGAGCTTCAAGGTAACCGACTCCAGCGCGCCGCCGCCGGGAAGGTCCGGCAGGCCGTTGAGCGTTTCAAGACCTGTCAGCAAAGCGCATGCCTCCGCCACGGTAAACCGGACAGGTTTCTTCAGGTCAAGGTCCTGGGTAATGAAGACGTGGTCGTCTTCCCATTGGATATCGAGCAGGTCGTCCGGATAACCCTCCGGCAGCCCGGAGCAGATGAGGATCCGGAGGTCTGACTCGAGCTCTTCACGGGTGACGCCGAAGTGCTTTGCGACGTCCTGGATGTGCAGCCCCTGGTTGTGGACCAGGAAGGGGACCAACTGCAGCATGCGCTTGAGCTGGTCCTCAGACGTTCCCTTCCGGGCGGTCCGGGCACGGGCATCGGCGAACGTGTAGTCGGGGACGGGTGCGTCGCTGAACGCGGCCGCCGCCTGGAGCCTGCGCCTCACGGCGGCAGCAAGTTCAGCCGGTTCCACTGCCAGGGCATCGGGTCCGTAGGAGGCCAGCTCTTCGGCAAGCACCTCCGGGTCCCGGTACTCGATGAAGAGCCTGTCGTAGCCCGCACCTGGCCGGCCTGTGGCCTGGTCCTGGGTGGCTTGAACAGCACGACGGCGGAGGGCCAGCAGGTGCCCCTCCTTGACGTCCACGACGGCAGTGCGCAGCGGCAGTTCCGGCAACAGGTCCAGCTCTGCGCGGATACTGAAGTCCACCGGCGGCGTGTACTGCTCCTTCGCCAATGTGGTCACGGCACTGGTGAAGCGCGACAGGCGGAAATGCCGGGGTGCCTCGCGTGCCCGGTCGTAGCCCATGAGGTACCACTGGCCGAAGCGGCTGCCCAGGCCCCAGGGCTCGACGGTGCGCTCCTCCTCTTTGCCGGTGGTGCCGGCGAGATACGTGAAAGTGACCGGATGCCGGGCGTGCATGGCGGCCACGATGTCATCAAAGGCCTGGCCGGCGGGTTTGATCCGGGGCTGGACCCCGGCCGGCAGTTCCACGTCCGCCATCCTGCCGGCGGCCTGGAGTTTGCGGAGCGCGCTTTGGGCGGCGGTGCCCAGTGCCGCGCGCTCCCATAATTGGGAGGCCAGCAGCAGGACGGTCCACTCGTCGGGCCCCAGCTGGACGTCCGGGAGCCGGTTGGACTCCTTGCCGATCCGGTACCTGGTGGTGGCGGGGTCGTCCTCGCTCCAGCCCATGTCCGTCAGTGTCTCCACGTCGAAGCCCATTGCCCGCAGGTCATTCTTGTCCCGCTCGAACATCCGTCCGAACGCAACGTCATTGCCGGAGGTGTCGTGGTAGACCTTTTCGCGCAGTTCGCTGCGGTGCAGCCCGTAGCGGGTGTTGAGCAGCGCAATCAGCAGGTTGAGGAGTCGTTCGGTGCGGGATAGGGACACGCTCGTTACGTTACTAAACTCCCCCGATGAAAGCAGAAAGCGCGGCAGTACCGGAGGAACTTCCTCCAGTACTGCCGCGCTCCCGGCTGTGTTGGCGCCTGGGTCAGCGCACTGCCACGAGGTCCACGACGAAGATCAGTGCCTCGTTGGGAGCAATCGCGCCACCGGCACCGCGCGAGCCATAGGCCAGCTCGGAGGGGATCTCCAGGCGGCGGCGGCCACCGACCTTCATGCCCAGCAGGCCCTGGTCCCAGCCCTGAATGACCTGGCCGACGCCGACGCGGAAGTCCAGGGGTGCACCGCGGCCCCAGGAGGCGTCGAATTCCTCGCCGGTGGACCAGGCAACGCCGACGTAGTGGGTGGAGACGGTGTCCCCTGCCTTGGCTTCCCGGCCGTCACCCTCGATCAGGTCTGTGATGACGAGTTCCGTGGGGACGTCGCCCTCCGGAAAATCGATTTCGGGCTTCTGGCGGTCAAATTCCCGCTGTCCAAATGACATGCTTGCTCCTATGCGTAAATGCTGATGGGGTGCCGCGAGGGACGCGGCGTCCATGTAAGTCTTGCTACTTGACCCCGAGGATGTCCACTACGAAGACCAGGTCGCCCTTTGCCTGCCCCTGGCCGGCGTCGCCGTAGGCCAGGTCCTTGGGGATGACCAGCAGGACGCGGGACCCAACGGTCTTGCCGGCGAGGCCCTGGGTCCAGCCCTTGATGACCCCGGTCAGCGGGAAGGTGGCCGGCTGGCCGCGGTCGAAGCTGGAATCGAACTTGGTGCCGTCTGCCAGGTTGACGCCGACGTAATTCACGGTCAGCGTGTCGGACTCCTTGACGGTGGCGCCGGAGCCCTTGATCAGGTCCTGGGACACGAGGGATGTGGGGGCAGCCGCACCGGCAACGTTGATTTCGGGGACGCCGTCTTTTTCAGTAACGGTAGGCAGCCCGGCCGGCGGCGTCACGGTTTCGCCCTGGGGCTTGTCCAGGACCGGGGTGGGATCGGATGCGGAGAGCACCTTGATGATCAGCAGCTGGGTGGGCCCGGCTTCCGGACTCGGGCTGGGGCTGGCGCCGTCGGAAGGGCTGGGGCTGGCCGATGCCGCGCTCTGCTGGCCGGGAACGGCCAGTGCAAGGCTGGATCCAACCTTGGCGCCCACGAAAGCGTTGTAGATGACTGCGCTGCTGGTCTTGAGCTCGTCATTCAGCTCCAGGCTTTCCGGCTCGTTGGGGAACGTATCCTCGAGCTGGGAGCCGTCCGTGCCGTTCAGGGCGAGGATGGAAATCTTGGCAACCTGGTTGGCCTTTACGGCGTCGCCCTTGCCCTCGGAAACCACTTTGATGGTTGGCTGGGTCACGGCCAGTGGCTTGTCAAAGTCCACGCCAGGGGCCTTCTTGTCCCCGTTGTCGGTCAGCTTGAGGGAGTCGAACTTTGCAGTCTCCCCGGCGGACTGGCTGCTGGGCTCTGGCTGGGAGGCGGTGCCTCCGCAGGCGGTCAGGAGCAGCAGGCCGGGAAGGAGGATTGCTAGTAGTCGGCGCACGTAGGAAAACTTTCGTCGGGGCAGGGTGGATACGACACTCCGCATGGCGGCGGAGCATGCCGTGAAGAGGTCCCGTTAAAAGGACCTTATCCAGAATAGACCCTGAAGCTGGACGTCAGCCCATAGAGTCCAGAAGCGCATCGACGCGCTCATCGACGCTGCGGAACGGATCCTTGCACAAGATCGTCTGGTGGGCGCGGTCGTTCAGTTTCAGGTGCACCCAGTCCACCGTGTAGTCGCGTCCCAACTCCTGCGCGCGGCGGACAAAGTCGCCGCGCAGCTTGGCCCTGGTGGTTTGCGGCGGCGCGTCCACCGCCCCCTTGATGACAGTGTCGTCCACGATGCGGCGGACCGCTCCACGGGATTGCAGCAGGTAGTAAAGTCCCCGGCTGCGGGAAATGTCGTGGTACGTCAGATCAAGCTGGGCAATGCGGGGCGCGTCCAGGCCAAGGCCGTGGCGTTCGCGGTAGTTATCCATCAGCTTCTTCTTGATGGCCCAGTCGATTTCGGTGTCAATGCCCTTGGTGTCACCGGATTCAATGGCATGCAGCGTCCGCTCCCACAGATCCAGGATCAGCGGTACATGCGGGTTGTGGGCGCCGTGTTCATTGACGAAGGCCGTGACCTTGGTGAGGTATTCCTGCTGGATTTCAAGGGCGGTGAGCTGGCGTCCATTGGCCAGGCGGACCAATGCCCGGCCACTGAGGTCGTGGGAGATCTCGCGGATGCTGCGGATGGGGTTTTCCATCCGCATGTCGCGCATGATCACGCCCGCTTCGATCATCCGAAGGACCAGGTCAACGGTTCCGACTTTCATCAGGGCGGTCGCCTCTGACATGTTCGAGTCGCCCACAATGACGTGCAGCCGCCGATAAAACTCCGCGTCCGCGTGCGGCTCGTCACGGGTGTTGATGATGGGCCGCGACCGTGTGGTGGCTGAGGACACTCCCTCCCAGATGTGGTCGGCCCGCTGGGAGAACGCATAGGTGGCGCCATGCGGCGTCTTCAGGATCTTTCCGGCGCCGGCGATGAGCTGGCGGGTGACCAGGAACGGGATCAGGATTTCGGCCAGGCGGGAGAATTCCCCACGGCGGGGAATGAGGTAGTTCTCGTGGCTGCCGTACGAGTTGCCCGCAGAGTCGGTGTTGTTCTTGAAAAGGTATACGGTGCCGTTGAAGCCCTCGGCCGCCAGCCGGGCCTGGGCCTCATCAACCAGGTCATCCAGGATGAGCTCACCCGCACGGTCATGGGCGATCAGCTGGGCGAGGTCGTCGCATTCGGCGGTGGCGTATTCCGGGTGGGATCCTACGTCGAGGTACAGCCGCGAACCGTTGGTGAGGAACACGTTGGACGAGCGCCCCCAGCTGACCACCTTTCGGAAGAGGTACCGGGCCACCTCTTCCGGGGCCAGCGGCCTCGAGTCGGGGCTCGAGTAAGAGATCCCGAACTCGGTTTCGATGCCGAAGATTCTCTTGTCCATGTCGTCCTCCTAGGCCAGCAGTGCTGTGATGTCCGCGTCGTTCAGCCTGCGGAAAGCACGCCGGGAGCCGCGGGAGCTTTCGGAAAGCCTGTCCAGAACTGCCACCTCGAGGGCGCCGGGCGGCAGCGGTGCTGCCGGCTGGTCACCCTCCTGGGCAGGCGTGAGACCCTTCAAAGCCAGCCGGACAGCGTCGGCGAAGCCCAGGGACGCCTGCCATCCTGCCTCGATGGTTGACGACACCTTGTCTGCCTGGCCGCCCATGACCACAAAGCTGTGCTCATCGGCGATGGAACCGTCGAAGGTCAGCCGGTACAGGTGGTCTTCGGCCTGCGTGGAGCCCACTTCGGCTACTGCCAGTTCCACTTCAAACGGCTTTTGCTCTGCGGTGAAGACGGCACCCAGGCTTTGGGCGTATACGCTCGCCAGGCCGCGGGCGGTGACGTCCTCGCGGTCATACGAGTACCCGCGGACGTCGGCATAGCGGACGCCGGCCTGGCGCAGGCTTTCGAATTCGTTGTACTTGCCCACGGCGGCGAACGCGATCTTGTCGTAGATTTCACCGATCTTGTGCAGGGACGGCGATGGGTTCTCGGCGACGAGTGCGATGCCGTCCGCGCAGCTGATGACAACCACCGACCGGCCGCGGGCGATGCCCTTCCGCGCGAAATCCGCGCGGTCCTTCATCAGCTGTTCGGGCGAGACATAAAACTGCTGGGTCATCTCAGGCCTCCCGTCCGGCGATGGTGCGCGCTTCGATCACGCTGCGCGAAGCAGCCGCGAGTTCGGCCTCGGGCACCCGGCGGGCTCCCGTCCTGTCCACTGTATAAACCACGGGCCACAACTGCCGGACGGTATCCGGGCCGCCCGTGGCGGAATCGTCGTCGGCGGCGTCGTACAGGGACTCCACGGCGACGGACAGCGCCTCAGCCGGGGTGAGGTTGGGCCGCCAGAGTTTCTTCAGGGCTCCGCGGGCGAAGACGGAACCGGAACCCACGGTATGGTGTTCGTGTTCCTCGTACCTGCCCCCGGTGACGTCATAGGAAAACAGCCGTCCGACACCGGCGCTGGTGTCGAACCCTGCAAACAGGGGCACCACGGCAAGGCCCTGCAGGGCCATGGGAAGGTTGCCCCGGATCATGGCCCCCAACCGGTTCGCCTTGCCTTCGAGGCTGAGCTGGGTTCCTTCAATCTTTTCGTAGTGCTCAAGTTCAACCTGGAAGAGCCGCGTCAGGTCAATCGCTATTCCGGCTGTGCCGGCTATGCCAAGGACAGAGAAGTGGTCTGCCGGGAAGACCTTCTCGATGTGCCTGCTGGCAATGATGTTTCCCATGGTGGCGCGCCGGTCGCCCGCCATCAGGACACCGCCGCCGTAACTCATGGCCACGATCGTGGTGGCGTGCGGAACCTGCAACGGCGCAGCCCCGGACACGCCGCCCTGGAGGGACCGGCTAAAGGGCAGTAGCTCGGGCCGGTCCCGTTGCAGGTGCTCCGTAAAGGACGAGGTGGCGTTGGCGGCTACCTGGTTGGCGGTTGATTCCTGCACTCATCACTCCTTGAACGTGGTACTTCAACGTCGGTACAGATTCCGGCCGTCCGCGGCTTCCGCCACCTTCCGGGTCCGGGTTACTGGCCGCCCTTTTGCACGAATGCCCGGACGAACTCTTCGGCGTTGGATTCCAGGACGCCGTCGATTTCGTCGAGCAGGTCGTCCACGCCTTCGGTCGACGCCGAAGCCTGCGCCTCGGGCGGTGCCGGGGGTGCCTCGGGGATGTCGTCTTCGACCTGGCTGTCGCGTGACTGCGGCTGCTGCTGCTCCTGGCCTGCCATTGGATTCCCTCCTTTTTCCTCCGGTGGATCCGGCGGATCCTCCGATATGCCCATCCTGCCACGGGACGGGCGTTCCGGCGCGGTTTACGCCGCAGGCGGAGTACTGTTGTGTCCCAGCAGTTCGCCGAGGAACGGTCCCGCTTCCCGGTAGCGCTCAAACAACGCTCCGGTCAGGGCTTTGGTTCCCCTCAGTGGTTCCCTGGTAGGCACCCGCTGAAGCCGTCCGTAACCGGGCACGTCGAAGATGACCGAGTCCCAGCTTGCCCCCACCACATCCTTGCCGAAGCTGCTGATGCACTTTCCGCGGAAGAAGGCCCGGGTGTCGGCGGGGGGCTCGGCCACGGCGGCGGAGATGGCAGCATCGTCCACCACGCGCTGCATCCGGTTCCTGGACAACAGGCGGTAGTAGAGGCCTTTCTCCGGCCTGATATCGGACCACTGGAGATCCACCAGGCCAAGCCGGGCATCGCTCCACTCCAGTCCATCACGCTGGCGGTACCCATCAAGCAGGGTAAGTTTCGCCAGCCACTCCACGGAACTGGCAGCCGCGGCCCTGTCACTGTCCAGTTGGGTGAGAACGGCAGCCCACCGTTCCAGGACCTCGTGTGTGTGCCCGTCACCGTCCACGGCGTCACCGACGCCGGTGTCCTGGGCGAGTTTGGCTGCGGCTTCGTGGTACATCCACTGAAGGTCCAGCGCCGTGACCCGCCGTCCGTCCAACAGGCGCAGCTTTGCTGTCAGCGAGGTATCGTGACTCACCGTTTTGAGCGCTGCCACCGGCTCGTAGACTTCGATTTTGGGGGCGAGCCCTGCCTCAATGAGGCTCAGGACCATGGCCGTGGTGCCGAACTTCAGGTAGTTGGACACCTGGCTGAGATTGGCGTCACCGATGATGACGTGCAGGCGCCGGTACTTGTCGGCGGTGGAATGGGGCTCGTCGCGGGTGTTGATGATGGGCCGGCGGATGGTGGTTTCCAGGCCGACCTCGGCTTCGAAGAAGTCGGCCCGCTGGCTGACCTGGAAGCCCGGGGTTGAACTGTCCTGTCCTATCCCGAGCCGCCCGGCCCCGCAGACCACCTGCCGGCTGATGAAGAATGGCGTGAGCCCGCGGACAATGTCGCCAAAAGGGACGGAACGGGGCATGAGGTAGTTCTCGTGCGAACCGTAGGACACGGACTTGTTGTCCGTGTTGTTCTTGTAAAGGTTGACCGGCGGGAGCGCCGGGTCCGCCGCCAGCCGGCGCACGGCCGCCAGCCCCACAAGGTCGCCGGCAGCGTCCCAGGCCACAGCGTCCCGTGGGTTGGTGACCTCGGGGCTTGAATACTCCGGATGGGCGTGGTCAACGTACAGCCGGGCGCCATTGCCCAGGACCATGTTCATGAGCAGCGTCCCCGACTCGTCCTGGCCGTCCAGTTCGAGTTCCTCGCGCCCGTAGGCCAGGGCCACCGCCTCCGCGTCAAGCACCGGTGGCTGGTCGGTCAGCTGGGTGGGGTGTGCAGCTCCCCGGTCCACGGTCCAACCCCGGGCATCGTGCAGCGGCTCTTCGTCGGTATAGTCCCAGCGGGTCTCGGCCCCGCCGGCCGCCCGCTGCCTGGTGACCTGGGCATAGGCCTGCACCACCCGCGCGCTCATCATGGTGGCGTTGGCCGAGGGTGCGGAGGGGGCGTGGATGCCGTATTCGGTTTCCGCCCCCATGACCCGCATGGCCCCGCCGACGGGGAGCGCTTCCCCGGCAGCGGGTCCCTTTGCACCCGTCATAGATACTGTCCCGTGGTCGGCATCGTCTCGATGGACTTGCCCGGCTCCTGGCCGGCCTTGCCCTGGACGATGGTGCGGATGTAGGTGATCCGTTCGCCCTTCTTGCCGGAGATACGTGCCCAGTCGTCGGGGTTGGTGGTGTTGGGCATGTCCTCGTGTTCGCGGAACTCGTCCACCACAGCGCGCAGCAGGTGCTCGATCCGGAGGCCCTTCTGGTGCGTGGTCAGCAGGTCCTTGATGGCGTACTTCTTGGCCCGGTCCACCACGTTCTGCACCACGGCGCCCGAGTTGAAATCCTTGAAGTAGAGCATCTCGGTGTCACCGTTGGCATAGGTGACCTCCAGGAACTCGTTGGACTTGTCAGTGGAGTACATGGCTTCGACCGTGCGCTGGACCATGGCGTCAACCGTGGCCTGGACGTCGCCGTTGTGCTCTGCGAGGTCCGATTCGTGGAACGGCAGGTCCGGCGTGATGTATTTGTTGAAGATGTCCGCGGCGGCTTCGGCATCGGGACGCTGGATCTTGACTTTGACGTCCAGCCGGCCGGGCCGGAGGATGGCGGGGTCGATCATGTCCTCACGGTTGGATGCGCCGATGACGATGACGTTGTCGAGGCGTTCCACGCCGTCGATCTCGCTGAGGAGCTGGGGCACGATGGTGGTTTCGACGTCGGACGAGATTCCGGTGCCACGGGTGCGGAACAAGGAATCCATTTCGTCGAAGAAGACCACTACGGGGCTGCCGTCCGATGCCTTTTCCCGGGCGCGGGAGAAGATCAGCCGGATGTGCCGCTCCGTTTCGCCCACGTACTTGTCGAGGAGTTCAGGGCCCTTGATGTTCAGGAAGTAGCTCTTCAGGTCCACGTTCCCGGACCGCTCGGCGGCGCGGGCAGCGAGGGAGTTGGCGACAGCCTTGGCGATGAGGGTCTTGCCGCAGCCCGGAGGCCCGTACAGCAGGATGCCCTTGGGCGCCTTCAGGCCGTGCTCCCGGTAGAGGTCGGGGTGCAGGAATGGCAGTTCCACCGCGTCCCTGATCTGCTCGATCTGGGGGCCAAGGCCGCCGATGTCCTCGTAGGTGATGTCCGGAACTTCTTCCAGGACCAGGTTCTCCACCTCGGAGCGCGGCACCTTCTCGAGTGCGTAGCCGGTCCGCGAATCCACGGAGAGGGCGTCGCCCACCCTGAGCTTCTCGGCCTGCAGCGCGCCGGAGAGCCGGACCACGCGTTCTTCATCGGCCCGGCCCACCACCAGGGCCCGGTCCCGTCCCAGCATCTCCTTCAGGGTGGCCAGCTCGCCGGCGCGCTCATAGCCGAGCCCTGCAACGATCAGGAGGGCTTCGTTGAGCAGCACCTCCTGGCCTACCGCCAGCTGGTTGATGTTTACCAGGGGGCTGATGCCCACCCGCATCTTCCGGCCGGCGTTGAAGATGTCCACCGATTCCTCCGTGGCGGCCTGTCCGCTGTTGCCGGGGGAAGGCTGCCGCTTTGGGTTGATCTGGAGGATGGTGCCGAAGCTGTACGGCGGCTGTCCTTCCTGGTCAAGGGCGTTTTTCAGCCGGAGGATCTCCGCCTTGGCCGTCTCAAGCATGCTGACCAGCTTGGTGTTGTTCTGCGTTGCCGCTGCCAACTGGCGGTCGATGTGCCTGAGCTTGTCCCGAAGTATGTTGACCTGGCGGTCAGCAACCGAGAGGTCGTTGGCGGCAGACTGCTCTGCCGGTGTACGTCCGGAGTCCTGGTTTGGTGTCTCCATGATGTATCAGCCCCTTCCTGCGCTTCTCTTAAGACATTAGTCCCAAGATGCCGGGTAGGGATGGAGACTCCCGAAATGTGGACTAGTTCGTAACCTCGGGCGTGTCCACCACATTCGTTCCGGCGATGGCGTCCCGGGCTGCCCGCCGCAGCTTCTTGTCTGACACCGCCCGCTCCCCAACAGCACCGGGAGTCCAGGCATTGACATCCTCTTCGTTGAATTCGGTCTTGGACGGCCGCCGCTTGACCGAGATGCCCGTCACACCGTCGGCGAGCCGGCGGGTGACCAGCAGGAACCCGGTGTGGGCCACCATCCGGTGGTCCGGCCGGACCGCGAGACCCTCAAGGTGCCAGCCGCGGACCAGCGATTCCCAGGCGTCAGGTTCAGTGAAGCGGCCGTCGGCGCGGATCGCCTCGGCCGTACGGGAGAGCTGGGTGACCGTGGCTACGTAGTTGATCCAGACGCCGCCGGGCGCAAGCACGGTGGCGACGGCGTCGAGGCATTCCCAGGGCGCCAGCATGTCCAGGACCACGCGGTCCACGGAGCCGGGCTCTTCAGCCTTGACCACTTCCTCCTGGAAGTCGCCGAGCGAGATCTGCCATGCAGGATGCGGGCCGCCGAAGATGGTCTCCACGTTTCCCCGGGCGATGTCCGCAAACTCTTCACGCCGCTCGAAGGAGTGCAGGTAGCCGTTGTCCCCCACGGCGCGGAGCAGGGAGATGGACAAGGCACCGGAGCCGACGCCGGCCTCCACCACGCGGGCCCCGGGGAAGATATCCGCCATGGTCACGATCTGGCCGGCGTCCTTGGGATAGACCACGGCGGCGCCGCGCGGCATGGACAGCACGAAGTCGGACAGCAGCGGGCGCAGGGTCTGGTACTGCTGGCCGACGTTGTTCACCACAACGGAGCCGTCCACCTTGCCGATGATCTCATCGTGGTTCAGGAAGCCCCGGTGCGTATGGAAGGCGCCACCGCGTTCAAGCGTGATGGTATTCATGCGGCCACGTTCGTCGGTGAGCTGGACACGCTCGCCTTCCCTGAAGGGGCCGCGGCGACGGGCGGCTCCCACCGGCTGCGAGCCGCTGGCGGCAGCACCGGCTTGCGCTGCTCCGGTGGCGTCGTTGACGGCAGTTTCGCTGCTCATGATGTTCCTCGCTCCTGTAAACCTTTTGTGCCGCGGCCAAAGTGCCCACGGATATTGTGGCCCCTGGCGGCGGCAATGCACGACCGGCAGGTAACTCTACCGGTTCTGGCCCTGCGGGTGCCTATCGGTGCGCTGGCGCCTCCCTGTGATGGCCGCGAGGACAACGTCCTGGGTGAGCAGCCCGGTGACTTTGCCATTGTGGTCCACCACTGCGTAGTGCCGTCCCTCAACCTGCGAAAGAAACTGGATCAGCTCCTGCCCCTTGGACCACTCGGGAACATAGGCTCCCGCAGCCAAGGGAAACGAAATGGCGGTGACTGGCGTCGAATCGGCTGCGGCGTCGGGCACCGAGGCCAATGCGCCGGGGTCCACCACACCCTGCGGCCGGCCGTCCGGTCCGCACACCACCACGGACTTCGTTCCTTCTGCCGCCAGGCGGAGGGCGTCACGGACAGTGCCCGAGGCAGGCACCCCAACGGCCGGCGTCGACAATCCCGCTGCGCTGACCAGCGGCAGCCGTGCCCGCAGCGTGCCCTGCTGGATGGAAGCCGAGGCACCCATCCACAGGAAGCCGCCCACCAGGATGGTGATCATCAGGAGGCTGAAGTCCGGCTGGTCGCCGGCGAGGTAGGGGCGAAGGAGGAACCAGTAAGCGATCGCCAGGACGATGATGCGCCCACCCCAGCCGGCTGCCACGGTTCCTTTCGCCTGGCTCCCGGTGGCCTTCCACACGATGGATTCGACAATGCGCCCACCGTCCAGCGGCAAGCCCGGCAGGACATTGAAGACGGCGATGAGGAAGTTGGCCCACATGAAGATGTTCGTCAGGATCTCGGCGACACTTCCCAGGCTGTTGGTGCCCAGGACCAGCCAGGCTCCGCCGGCGAGGACAAAATTGGCCGCCGGTCCGGCCAACGCCACCAGGACGGACCGGCCGGGGGAAGACGTGAAGCTCTCGAACTGGGTGTGCCCGCCCCAGAGGTTGAGGACGATCTTCTGGGTGGGCCATCCGTAGATTTTCGCCGTGAGGGCGTGCGCGAGTTCATGGACCAGCACCGAGAGCAGGAGCAGGACGGCGTAGGCGAAGGCCACGAGATAGGCGCTCATGCCCAGCATGGGGTTGTTCCGCGCCAACACGGGCCCGTACGCGATGACGGTGAAGGCCGCGATCACAAACCAGGAGTAAGCAAGCACGACAGGAACGCCGGCAATGCGTCCCAGCGGGATGCCGTCACGGCGTCGTCCCGTGGTGCCCGGCGGGGTGCCCGGTTCGGTGTCCCGCTGAGTGCCTGGATCAGCCACGGGAGTCACCAGCGGCGGTGGCGGCCGGCACCGTTGCCTGCGCCCCGGGGAGCAGGGCTTCAAGCTCCACCAGGCCGCGGCCGGCCAGGGAGTCCCAGAGTGCGTAGCTGCCGTCGTCGGGCAGTGGAACGATGTGCGGGACAGCCACCGTGGCGACGCCGGAGGCTACGGCCGCGGCCACGCCCGGTACGGAATCCTCGAGGGCAACGCAGTGGTGGATTCCGAGATCAGGATCGCTTTCCTGGAGCAGTTCGACGGCGGTCAGGTAGGCCTCGGGGTGCGGTTTGCCCTGGGTCACGGTGTCACCCGTGACCAGGACTTCAAAGTAGGGGCGGGGAAGGCTGGCCACCACTTGGCGGGCCAGCGGCCCCTCGGACATGGTGACCAGGGCGCAGCGCACGCCTGCCAGGTGCAGTTCTTCGAGGAGTTCCCGGGCGCCTGGGCGCCATGGCACCTGCTGCTGGACGCTGCTGATGACCTGGGCGGTCAGGGCGTCGATGATCTCGCGGATTTCCAGCTCGACGCCTGCCTGCTGGAGCAGGCCGGCGGAGAACGTCAGTGACTGGCCCACCAGTTGCATGGCCTGGTCGTGGCTCCAGGTGCCGCCATGGGCCTCCACCAGGGCACGCTCCGCGGCAATCCAGTATGGCTCGGTGTCCACGATGGTTCCGTCCATGTCCCATAGGACAGCTTTGAGCGGGGAACCGGTGGCAGGAAATCGCATGACGCCAGTCTACGGGGCGTGGCTGGGCGGAGGCTGTGGGCTACGCCCTTGGCGAATATGACGCAGGCGGGGTGCCCTTTGCGCCGGTTAGCGGCGATTTGCGGCGCTTCATTCCATGCACGAGTGCGCACCTTGGACGTAGGGTGAAGAAATGAATAGCTTCGAGGGAGACACCGCCGAACAAGGTGCCGGACCCGAGCGGGAACGGTTCCTGCAGCCGGTGGCTGACGGACAGCGCGTAACCGTAATGCTTGCCGCCTTTGAAGGGTGGAACGACGCCGGAGAGGCGGCCAGCGATTCGCTGCGGTACCTGAACAAGTTGTGGGGTGGCAAGAAAGTCGCATCCATTGATGCGGACGAGTACTACGACTTCCAGTTCACGCGCCCCACGGTCCGCAGGAACTCTGCCGGTGAACGCAAGATCAAATGGCCTTCCACCAGGATCTACAAAGCCTCGGCGCCCAACTCCAACGTGGACGTCATCTTTGTGCAGGGAACCGAGCCGTCCTATAAATGGCGCGCTTACACCGCGGAGTTGCTGGTCCATGCAGAGGCTTTGAAAGTGGACTACGTGGTGCTGGTGGGTGCACTGCTGGCGGATGTTCCGCACAGCCGCCCCATTCCGGTCAGCACGTCGTCCGATGACGCCCAGCTCCGGGAACGCATGAACCTGGAAGCCTCGCAGTACGAAGGCCCGGTGGGGATCGTGGGGGTCCTGTCCGAGGTGGCACTGCTGGCCGGGCTCCCCACCGTATCGTTGTGGGCCGCGGTGCCGCACTACGTGGCACAGGCCCCCTCCCCCAAAGCCCAGCTTGCCCTGCTGCACCGCATCGAGGAACTGCTGCAGGTGCCGCTGGACACCCACGAGCTGGCGGAGGAGGCGGACGCATGGGAGCGCGGCGTCGACGAGCTGGCCACCGAGGACCCGGAAATTGCTGCCTACGTCCGGCAGCTGGAGGAAGCCAAGGACACCGCCGACCTTCCTGAGGCCAGCGGCGAGTCCATTGCCCGCGAATTTGAGCGGTACCTGAAGCGGCGGGGCCAGGACCGGCCCTGACATTAAAAGGGACAGGGGCCGGGCCGGGAGGAATCCCGGCCCGGCCCCTGTCTGTTTGCTGACGTGGAGCCGAAGCCTAGAGCCGGATGCCAAGAAGGGCGTCCACCGCGTCCCTGACCAGGCTGCTGTCGGCGGGGCTGGCGGCAGCACCGCCGTCGTTCGCTGAACGTGCCCAGCGCGAGACTGCGGCGACTGCGGCGGGCGCGTTGAGGTCCGCTGCCAGCGCCGCCCGCATGTCGGCCAGCAGTTCGCGGCCCGAACCTTCCGGGGCGTGGTCGAGGGCCTTCCGCCACGCTGCAAGGTCTGCCTTGGCAGCGGTGAAGCCTTCATTCGTCCAGGACCAGTCGGAACGGTAGTGGTGGGCCAGGATGGCAAGGCGGATTGCTGCCGGGTCTTCACCGGCGGCGCGAAGCCTGGAGACCAGCACCAGGTTGCCCTTGGACTTGCTCATCTTCTCCCCGTCGAGCCCCACCATGCCGGCGTGTGCGTAGTGCCGGGCAAGCGGTACCCCGGCCAACGAGTATGCATGGCCGGCACCCATCTCATGGTGCGGGAAGATGAGGTCCGAACCGCCTCCCTGCACCGTGAAGGGCGAGGGCAGGTATTTTTGGGCGATCACTGTACATTCGATGTGCCAGCCGGGCCTGCCCGCGCCCAGGCTTCCACCGGGCCAGCTTGGCTCGCCGGGCCGTTCCACCCGCCACAGCAGCGGATCAAGGGCCTGCCGCTTCCCGGCGCGGCCCGGGTCTCCGCCGCGTTCGGCAAAAAGCTCCAGCATGGTGCTTTCGCCAAGGTGGGAGATGCATCCCAGGGACCAGGCATCAGGTGCCGTTGACTGCTTGCCGGCCGCTTCGACGTCGTAATAGACATCCCCGTCGGGTTCCCCGTTGCTGCCGGGAACCTGGTAGGCCAGCCCCAGGCTGACCAGCCGCTCCACCTCGGGGACGATGAGGCCAATCGACTCCACGGCGCCAACGTAATGGTCCGGCGCCAGGACATTCAGCGCCTCCATGTCCGTCTGGAAAAGTTCAACCTGCTCCGCCGCGAGGTCCTGCCAGTCGACTCCGGTGGCAGTGGCGCGTTCCAGCAGGGGATCATCCACGTCCGTGACGTTCTGCACATAGGAGACCTCGCTGCCGGCGTCCCGCCACGCGCGGTTCAGCAGGTCAAAGGCCACATAACTGGCGGCGTGGCCCATGTGGGTTGCGTCGTAGGGAGTGATGCCGCAGACGTACATGGACGGCCGTGCTTCCGGTTCCAGCGCCACTTCGCGGCCTGCCGCGGTATCGAACAGCCGGATGACGGGCATGTTTCCGGGCAGGGCAGGAACGGGGCGGGAAGTCCAGGATTTCACAAGCCAAGCCTAGTCCTAGGCGCTGATGACGCCGAAACCGAGCAGGAGGTACAGGGCCAGCCCCAGGAAGATCCGGTACCAGACAAAGAGCCGGTAGCTGCGCGTGGATACGAACTTCAGGAACCAGCCGATGATGACATAGCCCACCACCAGGGCGATCACGGTGGCAAGGGCAGTTTCCGGCAGGCCGAACGGGCCGGAGATGCCTTCCTTGGTCACCACCTTGTAGAGCTGGTACAACCCGCTGCCGAAGACCGCGGGGATGGCGAGCAGGAAGGAGTACCGTGCGGCGGCTTCGCGCGTGTAGCCCATCAGCAGGCCCGCGGTAATGGTGCCTCCGGAGCGGGAGACGCCGGGAATCAGTGCCAGGGCCTGGGCCAGCCCATAGAGGATGCCGTGCTTGTAGGTCAGGTGCGCCAGGTCCCGTTTCTGGGCCCCCACGGCGTCTGCCACGGCGAGGAAGAGCCCGAAGACGATCAGCATGGTGGCCACGATCCACATGCTGCGCAGTACCGATTCGATCTGGTCCTGGAAGAGCAGGCCCAGCACGATGATGGGCAGGCTGCCCAGGATCACCAGCCAGCCCATGCGGACGTCGGGATCCTGCCGCGGCACCTTGCCGGTGAGGGACCCGGCCCAGGCTTTGACGATCCGGACGATGTCGCGCCAGAAGAAGATCAGCACGGCGGTCTCCGTGCCGAGCTGGGTGATGGCCGTAAAGGCCGCCCCCGGGTCCTCCGCGTTGGGAAGGAACTCCCCCACGATCCGCAGGTGTGCGCTCGATGAAATAGGTAGAAATTCGGTCAGTCCCTGCACAAGGCCCAGCAGGGCCGCTTCAAACCAGTTCACGCTAAGACCCTACGGCATGGCGGTGGTGCATCTGCCCGTAAGCTTGCTGCTATGCAGCAGCGTTACGTCGGCAACAGTGGATTGCGAGTTTCCGCCCTCTCCCTGGGCACCCGGTCCTGGGGTGGGGAAACTGACGAACAGGACGCGTCCGAGTTGCTGCGTACCTTCCTTGATGCGGGCGGCCGGCACGTGGACACATCGGCGTCGTATGCGGGCGGGGGCTCGGAGGCCATCCTTGGCTCACTCCTGGGTGATGTGGTGTCCCGCACCGAAATTTCCATCTCCACCAAGGCAGGGATGACGACGCCGGACGGGCGCCGCGCGGTGGACACGTCACGCAATGCGATGCTCACCGGACTTGATGCGAGCCTGGCCAGGTTGGGCACGGAATATGTGGACCTCTGGTTTGCTGAGGCCTGGGACGGCAACGTTCCCCTCGATGAAACGCTGGCTGCGCTGGAATTTGCGGTACGCACCGGCCGGGCGCGGTACGCCGGAATTTCGAACTTCAGGGGCTGGCAGGCTGCGAAGGCCGCAGCCACCAGCAGTGTGCCCCTGGTTGCCGTCCAGGCGGAATATTCATTCCTTCAGCGGACGGCGGAGGCGGAACTGATCCCTGCCGCGGAGGATGCCGGGCTTGGGCTGATGGCGTGGGCTCCGCTGGGCCGCGGCGTCCTCACCGGGAAGTATCGCGGCGGCATCCCCGCCGGGTCACGCGGGGCGTCGGCCAGCGAATCGGCCTACGTGGAGCCTTACCTGGAGGAGAAGCCGTCGCGCATCGTGGATGCGGTATGCATGGCGGCCAACGGCCTGGGCCGGACTCCCCAGGACGTCTCACTGTCATGGCTGCTGTCACAGCAGGGAGTTGCCACCGCCATTGTCGGCGCCCGCACGCCGGTGCAGTTGAAGGAACTCCTGGACGTCCAGCCCGCACCGCTGCCACCGCAGATTGCGCGGGCTTTGGAGGATGTCTCCGCCGCCTTCTGAGTTCCTGCCCCGGCGCGGCTATTCCTCGACGATTTCCAGGTCCTCGTCCTCGTCCACGTCGGCTTCCTCGTCCTCTTCGTCCTCGTCGTCAAAGACCTGCAACGGGGTGACCTCGTTGTAGGCCTCGTACAGCGCGTCCTCGTAAACTTCGAAGGCATCGGCCACTGCGAAAAAAGCTGCCTCAACGGAGGGGTCACCGTCCCCGCGGCGGTTCGATGCTGCTATAAGGTGTTCTTCCAAAGCGGTGGTCAGGGACGAAAGCGCGACACGCGGATCGATGCTCATGACTTCACGTTAGCCGGAAAAGGACGAAAATGGAGAGCAAATGAAGGAACAATTTCTCACCAGCTCGGTCCAGCGGGAACGGGATTATTTGCGGCAGTACGAGTACCTCGTGCTGACCGTCAGCCCTGATGATTCCCTGCCGGAGGCACGCCGCCGCCTGGTGGAACACTCCGAATACGGCAAGTGGGAACTGGAACGCAGCAAGCTGTACGTGGGCGGCGGCAGGCGCTTTTGGCTGCGGCGCCGGGTGATGCAGGTCCAGCGGACCGTTTAGGAGTCGTGTGGTCCAGCGGACCGTTTAGTCCTCCAGCGGGCCCAGCCAGGCGTTGGCCACCGTGTTGTGGGCAGACTCGTCGTCGGAGGGGTGGAACATGCCGGCAAGCACGTCGCGGTAGAGCCGTTCCAGTTCCGAACCCCTGAAGTAGCTCGATCCCCCGCTGACGCGGATGGCCAGGTCCACAACGCGCCGCGCCGTTTCGGTGGCATTCACTTTCAGACCCACCAGTTTGGGGAACCACTGGTTCCCGTGGTCGGCCAGGGCATCGACGTCGGCGGTGACAGCCCTGAGCTGTGGGTAGAGGTTGTCCATGGCCATGGCTGCCTCAGCAACTTTCCAGCGGATGTCAGGGTCCTGCGCGTAGCTGCGTCCGCCGTTCTTGAAAGACGTGCGGCGCTTTACAGTTTCTACACCCACGTGCAGCGCCCGTTCGCCCAATCCAGTGTAGACGGCGGCCAGGAGGCTTTCGAAGCACGCGAAAATCGCGAATACCAGCGGGTCGGCGTTGGGACCCACGGGCAGCTTGCGGAAGATCCGGTCCGGCGGAACGGTCGCACCATCAAGGACAGTGGTGGCGGACTGGCTTGCGCGCATGCCCAGGGTGTCCCAGTCGTCCATGATCCAGTAGCCGGCCGTTTCACGGTTGATGAACCCGTGGACGAGTTCCCCGGCACCGTCCCGGGCTGCGGCGTCCTTTCCGAAAATCCCCAGCCGGGTCCACGCCGGCGAGAGGCTGGTGAAGATCTTGGTCCCGGTGAACGAGTAGCTTCCGTCCGGATAAGGTGTGGCCGCGGTCCGTGAGTCGAAGAGGACTGAGTCGTTGCCGGCCTCCGAATTGCCGAACGCGAAGACCTCGCCCTGCGCCGCTTCCTCGAGCACGAAGGCCAGGGAGTGGTCGCCGCGGGCTGCGAGGACGTGCGCGACGCCGGTCCACACCAGGTGCATATTGACGGCAAGCGCGGTGGCAGGGGCCGCCGTTGCCAGCCTGCGCTGGCACTGCGCTGCCGCCTCGAGCCCAAGCCCCGCGCCGCCGTCGGGTACTGGAACGAAAAGCTTCAGGTACCCTGCAGCCGCAAGCTCCCGCAGGTCCTCGTGGAAGAAGGCGTTGTCCCGGTCGTATCCTGCGGCGCGGCCGCGGATGCGTTCCAGGAGCCCGTCCGGCAGCAGGTCCGCTGGAGTCACGGCAGGTCCCCTCAGTAGTTGGTGAGCAGGGTGTTCAGCACCCGGGCACCGAACTTGAGGGAGTCCGCCGGCACACGTTCGTCCACGCCATGGAACATGCCGGTGAAGTCCAGCTCCTCGGGGAGCATCAGGGGAGCGAAGCCGTAGCCGGTAATGCCCAGCCGGCTGAGCGACTTGTTGTCCGTGCCGCCGGACAGTGTGTAGGGCAGCACTTTTGCACCGCGGTCCTCCTTGTGGAGGGCATCAATCATCGAGTCCACCAGGTTGCCGGCGAACGGGACCTCCAGCGAGACGTCGTTGTGGACGTAGCTGACGTCCACTCCACTGCCGGCAAGCTCGCGCACGATCTCAAGGACCTGCTGCTCCTGGCCCGGCAGCGTACGGCAGTCAACCAGGGCCTCGGCAGACTCGGGGATGACGTTGTGCTTGTAACCACCCTTGAGGAGCGTGGGGTTGGTGGTGTTCTGCAAGGTGGCGCCGACGAACCGGGCCACGGTGCCAAGCTGGTTGAGCAAAAGCTCCGGGTTGTCGGCGTCGAACTCCACGCCGGTGAGTTCGGTCACTCCATCAAGGAACTGGCGGGTGGTGGGCGTGAGTTCAATGGGCCACTTGTATTCGCCGATGCGGGTTACGGCGGCGGCGAGGCGCGTGACAGCGTTGTCCGTGTTGATCTGGGAGCCGTGGCCGGCCCGGCCGTGGGCCACCAGCCGCAGCCACGAGATGCCCTTCTCCGCCGTCTGCAGCAAGTAGGTCCGCTGGCCGCCGATTGTTGCCGAGAAGCCACCCACCTCCGAAATGGCCTCCGTGGCGCCCTCGAAAAGTTCCGGGCGGTTGTCCACGGCATAACGTGCGCCATAGACGCCGCCGGCTTCCTCGTCAGCGAAGAACGCGAAGATGATGTCCCGTTTGGGTTTCCTGCCCTCCCGGGCGAAACCCCGCAGCACAGAAAGAATCATGGCGTCCATGTCCTTCATGTCGACGGCGCCGCGGCCCCAGATCAGGCCATCCTTCAGTTCCGCGCCGAACGGGTCCACAGACCACTGGTCACGCAGGGCGGGGACCACGTCCAGGTGGCCGTGGACCACCAGTGCGCTGGCGGAAGGGTCCTCCCCTGCCATCCTGGTCACGACGTTGGCGCGGCCGGGGGCGGATTCGAAGATCTCCGCCTCCAGGCCCACTTCCTCGATAAGGCCTGCCGCATACTCTGCTGCCGCCCGCTCCCCAGGTCCTGACCCGTCGCCGTAGTTGGAGGTGTCGATCCGGATGAGTTCCTGGCAGATCCGGACAACTTCATCCTCGGGCAGGACGTCAGGCATTGGTGGCTCCTTGGTAGGGAATGACTGGTTGGCACGAGCTGAATCGCTGCCCTCAGCCTACCTACTTGGCTCGATTCGTTGTTCCCGAAAAGTCATGTTAGAGTTTTTCTCGCTGCTTCGGAGAGGCGCGAAACGCTGAAAAGCGCAACGCTTCCCGGAATACCACCTGCGCGGGTGGCGGAATGGCAGACGCGCTAGCTTGAGGTGCTAGTCCTCGAAAGGGGGTGGGGGTTCAAGTCCCCCTCCGCGCACAAGAGTGGTGAGTAGAGTCACCACCGTAAACACCCTGGTCTTCGGACCGGGGTGTTTTTCTTTGCCCTGTTTCCGGGCCGGAGCTTCGGGCCGAAGGCGTTTGCCGCACTGACCGCGCAGGGGCGTTCCGGAAGTTGAAACCGCGGCGGCTACTGCGTGCCAGTCTTGAGCGAAACTTGCGGCCAACGTGGGCTGTCATTTAGGAACGGGTTTTACCGTTAAGGACAAGATCCTGCCGCTGGGGCAGGGTCTTATACATGGGGACAGGGCCGGCGGCCATGGCATCTCTGAGACCGGATGCCGCCCCCCAACCGCCGCCGGCCCATACCCCCTGCAGGGCGTCAGGCGCGCGCTGTAACCCAGCGGCGCCCGATGACTTTCCAGGGACGACAGGCCGTTCGGGGAAACGCCCGGGGGAATGTCATCACGCCAAACGGGCCTTCACGATCTCGCTGATGGCCTTGCCGTCGAAGCGGCCGCCGATTTTGGGGGTTACTGATTTCATCACTGTGCCCATGGAGCGCATCGTCAGTTCGGTTCCGTCCGCCTTCAGGCCGGCGATAACCCCGTCCACTATGGCTTCGGCTTCCTGGCGGGTCAGCGCCTTGGGCAGGTAGGCCTCAATGACCTCAGCCTCGGCGATCTCTGCCTGCGCCCGGTCATCGTGACCGGCCGCCGAATACGTGGCGGCGGTGTCCCGGCGCTTGGCCGCTTCCTTTTGCAGCAGCGCCGTGACCTGCAGGTCGTCGAGCTCGACCGGCGTTTTGCCGGACTTCTCCCGCGTTTCGATTTCGCCCAGGACGTTGCGCACAGTGGTCAGGCCCAGCTTGTTGCCGGCCTTCATGTGGACGATGACATCGCCCTTCAGTTTTTCCTTCAGTGACATGGACCTGACTCATTCCTTCGTTGGTTATGGAGCTGGTTGGTGATTGAGCTGTAGGTACGGCGTGGCTCTTGGAGCGGCCTTATCCCGCCCTGCGCATGGCGCCGGTGCTTGCCGCCGCCGAGTGGACTGCAGCAGGGAGGATCTTGCCCAAGCCTATTCCCGACGTGGCGGTGGAGCGTTGCTGGCTTCAATCTGTCTGGAGCCGTCTGCACGGGGCGGAGGTAGACGCACGGGCGTAGGTTAGTTTGGAAACGCAGTGGCCTGCCCCGGGCCCCGGAAGGAGCGCCACGTGGACAGCATGGTTGGCAAGTGGTTTCTGAATCAGGCTGAGCGGGGAAACCCTGCCTCCGACGTCCAAGGGGCTGGTACGGAATCCGGCCCCTGGTCTGAAGGAAACCTGGTACGTCCCCTGATTCACGGAGCAACGTACTTCTCCAGGCTGCATGAGGAGCTGTCTGCGCTGCAGGCGGGAGACCAGGTATGGTTCACCGACTGGCGTGGCGATGCCGATGAGCAGTTGGAGGCGAACGGTACGACCATTGGCGCGAAGCTCGCCGGGCTGGCCCGGTCCGGCGTGGAGGTACGGGGCCTCGTCTGGAGATCCCATGGTGAGCGCGTGTCGGCCCCTATCAGTGGCCGCTCCAACGAACTTCTCAGCCGGAAGATCAACGACTCCGGCGGGGAGGCACTGTTGGATCAGCGCGTCCGCCTCTTCGGCTCGCACCATCAAAAACTGGTGGTCATCCGCCGGCGTACCGATCCTTCCCTCGATGTGGCGTTCGTGGGGGGACTGGACCTCTCACACAGCCGCCGTGATGACGCCGGCCATGCGGGAGACCCCCAGGCAGTAGAGATGGATTCCCGTTACGGGCAGAGGCCCCCATGGCACGACGCCGCCCTTGAGCTGCGCGGCCCGGTCGTTGCAGATGTGCTGGCCGTATTCGCTGAACGGTGGAACGATCCCCACCCGCTGGACCGGCGGACCCCGTACCGGATGCTGTTGCAGCGCCTGGCCCGGATGCCCAGGCACCCCAAGCCGCTCCCCGAGTCCGCTCCTCCCCCACCTCCGTCAGGCCCGCACGCCGTGCAGCTGCTGCGCACTTACGGCCTGAAGCATCCGCCATTCCCCTTCGCCCCACACGGAGAACGGACCATAGCGAAGGCTTATGCAAAGGCGTTCGCCCAGGCCCGTTCGCTCATCTACATCGAGGACCAGTATCTGTGGTCAACAGAGGTGGCAGCGGGGATCGCAGCCGCCCTGCAACACAACCCCGGGCTGAACGTGATCATCGTGGTTCCCAGGTACCCCGACACGGATGGCTTTCTCAGTGGACCGCCCAAGCGCTTGGGGCAACTGCGCGCCATCGGCATGCTCCGCCGGGCCGCGCCGGACAGGGTGGGCATATTCGACCTGGAAAACAGCCAGGGAACCCCGATCTACGTCCACGCCAAGATCTGCATCATCGACGACACCTGGTTCACCTGCGGATCAGACAACTTCAACCGGCGCTCCTGGACCACTGACAGTGAGCTCACCTGCGCCGTGATGGACACATCCGCCGACGGCATGCTGCCTGCAGGCTCCGGCACCCTGCCCACCCGGCCACTCGCCACGGAGCTGAGGCTCCAGCTCTGGGCCGAACACCTGGGCCTGGAGCTGGACGACCCACAGCTCCAGGCCACCACCGCAGGACTGGAGCTGTGGAACAGCACCGCCGATGCCCTGGACCAGTGGCACCGGGCCGGCCGCAGCACGCCCCGACCGCCAGGGCAGGTGCGCCACCATGCCACGCAACCCGTCCGGCCACTCCATCGCCTCTGGGCGGATCCGGTCTACCGCTTCATCGTCGATCCGGACGGCCGCCCCCGGGGTCTCCGCGGCACGGACCGCTTCTAGCGGTTAGGTTGGAGCGGTAAGGGATGAGCATCCGGACATGGGAGAAGACGTGAAGGCAATCGTGTACCAGGCAACGGGTCCCTCCTCGGTGCTGCAGCTCCAGGACAGGCCATTGACGGAGCCAGGTCCCGGTGAGGTCCGGGTCCGGCTGGTGGTGTCCGGCGTGAACCCCACGGACTGGAAGTCTCGTGCCGGAACGGGTGGCAGGAAACTGGACGTCACCAAGGTTCCCAACCAGGACGGAGCCGGCGTTATCGACCAAGTGGGCGCAGAGGTGGCGGGTTTCAGCCACGGCGACCGTGTCTGGCTCTGGGACGTGGCGTGGGGCAGCAACGAAGGTACGGCGCAGGAGTACGTAGTGGTGCCGGCCCACAAAGTTGTGGCACTTCCCGACGCCGAATCCTTTGACACCGGCGCCTCGCTCGGGATTCCGGCCCTCACGGCCCACCGTGCCCTGACATCGAATGAGGACGGTCCGGCCAGGCTCTCGCCCGGCGCCCTGGCGGGTCGAACCGTGCTGGTCACCGGCGGTGCAGGCGCCGTGGGCCATGCTGCCATCCAGCTGGCGCGGTGGGCCGGTGCTACCGTCATCACAACCGTCAGCGGAGAACGGAAAGCCGAACTCGCCCGCCGCGCAGGCGCCGGGACGGTCATCAACTATCGGAAGGACGACGTCGTCCGCGCCGTTCAGGAGGCAGCGCCCGGTGGGGTGGACATCATCGTGGACGTCAACGCGCCGGCGAACATCGATGCCGACCTGCACGTTCTCAAGACTGGCGGGACCATCTCGATTTACGCGGCCAACCCCGGAGAATCGCTCACGGTTCCGATCCGCGAAAGCATGACCAAGAACGTCCGCTACCAATTCATCCTCACCTACACGGTCACGGACGGGCAGAAAGAGAACGCGGTAGCCGGCGTTGCCGCGGCACTCGCGGCAGGTGCCCTTCGGGTGGGCGAGGAACATGGCCTGCCTCTTACCCGGTTCACCCTTGAGGACACTGCGGCGGCCCACGATGCCGTGGAACAGGGAACCATCGGAAAAGTGCTTATCGACGTCACGCCGGCACCCTGAAAAGCCCCTGGGCCTCACCTGGCCAGGCGGTCCCTGGCAGCATGTTCAACCAGGACCGGTACGAACGCGCGGACCCTGCCTGCATCCAGCAGGCTGTGCTCCTGCTGCACCACATCCTCGATGCGTTCGCGGGGCAGTGCGGGAAACCTTGCCGCAAGCCGGTCCACCACGTCAGTCAGTGCCCGCAACTCTTCGCTTACTCCCATCGGGAAAGTGTCAGGGTTCCGAAGAAGCCCGTCAAGACTTGACTGGCAGGCAGCAGCGCAACACCGTCAACGGACGACGGCGGGCGCCAGGCCGGGTGCGGTATGCCGGCCGGGTGCTCCACGCCGATGCACCCGGGCACGTCCCGCCGTCGTCAATGCGGGTGCAGCCTACGCGAGTGCCGGTCCCGTCCTTGGGGATGGGAACCCGCTGCGACGGGGCGATACTCGATCCGCCGCTTCTCCGTCCGGAGGTCGCGCCGTTCCTGCCGGCGCGCCTTCCTTTCGGGCCGGTCAATGGCAGACAGGATGGTCAGCGCCACGATGACCCACAACAACGCCGTCCCCAACACCAAGGCAATTTCCAGCTCAGTGCTCATGCACACAATTTTAGGCCCCCGGGACCCAAGCCGACCCCTGCAGACCCACACTATGGGGCGCAAATCCGCAGCGCTTACAGCAGGCCCAGCCCCCTGACCGCAGCCATGACGTCGGGCACCTGGATTGCCAGCAGCGCGGGGTCCGGCTGCGCCGCGAACGTGTCCCCGCGCCGCAGCTCCGTGCGGGTCAGGACCACATGGGGCCCAGGGGGCGGACCCCAGATTTCGGGTGGGGCCGGACCAAAAAGCACCACGGAAGGAGTGCCGTAAGCGGATGCCAGGTGGGCGGCGCCCGTGTCGGCGGAAACCACCAGGCGTGCGGCGGCGATGGTGGCCGCGAACTCTCCGAGGCCCAGGACGCCGGCCAAGACGGTGGTCCCCGGGAGCCCCGCAAGGCGGCACACTTCGTCAGCGCGTTCCCTCTCCCCTGCGCCGCCGGTGAAAACCACCTGGTGGCCGGCTTCCGCGAGGGCCGCTGCCACCGCCGCGAAGCGGTCCGCCGGCCACAGCCTGCTGCCATAGGCGGCCCCGACATGCAGGACTGTCGCACCGGGGACGGGGCTGGGGACATGCGGCGTATTCAGCTTTACGTCCAGTGGATCCGCCTCGATGCCATGCCACTCCAGGAGCTTTACCCAGCGTTCGCGTTCGTGCAGTTCCGGCCGCCACGGCGGGCCGTCCCGGTGGGCGCTTCGGTGGCCAACCGTATGCCTGGCTTTCAGCGCCTCAATCCTTCCCTGGCTCTCCGGGCCGCTGCCGTGCAGGTTGACGGCAACGTCCACTACGCCGGGTTCCATCGCCAGCGGCTCGTCCAGCCCATGCGTAGGGAACAGCTCATAACCGCCCACCAGCCCCAAAGCTTCTGCCAGCCATCCCTGCGCCGCATAGCGCAGCCGGTGTTCGGGAAACGCCCGCCGGATACCCTTCAGGGCAGGTACGGCCACCAGCAGGTCGCCAAGCTTCAGGGCGCGCAGGACCAGTAATTCCGGTTTGCCGTCAGCGGGAAGCGGATCGGTGGCAACGCCCGCCGTCCCGGTGCCGCTCATGCGTCCTGCTTTGCGTAGGCCGTGGCGGTGAGGCTGCGGACATCCTCGTACACCTCCGGCACCCCGATGCCCGCTACCGCAGAATCGTCATGGGCGCAGCGGGGTGCCGTCCAGCCAACCTGGGTCACGTCTATCCCGCACGTGGGGCATGCCGTCACCCAGGAGGCATGCACGCGGTGCAGGCTCCTGCCCAGCGCTCCGGCGTTGATCGCGTTCCCGGCCCAAAAGATGCCGACCGTGGGAACGCCCAGGGCCTGGGCAAGGTGCCGTGGACCGCTGTCGTTTGCCACCACAACGCCGGCTTCCGCCAGCAGGGCCACAAGCCCTGCCATGTCCAGTGCGCCGGCTGCGGAATCGACGGCCGCCGATCCGGCCCGGGCCGCGATCGCCTCCGCGAGGTCCTGCTCGCTGCTGTCACCGATAATGACCACCCGCGAGCCGTCCGCTGCGCAGGCAGCGGCAAGTTCGGCGAACTTGTCAGCAGGCCAACGACGGCGGGGGTCGGTGGCGCCGGGATGGATCACCACCAGCGGCTGGCCGGCGGCGCCGTCTAGGGCTTCGTGTGCGGCTCCCCCGCCGGCGGGCGCCAGCCGGGCTTCGAGATCGACCGGGAAGGCACCAGCGAACCCGGCCACTTCCAAAGCCCTGAGCGGTTCGTGCTGGTAGTAAAGGTAGGGGACGGTGCGCTCGAGGCTGGCTGCATCGGCAGTCCGGGTCCCGACGGTATGACGGGCGCCGAGCCTTAGCAGGAAGGGGTTTGAATAGCGGCCGCCGCCATGAAGCTGGACAGCCAGGTCGAAGGTGCGGCCCCGCATGTCCGCAAAGAAACGGTCCAGTTCAGGTGCCTCTTCCTGCCCAGGCCTGACTCCTTCGGCGAACGGCAGGACCACCACCTCATCCACGGGGCTTTTCACCGCCTCCAGCAGCGCCTTGTGGATTGGTGTTCCCAGCAGCGTGATGGTTGATCCCGGATAAGCCACCTTCAGTGCTGCCATGGCCGGGATGGCGAAAATCAGGTCGCCCAATCCTCCGCCGCGCAGGATGACAATCCTGGACACGTCGGTGAACTTCTCCAGCACAGGACCGACGCCCACGCCGATTTGTCCTGCACCGCCGAACTCTGCGGTGAGTTGTTCCACACACTGCCCCTTCCGTCATGCAGGGGGACCAGTCCCCTGTCCCCCCACTGCCCACGCGGCCGCAATGCGCTCCTGGAACGTGCGGCTGCTCCTTAGGACCTTTACCCAATAGGCGGCGGATTCACGCTCACTGTTGGGGAATACCCTCCCGATGCTGTACGTTTCATACCCGACAGCCAATCAAAGAAAAGAGAAGCACCTAAAGTGGCAACCGATTACGATGAACTGCGTTCCGACGTCAAGGAATCGCAGGACAACTCACTCGAGCAGCTCCAGTCAGCAAATGCTCCCGACGCCCGCAGTGTTGTGCAGGAGTTGGACGAGGCTGACGGACTGGACGGCGCCGGCGTCCCTGGCGGCGAATTCGTCGCTGAGGAGCTCGTAGTCCAGGTCATCCCGCAGGCTGAGGATGAGTTCACCTGCTATTCCTGCTTCCTGGTCCGCCACCGGTCCCAGATCGCCCGTCAAAAAGACGGCCACAGCTACTGCACTGAGTGCGAAGGCTAGTCGGGAACCTTTCGGGCAGCGATTCGCACGTCCCACCAACGCCGAAGGCACGCCGCAACGGGCGTGCCTTTCGACTTTAAGCCTTCGCCCAGCTGGGGTGCGTAGCGTTGGAGTAGGACATTTACGACGCCAACCGGCAGCCAGGAGGCAATGTTGGACAGCTCCGCGAGCTTGTGGAACACCTTCAGTGCGGCGTTCGCGCAGGCAAACGTACCCAACGTCACCTGGATCGAGATGCTGTTGTCCGTGGCGGCAGCCATCGGTCTGTCCATACCCCGCCGCAGCTGGCGCTACTTCGGGCTCCTCGCTACCACCACCCATGAGCTGGGTCACGCGTTCGCGGCCTTGACGTCCGGTCAGCGGCTGTCGGGAATCCGCCTCAGGCTTGACCATTCCGGAACCACCACCACTTACAGCAGGAGCCGGCTTGCAGCAGCATGGTCCTGCTTCTGGGGATATCCGGTACCGGCTATGGTCGGTGCCGCTTTCGTCTGCTGCGGCCTTGGCGGGTGGGGCCCGGCTGCCATGGCCGTGAGCCTGTTGGTCCTGGCCGCGTCGCTGATCTTCCTCCGCAACCTTGCCGGTTTCATCATCACTGCCGCCGCCATCGCCGGCGCGGCTGCCCTTACCTTCCTTGCACCGGCGCCAGTCGTGGGGCATGTGGCCGTCATCTTCGGTCTTGCACTCCTGGTGGCTGCTGTGCGT